>CAZCBS010000010.1:21178-26777 GCA_964496965.1 uncultured Bacteriovoracaceae bacterium
AGGCGCAGATAAAACCGCAGATGAAAACAAAACCGCGAAAAGAAGTCTAATCCAGGCATGGCGCACCGTTGCTTTGGTCATGCCCCGCTTCTATCAGCAATCCAAGCATTAGGGAAGCACGGCGTCCGAGCTTGTCATATCAGGCGCTCCTGCATTTCCAGAAAGAAGCCCCTCCAGATCCAAAACCCGGGAGGCGGCATCCGCAAAAACGATGGTCGCGACCTTTTTGTCCTTGTCGCTGCAGTTTTGGCAATATTTCGCGACAGTAGCCATGTAATCGGCTTCGACGGCGTAGGCGCCCCAAGCATGGTCATCGCAAGCGGGAAAGCCTGCATAGGGATGCCCGGGAGGACAATCCGCATGCAAATGCCCGCAGTCTTTTCGGATAGGGTCTTTTCCCGCTTTTAAGAGCGCTAAGTCCTGCTTGGAAACCCCTCCTGTACAGTCCGAATGCCGGGCCTCATGAACCAAGGTGGAAATGCGCAAAAGAGGATCAGAAAGCTGACTCGAATAAGCCTCTCCCAGCTGAATCACTCCCGCTCGCGTCGAATGAACCTCAACCAGATCCGAGCCAATCTGAATGGCAGCGGCAGGCTCGCCCGACAGAAGCGCACTGAACCAGATCGCGGCGCCGATATTGGTTGCCACGACCTGAGGATGCGCATCGCTGGCTCCCAGAGCATTTGAAAGCGAAACCACGGACTGATCGAGATCTTTTTTCGATGAGACGATCCAATGCACTCTTTCCTTTAAATAGCTCTCAACGGCGGCCGAATCGTTTCCTCCAAAGATATTTCGAAAGAATTTAACCTTCGTTCCGTCCAGTTCCAACGACTCGATGAGACGCGTATCCTCTCCGACCATTTGCGCTTCGGCTGACATGAGGTCCGGGTCCAGATGAATTCCGGGCACTTGAGCGTCCCTCCGATTCAAGTCTGAGAACCGATTCGAACCGAATAAACATCCGGAAAGAAGGACGTACAGTGCGCAGAGACAAATCGTTAGCAGACGAGGCAGCTTCATGCCGCTCGTTCAATGCATTCCATATTCCAGCGCAATCACTCAGCGCAATTTCCGCAATGACAATGCCGCGCGCTATTTGATTTTCAGAACGATTTTCCCTCGAACATGCCCTTCTTCGCTTCTCATATGAGCTTCCGCAATCTGCTCCAGCGGAAGCTCGTGAATCTCTGGCGCGCGGATCTTGCCTGCGTCGATCAGCTTACCGATGACTGAAAGCTCAGCTCCGCTCGGCGTCACAAAGTGATAGCAAGCCTCAACCCCGTATCGAGCGCTTTGCTTCGAATCAGGCTGCTCAAGAGTGCTCACGATGCGCCCTCCCGGCTTAAGAACTTTAAAGCTTTCGCGATAGGTATTTCCGCCTACACAGTCCAAGACCACGTCGATTCCCGACGGATAGAGGCTCTGAACGATCTCCACGAAATTCTCATGCTGATAGTCGATAGCACGCCGGGCCCCTAAGTCCCGCACATACTCTTGGTTTTCCTTGCTGGCAGTCGTCACGACTTCTGCGCCCAGCGCGCAGGCGAATTCGATTCCTAGACTCCCCACTCCTCCCGCGCCGGCATGCACCAAAACGACTTCGCCTGATTGCAAATTGACGCGATCGTGCAACGCCTGCCAGGCTGTCAGGCCGGCCAAAGGAATCGCCGCGGCTTGCGCGAAACTCAAACTCTGAGGCATGGGCGCAACGAGGTCTTCCTCGAGCGCGATGTACTCGGCATAGGTTCCCCATTGGATCACAGGTTTTCTACAGTACGCGTAGACCGCGTCGCCGATCCGAAAGCGTTTCACTTTTCGGCCTACTGCCTTGACTCGGCCGGCGGCATCCCATCCGAGAACGATCGGAAAGCGATGAGGCAATCGGCCTTGAAGGAAACCCTTTCGGATTTTCCAATCCACGGGATTCACGGAAGTGTATGCGATTTCAATCAAGACTTCAGTCGGCCCGGGAATAGGGACCGGCAGATCGGCCAGCTTTAGCTGATCCTCATGACCAAAAGACTCAATCACTACCGCTTTCATGATGGATAGGAATCAAGCAAGGGTCATGCGAGGCATCAGAAGAATCGCGATCGACTTTAAGTCCGATCAGGCCAGAATCGCGTTTTGCCCGGAGCTCGGCGACGGCTTCTGCAAGAAACTGGGCATTTTTAAGCGCGCTTTGGATTCGGTCCATCAAATCGACGACGGGAGCGGACTCCAATTCCTTGCCTTGGGTGAAAGAGCGAACCTCATCGCGAGTAGCGACTTCAAGACGCCGATAGTGCTCACGCAAAGTCGCGATCCGAGTGAAACAGCGAGCGACTAAAGAGCGAGCATCTCCCAAACGTTGCGGGCCATGAATGGATAAAAGCGAAGCTTCCACTTCAGTCGGAAGCCGGCAAGACTTGACGGATTTGACATAAGCCGCGCAGGGCTCAATCAGGGACAGATCCGTTTCGATTCCCGCGTAGACCTCTTTGAGAGACGCCTGAAGAACTTTATCCGTCTCGATTCTTTGAATCAGGAAATAAGCTTCCTCAACCCGAGCGGAAATCTCGCTCAAGTCTTTCATGGCGATCGAGTCAGAAAGACCGATCTCCGACGCGAGCTCCAGCAGCTTTTTGAGGTCCCAGCAGCGCTTCTTTCTTTCGAGCTCGATTCCCGCAAAAGAGCCCCCTTTCTCGAACAGTGGGCTTTTCAAAAGCGCGAGAACTCTTGCTGCTTCGGCGCTTTGGCTCCAGCTCGTCGCGAGCGCGATTTTCTCTTCGGGAATTTTTGAAACAAACTCGATCAACGCCGTATCGAAGGCGTAACTGACGCCATCCAGCGGCGAGTCCATATCTTCCGTGAAATATTCGTCTCGAACGGCCTTCGCCCATGCATTCGCTTCAAGTGCCGAGTTAAAGTCGGTGTCGATTCCCTGAAAATGAGGCGCGAAAGCCTGCTTTGCCTCGGACTGAATGGCATAGGAGCGCGTCTGCTCGATCAGACTGATCCACTCTTTGAGTTTCTCCGCTTTTTGGAAGCCGCCGTTCTTGGAGTCCACTTTAAGCGCGACGCCGCCTCGAAGCAGCGCCCGATACTTCTCCACAGCAGTCTTATAAGGAGCCTTGAACTGGGCGAAAAGACTGTCTGAGCGAAGCGTTTCGGCCAATTGGGTCAGCTCATCGACAGTCACGTCCGCTTCGAGATTGAAAAACGTCTCAAGGCGTTTTCTCAGGTCAAAAATAGGACGCGCGCGATCGCGCCAGGCCTGCAAGCGAATTCTTTGCGATGCATCCAAGACATGCGGCGTACGCCATGGGCGCACTGCCTGAGGCATTTTGGCGATCGTCTCGAGTGCATGAATCACTTTCAAGCCTTCTTGAGAATGAGTAGCTCGCGGCGCACCGATTTCCTCCGAGACCTGGGCAAAGAGCTTAAGAACGTCATGGATCTCGGACCAGTCTTTTCTCGCACAGGTGAGGCTCGCTTCAAGGTCGGCGCGTCGAGATGAAGAAACTCCTTCTTCCTGGCGCCGAGCGATGATGGACTGAGCCTCGCCGATCTTTTTCCAAACCGCATCCAAGCTTTGAAGAGTTCTGCCCGTGCTTGCGGCTTTCAGAGTCAGCTCGTCCAGAATGGCGCGCACGCAAAGAACCGATCGCGCGAATTCCTGAATTCGTTTGCGAGAATCCGCTTGGGTAAGTTCCGACACGAGGCGAGTCGCCTCGATCTGCTCGTTCCACTCGGGAGAGCTCAGCACCCATGCGAAGATGTTTTCCATCTCCTCGAGAGAACTCGCGCTCAGGCCACTCTTGAAAACCGGGATCGATTGAACTTCGACCCAAAACTTCTGCAAATCGATCAATGCGTATCTGAGCGTGCGAACCAGAGGCTCTAGCTCATCGACTTGGTGATCAGGGTGCGCGAAACCAATCCATGGATTCTGAGTTTTCATATCTAAGATTTTGTTCGACCCAGAAATAAAAAACAACCCCTGGTTGTCAATTTTCTTACACAGCGTGAAGACCACGTCGACGCACGGCGGGCGCGAAGACATGGTAGCATTCGAAAAGGATCTCTCCTCCCTTGATCCCTCCGCAGACCAAAGTGATCGCCAAGACGACCTGAGACCGACGCGAGATCAGCGCGAAAGCGCCGCCAGTCTCTGCCGCGCGCAAAATCTGCCTGCGAGCATGATCAAAAAGATACTTGGCTTTGGCTTCTTTAGGCAGCTTCCGATACTCTTCCGTATCGAGTTTCAACCGGAGCGCCAATCGATCGAGGTCGCGCTCGAAATCCTCGCTTCTGACATAAGCTCGAAGCGCGTCTAACCTCTCCTGCAGCTCTTGGCGAACGACCTGAGCCGCCTCTCGAAAGTCTTTTTTCATGAGACTTTCCTATCAGGCTTGTCGAGGTCGTCATTTTCTTCGGTCTCAAACTCCTTGGCAACATCATGCTGCTTGCCCTGACTGATCCCGTAGCGAACGATCATCCAGACGAAAAGGATTCCGACAATGGCCCAAATTAATCCAAATACGCTAAAAGTCACCCTTTATAAGCTGCAATACGCATTCCCTAAAGACCGACCGGCCCAAGCCCCAAGAGCTTCAGAGCGGGCTTGCCCTGTTCGCGCGATTTCGCGACATCCAGCTCGAACTCGATTCTCCAATCGTTATGCTCGTCGGGATCCGTTAAGATCTGCTCGACTTTCCAAACCGGAGCGCTCTCGACTCGATCCACCCGAGTGTTTTGAGGCGCACGAGCCTTCGGATCGGTCAGGATTCGCGCGTGGTCTTGGTAGTAAAGATCCATCTTGGACTCAAGATCCTGCTCGCTCCAGTCAAACTCCACTTGCCCAAGCGCTTCATCAAACGCGTAGCGGGCTTTGCCCGCCTCGACATATCGGCAATTGGCCAGCGCGCGCACAAAGCGGAACACTTCGTTTCGGATCATGACGGTAAAGCCCCGAACGTTGCGGGTCACGTCCGCGGCCTGAAGAGCGCTCATCGCGGCTTCAGCCTGGGTTGAGGCGGACTCGACGGTGGCCGACGAACCACTCCGCATTTTTTCCCACTCATCGATGAGACTGGAGTCCACGGAGCGGATCATCGTTCGGAAATAATCTTCCATGGAGCGAATCTCGTCCGTCTTCATCGGCTCAGGCACGGTTTGCTCAAGAGTTTTATACACTTCAGATAAATAACGAAGAAGAAGTCCTTCAGCCCGATGAAGATCGTATTCCCGGATATACTCAGGAAAGGAGACGAAAAGCTCGAACATCTCTCGCGCGATCGATTTCGGGCGAATATTTTCTTGGCCGACCCAAGGGTGCTCCGCCGCGAACGCATTGAAGGTATCGTAGACAAAATCCCGAAGCGGTTTCGGGTATTCCATTTTCTCCAGCTCTTCGATTCGCTCGTCGTACTCTTTGCCTTCGGCTTTCATCTCAGCCATCCGCTCGGTCTTGAGTCGATCGAGCTGTCGCCTCAAAATCAGCTCCGGGTCCTCGATAATGGATTCGACCAAGGTCAGCACATCCAGGGCGAAATCCGGGCTTTCGCGATCCAAAAGCGGGAGCGTGTCGATCAAATAGAGTGAAAGGGTTTGG
>CAZCBS010000011.1:0-5676 GCA_964496965.1 uncultured Bacteriovoracaceae bacterium
CTCACAGCTGATCCAAGCCCGGGACCAAGGCACTAGAATTTTCGATAGGATGAGAGTCAGACAGACCATTAAATGAATTATATGGAGAAATTCGGTAACCCACTCGATCGGCGCCAAAAACGCCGGCCACCGATTGAGTCACTTCGAGCGGAAGTCGAATTCGATTCTCCACGCTCCCACCGTACGCATCAGTACGATGATTGGAGACATTTCGCGTGAACTGATCCAGAAGGTAGCCATTGGCGCCATGGATCTCGACGCCATCGAAGCCCGCTTCTTTTGCTCTTTCGGCGCCCTTTCTAAACTGCTCGACGATCCCTGGAATCTCACCCAGCTCCAAAGCGCGTGGAACGACCGTTTTCTTCTTTCCGTGCTGGGTAAAGACCTCACCCTCAAAACCAATGGCCGAAGGCGCAACGGGAAGCTCACCGCCATGAAAATCCGGATGCGAAACGCGGCCGCAGTGCCAGAGCTGAAGAAAGATCTTTCCGCCTTTTTTATGAACGGCTGCGGTGATTTTCTTCCAACCTTCAACCTGAGCATCCGAATGAATTCCGGGAGTGCGAATATAACCGACTCCTTGTTGGCTAACCTGAGAGCCCTCGGAAATAATCAATCCCGCCGAAGCGCGCTGCTCATAGTACGTGACCGCAAGGGGGTTTGGAACATTGCCGTCGAGGGCCCGACTTCGGGTCATCGGCGCCATGACGATCCGATTTTTAAGTTCAAGCTGACCCAAGCCAAAATTCGAGAAAAGATGACTCATAAAAACACTCCCCAGACCCGCCCCATGATCAGGAACAGGGTCAGAAAAACCGTCGCCGGCCAAAGCATTTCGGACCGCGCGATCAGGACTCTGTGATAGTTCATCAATCGATAATTCATATATTCACTATATTGCTACAGATAAGAATAGTCAATACATGAACTATTTATTTACTCAGAATCTTATGATAGGGTCGTAAGATATGAAAACACCTCAGCTTTGCAACAAGCCAAAATCCAAAGCATCAGGCGGCACCAAGTGCCAACTGGTTGAGGCTTTCTGGACATTTTGGCCTGCCTTTCAACGCTGGGCCGAATCGCAAACGCATGCGGAAAAGCTCACGCCTCAAAGAACGCGCATTCTGGTGAGCCTCGCTGAAAAAGGCCCTCAGATCATGAGCGATCTGAAGACGGAGCTCGGCGTAACAGCGACCAATATCACGGCGCTCGTTGATGCGTTAGAAGCCGACGGTCTTGTCGTTCGCAAACAACACCCCAACGATCGTCGCGCCACGCTGATCGAGATCACGCCTCAGGCGCTCACAGAAGTCACGCTGGGCTGCGGGGCATTTCGTGAACGCGTCGCGGAGCTATTTTGCGTCCTTTCCGAAAGCGAGCGAAAAGACCTTCTTAGAATGATCGAAATGCTTCGCGCGCATCTTGATCCCAAATGAGCTCCACACAACGAACAGTCTACTGCGAAGACGCGCTTCGGTGGCTTGAAAGCCGCGGCACTCAGCACGGAGCTTCGTTCATCACTTCGATGCCGGATTATTCGGAGTTCCCCTCTCTTACCCTATCGCAATGGAAAGAATGGTTCACTCAAGCCGCGGCGCTGACTCTTTCTCGCTGCCCAGACGACGGCGTCGCGATTTTTTACCAAACCGATATCAAAGTCGAAGGAACCTGGGTCGATAAAGGCTACCTTTGCCAAAAAGCGGCGGAACAATCGGGACACTCGCTTCTTTGGCATAAAA
Organism: uncultured Bacteriovoracaceae bacterium; assembly: GCA_964496965.1. Classification (GTDB taxonomy): domain Bacteria; phylum Bdellovibrionota; class UBA1018; order UBA1018; family UBA1018; genus CAZCBS01. The sequence goes on from CAZCBS010000011.1 coordinate 1,743, forward strand.
TCACCTGTCGCGTGGATCCAGGAAAAGTGACATTTGGCCGCCCCGCCTATTCGCACTTGTTATGCTTTTCGAAGGGAGTTCGAGTCAATCTCGAGCGCTCGACAGCGGATGTCCTGCCGGAGGCCGGTGAAGTCACCTGGACTCGCGGAATGGGAGTCCAGGCCTGCATCATGGCATGTCGCTTTGTGCTGAGCCACACCACGACGCGAACCATCATCGATCCGTTCTGCGGACATGGAACCGCGCTTGCGGTCGCGAACGAGATGGGGCTTAACGCAATCGGAGTTGAGCTCAGCCCAAAGAGAGCAAAGAAAGCTCGCGCTCTTCAAGCGCATGACACGAGCAAGAACCCGCGCCTGAGTTTCGTCGATTAAGCCGGTTTTTCAGCCCGTTTAGCCAACCGCTTTAATTGATATTTACTCATTATATAGATAAACCCTCATTATATAATAACTGAAGAGGCTCGCATTGACATTTAATGCTGAGAAGCCCATATTCGCGTCACCTCATGACGCGGAACGAGCAACAATCTAAGCCCCTGCTGCCGGACGGACTCTCTCTTTCCGCGCTTTCAGAATTTCACGAGGCCACTGCGCAGCTTTCGAAAGCAGACGGCCTTCTTTCCATGCGCGCGGCGATTTCAAATTCAGTGCTCGGGCTTTTTGGCGCCTCGGCCGGACTTTTAGTCGAATGTCATAAGGGTCCAAAAGAATTTTCGTCGAGGCGGACGGAAACCGCTACGCCCATCATGAGCGGAAGCTGGCATGGCCCCGCTTCGATTGATTTGCTCATCAGTGAATGCATTCATGGACGATCCGCGATTTTCATCGAAAGCGAGTCCGCGCTCACGAAACATTGCCCGGATCCTACGCCTCGAGCACCCGGAGCCACGCTCCGCTCGTGCGCCACGATTCCCATGATCGTCAACTCGGAGAACATCGGTGCCCTTGTTTTTGGCTTTAACTTTGAAAAAACATTTTCGCCGCAGCTCCAAAGCCTGATGAAAATGCTTGCAAGCCATTGCGCCGACGCTCTCAAGCGCGCCTATCTTTACGAAGAGCATGTAACCATCAAAGAACGTCTCTCGCTTGCGATCGAGGCGTCCGAGATGGGCATCTGGGACTATCTTCCCGAAACAAAAGAGCTGACCTGGAGCGCGCGTATTCAGGAACAATACGGGCTGATGCCCGGAACTTTCCTGGGTACCTACGAGCATTATCAATCCCTGGTGCATCCCGAGGACCGAGAGTTCGTCAACCGCACGGTCGAAAACGCGATCACCAAGCGAAAATCTTATACAGTCATCCACCGCGTGATCTGGCCTGATCAGAGCGTGCATTGGGTTCAGGGAAGAGGAAAACCCTACTTCGATGAAACCGGAAAGCTCATTCGAATCACGGGAACTTCCCTATCGATCGACGAGCGCAAGCGCTTCGAATCGGAACTCAAAAACGCCATTCAATCGCGCGATGAATTTATCTCGATTGCCTCGCACGAGCTGAAAACTCCGCTCACCACCATCAAGCTTCAGACAGATATCGTCAAGCGAATGAGCCTGAACGACCCGGCATTCAGTTTCGCTTCGGAGCGCGTTCGAAAAATGATCGAGCAGACAGACCAGCAGATCAATCGCCTTTCTCGACTGATCGACGATATGCTTGACGCCTCTCGAGTGAGCAGCGGAAAGCTCAGTCTTCGAATGGATCGAGTGGACCTCAGCTTGCTTCTGAACGAAGTCTCGTCTCGCTTTGTATCCCAATTTAACGAAGCGAAAATCGCCTTTCAACTCAATGCCTCTTCCGGAATCTGCGTCCATGGCGATGCTTATCGCCTCGAGCAGGTTCTCTCCAACCTCTATACGAACGCGATTCGCTACGCGTCGGGAAGTCGGCTTGAGACCTCCGCTCGAATACTCGATGGATGCGTAGAAATTTGCGTGCAAGATTCAGGACCGGGAATATCCGAAGATGCACAAAAACGGATTTTCTCGCGTTTTGAGCGCGCCGATGTGCAAAACAAGGCTTCAGGCCTGGGGCTCGGTCTATATATCGCGAAAGAGATCGTCGATGGCCATCAGGGCGATATCGAAGTGAAGAGCGCCCTTGGAAACGGATCGATTTTTACGATTCGCCTACCCGTGAAACCTTGTTAAATTCCATCTCGTGGCTTTTGATCTCCGCCGGAGTTCCGTGGCCAGACCAGGCCATTTTTTGATAGCCTTCGTTTCGAACTTTCTGAGAAGCGACCTCGACATCGATGACGGCGTTATAGCCGCCTCGTGCCGCATGAACGCAAGCCTCAGAATCGTTTCATCACGATCGGGCGAGTTCTCGATATAAACAGGTTTATCGGCCTTTCGAAGCACTCGAATCGAGCTTTTTGAGCCTTTATAAATCACATTGATTTGCTTCGCGTCCTGAAGCGAAGACTCGTATTCGTTTTTATAGGGCTCAACATGCTGATCGTAGCAGGAAGCGCAATAGTAGGTATGCTTGAGCTCAGCTGGCAACGACGTCTCAAACGAAAACGTGTCCTCTGCCAGGAATAGCCGGCATTTCTTGCAAATGCCGCCTTCACACACGCCACAAGAAGAATCCACACGAGGTTTACGACAACTGACGCAGATGGTTTCCATTCGAAACTGACGATATCACATGATGCGTCGAATTAACCCTGAATTCCGACAATCACCAGAACGCCCGAACCCATCCATCGAACCGCCTCGCCTTCCATCAAAGGCGAATCGACTTGAACTTCGAGCGTCGAGCCCTCTTGGATTCGAATCACATCGCTTGCCCCAGGCGCAAGGACTTCAAAGCTACCATCGGCAACATAGGCGAAGTTCCAGCGCCCGCTCGGAATCCAATCCGAAGGCTCCGAATCATCCACCGCGCGGATTTCGGTCTGTGCGTCGGTTTCCGCTTTTCTCACAAAGACGCTCAAATCAGTGACGCCCCCCGAGATCAGCTCGCACCGGCTCGGAACGTCTCCAGGAAAGTCATAAGGCTCGAGCGGCGTCAACTCGATCTGCTCCGGCAGCTCTCCCGGCTCGTAGGTATGGAAAAGCCTGACGCCCGCCCCTTGCAAAATCACAAGCGTTCGATCGTGAAACGGAAACTCGGAAAAAGGCGACGCTTTTTCAATACGGGCCGAGCTCAGGCGCCATATGAAGTCGCCTCGCTGCAAAGTCGCGTTCGCAGGATAGATCGCGATCTCGTCCGTATAACCTAGTCCGTTTTTCCAAGCCGCGCGCTTATAGCTCTCGCGCTCGATTACTTTTAGTTGAATCGCCATAAAATGAAATTGATGAATCTTTCAGCTTTTGCTCTCCGCACTCAATATCGACTCAATATAATCATAACTCTCGTCCATCACAAATAGACGAATGCCTTCTAAGTCCGCCCGGGAAATCTTGATGAACTTGAGCCCAAGTAGCATACTCTTATTCCCAGTCTCCTTTTTCCACCGAAGCTGAGCTGAGCAATGAATGGTCTTTCCATAAAGCTCAAAGCTTAAATTAGGAAACACCGCCCCGACCTCAATCATCCTTGCTCTTTGCGAGGACTTGGACTCGCCCAGTACGTGCTCGATCTGAATGCCCCCAGCACTGATATCGCGCACTTCGCCAGTAATGGCGGATTGCTGACCGTCGTCCAAGCCAATCATAACCCCCAAGGTGAACTCTCGATGGATCGGACACCGAAGAAACTCCCGCCTTTGAACTTCATAAACGACCAAAGGAAGGGCTACATCGATAAACTGTTCGTTAAAGCGGATTTCGTCCGGTTTTTGAGCGAAAAAAATCGCAGTCCGCAGGGTGTTGATATTGAAATAAAGCTGATTCTCTTTTCTGCTGAAAAGCCCGTGAACACTCTGTTCCTTGGTCTGCGACCAACGACATTCAACCAACAATCTCCCCTTCTCATTTCGGCCC
>CAZCBS010000011.1:5686-18521 GCA_964496965.1 uncultured Bacteriovoracaceae bacterium
ATGCGCGACGATCTGCCGATTCGTGGTCCAAAGTACGACGGGAGAGCTGCGTCGGTAGGCGTCGTCGATATGAGACTGTTTCGCGTCTTCCGTCAAAAGCCGAAATAGTTTCGATCGAGATCTCAGCGCAGGCTCCGCTTTCTTGAAAAGCGCAAGACGCGCGGAATCTACGGATTTCTTCCCGAACTTCCCATTTCCGAAAATGTCGTCGGCCTGAGCGGACAACCCTCGTCCGCCCTTTCGCTTTCCGACATACTCAAGAAGCTTGCTTTTATGTCGAACCGGCTTGAAATGGACTTCAAAATCGATACTGGCATGGATCTCCTTCATCTTGCCCTGCGCAGCGGTCGAGTTCTGCGCGAAAACCAGATCGCCGTTCGTGTCAGTAAAAAGCTTACGTTCGATCAGTTCGCCGTTTTTGTAATAGGAAAGCTCAGGTGAGGCTCCCACGAACATCCATGAAGTATTATTGAACTCTGGAAGCTGCCCTCGAAACAACCAAACCCCTTCGCTAATGAATACGTCATTCGCCGGATCCTTGGGCTGCCACGCCCAAATGCGATCCTTAAACCTTTGCTTAGCCACTCCATCCTGGACGACTTCATTCCAACTTCCGGTCGAAGGCCCTGGACCGATTGCAAAGCAAAGCCATTTGCCATGAATGAACTTGGACAATGACGCTTGCGTCAACCAGCAGTCATCGGGCGTTTTGAGGGGTTCTGTTTCACGAACTTCTCTTTGGCGAAGCTCCCGCTTATTACTCGGCCTCAATGAGGCTCTCGCCATTGCCATATGGCGCGTCAGTACCAGTTTCAATCCCTTAGCCGTGTAAGGTGGATAAAGGATCTTGCTGCAATTGAGCTTCTCTAGAATCGAATTGAGCTTCGGGTGCTCCAGCTGACTCAGAATGATGAACTGAAACACACCGTTCGCGATCGTCGATCGCAAATCATAAGAAATCTCAACCAGCCCTTTCAGGCATTCCGGAGTTTTCACTTCAAACGCGATACAAGCGCAGTCTGTGTCGCGAAGCATTTGCTTGAGCAACTCGACATCCGAAAGCTCGTGCACCGGTGTAGTATCCGATTGATTCAAAAGCGAAGGCACTTCTTTGAGCGGGGAGACGGGATGCGTGGAGTAGATGAAAATTCTCCCCGGGCTTTCTGATCGAGCATGTTCTTCCAACATAAAAACGATAACAAAGCATATTTTGAAAGAACACTTCTATTTTAGATCGTTCGATAAATTTAGTCGAGGCGGGCAAGGCCCGCTACGCATGTATTGAGGCGGGCCAGGCACGCTTAAAGCCTCACGAAAAAAAAGACAAGAGAGGCAGATGCGTGAAGCATCGATACCTCTCCTGTCCAAAGCTACGGCACAACTCGTACCTAATTTTAATACTCTTTAGTATCCACTTCCGCTGCTGCCGCTGTAGCTAATTCCAGCGCTGCCGTAGGAGACTCCAGCCTTCTGGCCTGCCTTCTGGCCTGCAGCCTGACCTGCTTTTTGGCCAGCTTTCTGACCGGCCTTTTGACCAGCAGACTGACCTGCTTTTTGGCCTGCCTTCTGGCCAGCTTTTTGACCAGCAGACTGACCTGCCTTTTGTCCGGCTTTCTGGCCAGCCTTCTGACCCGCTTTCTGTCCTGCCTTTTGTCCAGCTTTCTGGCCAGCTTTCTGACCAGCGGATGCCGTAGTCGTGGTGGTGGTCGGAATCACTGGGTTTGCATAAACAGGGGTCACGGTCACAACGCCGGATCCGTTGTGATTGTTATGATTATCCGATCCGTTATGATTTTCGTTCGCGAAAGTCAGAGGAGAAAAACTGAAAGCTGCCAATGCTACCAAGCAAAGAGTCGAGATTGAGGACTTCATTTTGAGAGTCTCCTATTGAGAGTTTTCACTGGTTCGCTTGACGGACGTCTTTGCAGCCAAAATGCCATGACTTTGACTTGTTCGCGAAGAAGCAACGAAAAAACGGCGCAAATCCGTCTAAAGCACGAAAGAGCGGCGAGTCGATTGTTTTTTATTTATTATCGCGTCGTTATTTATCGATAATTTCGACCAGAGCATCCCATGAGTGCGCGATCTGGTGCGCACGAGCCAACTGCAGCTCCTCAATATCACCATATCCCCAGGTGACGCCCACTCCTCGAATCTCGTTCTCATGAGCGCCGATGATGTCGTGCTTTCGATCCCCAATCATGACGGTTTCCTTGGGATCGAGCTTTCTTTCAACCATCGCGAAACGAATCAAATCGCCTTTCTTGCTGTTGATTCCAGAAAGCTCGCTTCCATAAACGAACTCAAAGCAACTCGCCTTTCCGAAATGCTGGACGATCTGATCGGCGTAGACCTTCGGCTTTGAAGTAGCGACGAATATCCGATGCTTGCCTTTGAGCTTCCGAATCGCCTCATCCATTCCCGAATAAAAGCGATACTGATAAATCCCCTCTCGTCCGTGATGATCTCGAAAGACGCGCATAAACTCAGGCGTTAATCCCGCCTTCGCTTCTCCCAAAAGCTTGGGAAGCTCAAGATGGAGCGGCGGACCAATGAGCGAGCGCAATGTTTCGCTCGAAAAACGCGAAAGAGTCAGCTTGTCGCAAGCGAAATTCATACTGCTCGAGAACGCATCGAACGGATCCGCAAGCGTTCCATCGAGATCAAATAAAAGATTCATGACTAGCCCTGCCTTGAACCTCATCTTGCACGATGAGGCGCCGGGCAGTCCAGTCATGAATCTCGAATAAGACCTGCTCAGCTTAAGCTGCGCGCGATCCCGTCACTCTTCGACGATCTGCCGCGCTCACAGGGCGACTGAGATTTCTCCGCGCGCCGGCGGCCCCGCCTAAAACACTGAACAGAGTTCCCAACGCGAAGACTCCAAAAAGCGTCCAACCTGCGACTGAGACCGCCTTTGCCGTACTTGCACCGATGTCTCTCATCGTATTTTGGAAATCTGTTTTGAACTGGTTTATCCGCCGATCTGCCTCAGCGCGACTGATCCCGGCTTGCGACGCGAGATAGTTTCTTGCGCCAACCGTATCTCCTCGCAGAAGGCGACTGGCAATGCCCTGGGCGACTTGATCCGGCGGCGACTTCAGCTTGAGATCGCCCAACCGATCCTGAATTACGGCCTGGACTTGAGGATTATTGGCCGCGCTTGAAACCGCGGTTCCAGCGGATCCGATCACATTGCCCAACCCGCTTCCCACCGCTCCAACAACCGCACCCACTTGGGAGATCATGAAAGCGAAAAACAATGCCGCCACGACAATTCCTTGGACTCCTCCGACTCGAGACGTCACCAACCCGCTCACGCGGCCCGCGAGATAGCTTCCCACAAAGAGCGAAATCAACGCAGTGACGACGAGCCAGATTCCAGACCCCATGGAAAGACCCGAGCCGCCACTTTGGGTCTGAACCACGTTTTTCAGCGACGATCCCCCGATCGCAAGCCCAAGAGAGGTCAGAATCAGATAAACCATGAACGAAATAAAGAATCCCGCGAAGATCGCCCGCCAACTGATGGACGAGCGCTCAAGGCTCGTCGACGTGTTGAGGTCCTGCGTTGGAAATTGTTGAGGCGCGGAAGCCATCGGATTCAGCATAACCAAGATCTCCCTTATGAATTTTTGCTTCAGGGAGAGCAAAGGACATGCCCCTCTAGCATCCGACTGCAGAGCGGGTATCCGAGGTATCGACACTGAGATCTTGAAAAAGCCCTTGCCCGTTCATGCTTCCCCACCCGGTCGCATTGTCCCAGCCTTGGATCGCCGGATAATAGAGATTCGTGCTTCCATCTTGGATGTCGTTAAAGTCGCTCGCGTAGCGCGAGCTTCTCCCGAGATTGTAGAGAATGGGATTGAGAAATCCCACCTGGCGCAAACCGTTCGCTTGGCGCTGCTCGTTCACAAGCGCCGTAAAGCCTGCCCAGAGAGGAGCGGCAGCACTGGTACCTCCGACGGTCACCCACCGACCCGAGTAAAAAACTGCATAGCCGGTCATTGGATCGGAGTTCAAAGCAACGTCCGGCACTTTCCGCATCGAAGTGTGCCCTCGATGTTTGGTCGTCCCAACCCGGTTCTGCCAAGAAGGCGGAACCCAAGGCGAGCTAATACCCCCGCCTCCAGCGCCTTGCTGAGGCGATCCGTTGTTCCAAGTCGCCTCGCTTCGATAAACTCCGCCGCTCGAATTCAGCCGAGTTCCACCTACTGCGACAACAAAAGGTTGAGACGCCGGATCAATCACGCTCAAACTGGATTGATCCGCATATGCCCCGGAATCTCCCGAAGCCGCGAACACCGTCTGGCCCTGAAGCGCCATTTGTTTGAGAATTCCGCTTTCGCTGATCAGAAACGACGTGCTCTGCATTCGCTCAGGCCCGCCCCATGATGTCGTCACGATTTGAGCCTGATTGTCGTTGGCGATTCGGCTGTAAAGATTAAGAACCGATTGACCACTATTCGGCGCTTGATAAACCATGATCTTTCTTGCTCCAGGAGCCATCGCCGAAGCGAGTTCGATATCCAACGTGGTTTCCATCGCTTCGGAACCGGCCGCACCCGTCGCGCCGTCGATCAAGACGTTTTGAAGCGGAATCGATGGAATGCCAAACGCTCTCTGATAGCTTGCGACATCCGAAGCATTATATCCGTCAAGCGCAACGACCGCGATGGTTTGCCCCGCACCGCTCACCTGACCTGGAATCTGATAAGCCTGCCGAATATCTTGAGGGCTTAAGCCTCCTAAGGGTCCGCTTCCGGCCTGTGCGCGAATCGAGTCCGCCGGAGTCTCGTGCGTGAAGGAAGTGAAGCGGGTCAGATTGTGCAAGCCATGTACGGCCCGAATTCTCAGCTCACTCGGAAGCTTCGGCTCTGATGATGGCGCAAAATACACTTTACCTGTTGAATCTTTGTATTGACGAATCTCCGTTTGGAAAGCCGAGGAGAGCGACCCCACGCTAGCCCTTCCCTCGATCAAGTATCCGTTCGCGTTCACCTTGAGATCCGTGATCCCGCTTGCGGCCAGATAGGCCTGAGCCTGATCGATCTGCTCTTGAGTCGGCGCATAGCGTGCGCGAAATTCCTCGGGCGTGACGAACTTTCGATAGGCCGCGGCCCCAGGCGTGTAGACTTCGAGAATTCTTTGATCCAGCTCGTCTTCGTGGTTCAGAGCCAGAGAAATCGTCACGGGCAGAACTTTCGTTTTTGAAAGCAGGCCGCGATCGGCAAACGATCTTGCCGCCTTGGGAATGTGGCTCATCGCCTCAAATGCCAGACTCTGAGTCGCCGCATTGGCGCGAAAGCTTGCTCTCGCTGACGCGGGAACGCAACCTTGAGGTGCCGGCGAGTCATCTTGAGAATTGCAACTCAGCAGAGCCAAGCTTAACAAAACTGGCAGAACCCTAGAATGAACCATGGGCGGGGAACTCCATTTCCCGTCGACTCCGGGCATCCTGCCCGTTCAAGCGACTAAAGAAATCGTATCCTTCTGGTACAAAAGGTCAAATTTTTGAACACGCCCCGCTAAACGCTTGAAACCTAGCGTTTATTTCCACCCTTTTCGAATGGCCCTCTGCTTGCACTTGCGACCGACTATGACGAACGCCCTAGGAAAAGCCGCGGTTGCGCTTGGATTGGTGATAATCATTCAGAGCTGCGGGGCTTCAAACTCGCCGGACTCATCGGGCGCCCCGGGCTCCCCATCCACGCGCCAAGCTAGCCCGCAGCCTCTCGGCCCAAGCTTTACTTCTCTTTCGCAAAATATTTTCACTCCAAAATGCGTAACCTGCCATAGCGGGTCTAATCCTCCGGGCAACACGGATCTTTCTCAATATGAAACGATCGTGCACAACTCGCGACACGCGGATCTTGTCGTTCCAGGAAAACCCGAAAACAGCCATCTCTTCGAAGTCCTTCACTCTGGCGAAATGCCTCCGAACGGACCTGCGCTCAGTGCAGAAGAAATACAAGCGGTATCAGGCTGGATTTCAGGCGGAGCTCTCAACAACTAAAACCAAAGGAACTCTTATGTTCGCTCGAAAGACTTTCCGATTCATTGCGACAGCAGGCTTAGAATGGTTTGCGTTCAGCGCAGCGATCCTTGCACTCAGCGCGGCACTCAGCGCGTGCGCGGATCTTCCCAGCAAGCCATCGCATGACAAATCGAAAAGAGCTTCGTCTTTGATTTCAAAAACCACGTGGATGGATGTTCTGCCCGGAGTGATGAGCGACGAATTTTGCGATCCCGAAAGCGAGCTCCTTCGCTGCTATCCCCTCTCCCACGACGAATGCCGCCAGAACATCGAGCAAATCACCGTCAGCTGCGCAAACAACTATTCAGCCGAGATCCCCGCGAAGCTAGGCCGAGCCGATGCGGCGAATTGGGGCGGGACCATCGGAAATTGCACGAAAAACGGCGTTCTTCAGCTGATTCAATCCAAAAACCTAACGGCAGCCAACGATGCGTGCCGTCAGATTGTTGAAGAGATGTAAACGACTGGATGAATGAACAAGTCTGCGCAGAAAAACTCAGGCCGGTCATGACTGGAGCCGCCTCAAAAATCACTCCGCCGGCGGAGCTGCATGGGCTAACTGGTCACAGGCTGAGGGATCATCCATTACGCAGAAATCGATTCATCGTATCTTCGCCCAGTTTTACAAATACCTGCTGCCGATTATGAACTCGGCACAAAAGCCTTAAGTTGGAGATTTCCGTTGTTCCATGGAGGGCCAGCGGCTGAATATGATCGATCTCCAGCGCAAAACGAGAAATGCATTTTTTGCCATCCGGGCTTTGGTAGGAGCACCGGCCTTGATCTTTTTGCCAGACCTCTCGTTTGAGCTGCGCTGGAATCTGTCTAGGATTTGAGTGCACTGCCGCTGACAAGTTATTTTTCTGGCTGTTTTTTTCAAGGCACTCCGCCGGCGGAGTTGTTTTTGAGACCGGTTTCGGCGGAGTCGAGTCGGCCGCTCTGAATTGGGCCACGGGTTTGATTGAGGAATGAGCCGACTTTTTGTCCGCTGCTTGTGCATTTTTAGGAGCTTGATTGCGGACGGACTTTATTGAATGAGCGGTCTTTTTTGAAGAGAGTGGATCAAGCTTTTTGAGCGTAAGATCGGCCATACGATGAAAGAGATCGAGATAAGAAGGATTGGACTGCACATGCGCGTCGAACTCACGGATGCTTTGAAGTTTTTCCATGAGTGAGTCATCGGCGATGAAGCGAATTTCTGTTTGAGTCGGACTGACTACGCGTTCCCGCTCTTGAGGAAGAGCGGCTTGTGGATCTAAAGCTGAAAGCTCTTTTTCGCACTCGCGTCTGGATTTTCCTTGGAGCGCGAATACAAGTTCTCGTTTTTCGTCTTTTGAAACGGGCTCTTCTTTTCTTTGAATGAAACTTTGAATGGTCGAAAGAGTCGATAAGCTGACATCGCCACTTTGCAAGGCAGGCTCTATTTCTGGAACTTCTACTAACAGCCTCATGGCGGCGATTCGTCTTCCAGCCGCGGCTTCGGAGTATCCGAGTGCTTGAACGGCGTACTCGAACAAGGATCCGTAGCCTTTTTCGGAATAGAGTCTTCTGGTTTGGATTTCGTGCATATGCCAGAGGATGGATGTTGTGAGTTTTCTTTCTTCGGCGGCTAGCTCTTTTGTTTTTGTTAGGAGCGCTTCGTTTGAAAGGGATTTTGGTGAGGGGCTTTTTTGGTTTTGCATGGGTAAGTGCATACCATCGAAAAACGCATCCTCTGAAATGCGCAGGAATGACTTCTAGCGTGCTTGTTTTGTAAAAGTGTTTCGCGCCAGCTCGGTTTGAAATGAGTCTTGCTAGATGTCAAATGTGCTTGCTTTAGGGCTGTTTTACGGTGTTTTCGAGAGATTTTTTTTTAATTTGCCGGATCGATGTCAAGATATTTCTAAAATATTTTATTTTTTATTGGGCTTGTGGCGCTTCGTTTGTTCGTGATGTTTGCTTTGTTTTTTACTTTGGGTTGAGTTTTATTTTTGCTCGCGCTTGCGCTTACTCCGCCGGCGGAGTCGTTTTTGAGGCCGGCTCTAGATATTTTTCTAGTCTCGCCCAAAGATCCTGCGAATTATCCGCCGGCCTCCCGAAGATCATCCATCAAAACTGGCAGGACTCGCTTTTATGAACTCCAACGTATGGAACTAGGGTAATCTCTTTGATCCTGCCAACATTATCGTGCAGGAACTTCACCTCGGACTGGATGACTCCCTCCGAAAAATCCGCCTTCAAAACATCTTCTTCACGGCTAGCGACATATTGGACCTGCCATGCGGGCGATCCGCCGATGCTCATGAAAGAGTCATCGTAGAATCGGTCCAGTCCTTTTTCTAGACCATCGAGTCTGGTCATTTCCGAGAAGAATAAGATCAAGCTCGGATTCTTAATCCACCGACCATTGCGAGTATTATAAGCAAACGGGAAAACGCGGACTTCGAAGCGGCAAAACTCGCTTGTGCCGCTTTTGGTACCATCCATTAAGAAATCCACTTCGCCGGGGTTTTCTCGTACTTCGATCTTGGCACCATTTTTCCTTAACACCGCGGTCAGGGCGTCGATGTTGGGGTTGCCAATTTCACCATTGCTGGGAATGTACAGTGGACTAGGAGTCAGCTCATCACCATAGCCGCCAGAGCGATCAGCTCCGCCTCCGCTACTACCAGCCCCTGCCAGGGCAGGTGAAGTCGCGGCCATTAAAAGCGCAGCAAGCCCCATACTCACACTTGCCGAATACTTACTTCTCAATTTTAAAATTTTCACAACATAGCCTTTCCGGCTGCACAGAGCGATTTAATTACATTATATCGACTTTATTGGTCAACTATCATTTAACCAACGCAACCCACTGAATCTCTTAGACTGTGCAGCCTGTTGGAGTCAGGGATTGCGTTGGCAAAAGGGCTTATACATCGCAATGCGTCAATTCAATACGTATTTGTTATTAACTTAGAAGCTATTTCTTAATAAAATAGTTAATAAACACCGAGAAGATATCAAATGCCGACCCATGCTCCTATCAGCGTTTTTGAATTCACAAGCTACAAGAGTTACCTCTCAAAGGTCCTCTCTCCTTCCGGAAGTTCGCGTGGCCAGAGGTCTCGTCTGGCTGAAGCATTGAACTGCCAGACTGCTTTCGTTTCGCAAGTGATGAATGGTGACGTGCATTTCAGCCTGGAGCATGCCGTTCAAATCAGCTCATTTCTGAAACACTCTCCCGAAGAACAGCATTTCTTTGTTCTTCTTTTACAAAAAGAGCGGGCCGGATCTAAGGCGCTTCGAGAATACTTCGACGCCCAGATGAAAGAAATCACCGCCCGCAGGCAGCTCATCAAAGAGCGCATTCATGCTCAATCCGGACTGAGCACCGAAGCGCAAATGCGATACTATAGCGCCTGGTATTACGCCGCGGTTCACATTCTCATTTCCGTTCCGGAGTTCCAAGTTCCCGATAAAATCGCAACGGCGCTCCAACTCCCGTTGCCATTGGTGAACTCGACGCTCGATTTTCTACTCCAGCATGGGCTCGCCGCTATGGAAAAAGGGCGATACCGAATCGGCAACGCACGAATTCATCTTCCATCGGACTCTCCCATGATTTCAAAACACCATGCGAACTGGAGAATGAAAGCCGTGCAAAGCATGGAGCAACTTGATTCTCAAAACCTGCACTACTCCCTCGTCGTCAGTCTCTCCGAGAGCGATCGAGAAACCATACGAAACATGATTCTCAAGCTCATTGAAAGCACCGAGCCAGTTCTCAAAGCATCTCCCGAGGAAATCGTCTGTTTCATGGGATTGGATTTTTTTAGAGTGAGCCGGTGATACGCCGGCCTGAGCGATAGCAAGAGCTAGCATGGCGGAAGGCAGCCTCAGCGAAGCCGCCCTCCACACGCAAATTACTGAAGCTTGCAATTCAGCAAGATATTGAATCTTTCGATCTTGGTTTGAAAAGATTGACCGACTTGCATCGCGCGGTCCTGAGTATCGCTCGGAAAGGTCTGATCGATGTAGCACGGACCCACATCAGCCGAAGCGCAATTCATCGAATAGGTCGAAACGATAATCGAGGAGCTCCGTTCCTTATACTCAGCATGGACAGAGAACGCCTGGGTCTTGTCCTGATTCATTCGCGGAAAGGAAAGATGAGCTTCGCATCGATCGGCGTATTCAGGCTCCGAAGGCTCATCCCAGTTCACGGCAACCAGAGTGCTCGCGCCAGTGAAAACGGTCTGACCGGTCGTCGCATTGATCGCAGTGCATTTAAGAGTCGTGCTTGGGCAATGGATCGCAAATGCGGGCGAGATGCTCAGGAGAGATGCAATTCCAACAAAAATTCGATTCATCATTTGTGTTCCTCCGGGGGGGTAAACTCATTGAAGGTCGATGTAACACCGTTGCGTTTATCCATCTCTCTTGCTCGAGGCAAGTTAGGATTCGGTTATACCTTGATTTGGGCTAAATCATGACACAATCTTAACCCACGCCGGAACTGAGGTCTGCTAATGGCTCAGTTCAAAAACTCGAGGAGTATCTTCATGAAACAAGCATTATCGTTTCTTATGTCATTCACTGCTTTGGCTCTGATCCCGGTCTCTTCCCACGCAAATAATATTCAGTCAGTATTTAAGGCCGATAGTCCCTTGTCACAGGAAGCGCAAAGAGACATTTTGACCCACCTCGATCAATGGTGCGGAAAATACCTCTCTCCCTTTGGCTTGAGCGAAACGAAAACGACCTATTTGAGAGAAGGTAGTTATTCGCCATTTTTATATAAAGATTACACAGTCGAGCTGTCTTCCAAGTACTACTCAAGTGGTTCAAACTCAGAAACCGCGACGATCATCGTTCAAGTCACCGATCTATTGGAATGGGATGGATACGTCATCAAGTACGGACAAGTCAGTGATGTACTCGTCAACGGCTCCATTCGCTGCAATCAGCCAGCGGCCTCCATCCCTACTCCCTAGAATTGGGCCGGCTTGGCTGGATAATAACAAATATTTTATTGATCGATAGCCACCACTTGGCATTTCTTAAGGGAAAGCGTGCCAGCTTCGACCAAGGTGCTTGGATCCGATTCGCCAAAACCTCCGAAGCCTTCTTTAAATTCATATTTTTTGTAAAATCCAGTCACAGTGTTTCCAACGAATTTTAAATCAACATCGACATTGTAGGTTGCGTCGCCACCCGGGATGTAATCGTTGTTGTCATTGAAACTTATTTCGTTCTTGGTAATCAAAGATCCTGAAGACTCCATACTGGAATTCCCAAGACGAAACTTTTCGACAATCACGTAGTATCCGTCTTTGATCGAACTAAAAGAAAGGAAAACAGGTCTTTCAGAGTGCTCTGCGTCCGACATCGTTAATGTGCCGCGATAACAAGCTGGGCTCATCTGCAAGCCTTCGGACTGAAATTGCGGAGACGTGACCGGCAAACGCTTCACCACTTGGTCTTCCAAATAAGCAGAGATTTGGTTTGAAATGGCGTATTTCGAGTTCTGCCCGCTATTTGACTCTAAGCCCGCCAAACCAGCGAACTCGTGGTGCACCAATCGGTAAATTTCATTGATGTCGTTTTGATATTCGAATGCAAAACGCTGAAGATTGCATCGAATTTGTCGCTCATGATTCTGGTCGATCCAGTTTTTGCACGTTTTTGGCTGGCCTAAGACTACAACCTCGTCTGCAGTGAAACTAATCTGATAACCTGAGAGGACATCCAGCATTTTGCCTTTATATTCGGAAAGGCTAACTCCGGCCGGAAGTTGGATACTGTCGGCATTACCGCTTTGAATCCATTCAGAGATGTTCGCAGCGACAGCTTTGAAATTAGGCTCGTTTGAGTCGCCGCCGTTTCCGTCATGACCACCGCTTGCGGCCCACGCAGCTACAGAGATAAACAGTAATCCTGTAAAAATCATTCGTCTCATCGTTATTTTCTCCATCCGTTAGTTTTTTCGTTCACCTGAGTCAGTGGAAAAAAAGACACCGTAAGCTGATAAACCTCATCCAGGTTGCTTTCGCCGTTTGCTTGAAAGTATTCGGCTAATTCTTTCCGGATCGATTTGAGTTTTTCTTTAAACTCCGGCATTCGCGCTTTGTTCACCGCCAAGGTCACGGAGCCATTTTCACGTAAATCAAAGGGAACATGGTCAATAGCGTCCAAGCTTTTCTCAATCAGAGTTCGCTGGAACTTTCTCCGTGCGCTCGAAGTTTTTTTGGTATTGCTCCATGTGGTGTTCGGAGAGAGAACCTGAAAACCGTCATCCGTAGGACGAATAAATCCCAGTCGCTCCAGTCGACTTAAAGCATCTCGAACCGTTTCCACGTGAATGCCAAGTCTACGCGCGATTTTACCAGGTTCAGATTCAAAGTCGTCGGTTTTAGAAAGCTCGATGATCGCGAAGTGATGCCATTCCGACAGAAGCTCAAATTCATCGTCCGTGAGAGACATGAAACCAGACATGTCCGCGGCTTTCTTCGAAAGGAGCTCGTGCAATTGCTTAGCCTTGAATCCCAGCTTGGGGCCAACGGATTGGGCAAACTCACGAGTGACGTTTCTTTGCCCCTTTAAGAGTTTGGACAGGAACGACTGATCAATCTCCAGGTACTTGGCATAAGCCCGCAACGAGTACGCGGGATTGCGTCTGCAGCGCTCTATAAACTCCTTTTGTAGAGCTACTCGGATTTGATCTAAGTTTGTCTCGATCAGCTTTTGCACGACGGCCGTAATACAGGCTGGCAAGCTTTCTGTCTAGAACTTTGACCTCAAAGTGAGGCCAGGATTGGCCTCAGCAACTTCGTGCTC
>CAZCBS010000011.1:18531-26655 GCA_964496965.1 uncultured Bacteriovoracaceae bacterium
CGATCCTTTTTCATAACAGACAGAAAGCATGCCATAAACTCTGGGTTCGGAACCTCGCTTTTCAAGGAAGCAAGCCAAGTGCGCGCATGCCCTCTCGAAGAGGCGTCCGTACTGTCGCTTAAGACCTTTTCAAGCGCACTGACCGCTTTTGGATCGAGCTCGGCATACTTATAAAGAAGGTCCGTCGCGACTTGAGCTCGATTTACTTTTTTCCCATCGAGAGTGATCCATTTCTTGGGCTGCAAAGCGGCGTTCGTCAAAGCCGGAATCATTTGATCCGACCTTTGTCCTAAATGAATGAAAGTTTGCGCGGTCTCGAGGTCGACGTTTCCTTTCGAATCGTTTAGCCGATTTTCAAATTTCAGCAGATCCTCTTTTGAAAACGCTCCACGCGTTTTATTTTCATGAGCCGAGCTGACTTTCAGACTCGATTCTTCTGATTTTTTGGAGGATTTTTTACTGATCTCGTCTATGCCCGCTTCGCGAATGTCAGAAGCAGAAAGATTCTTTGACTTTTTGAGCCCGTACAAGGCAGGCCCCCTCACCTGTTCACCGCTGAGCGCATCTTGCCATGCAAGCTTCCTCAGGTCGATATTACCGGAGATCCCCGGAACTCTTGCCACATGATCGGGGAGATTTTCTGGGAATGTCAGTGACGTCCGCATCATTGTTTGAGAATTGACATCCACAGGACCGAGCTTCGCTACGGCACCCGTTGATTCTGAGATGAGCCAAACCTCACCTGTATCTTTCTCCGGGGAAAACAGCGTAATCGGTGTGACTTGCTCATTTATATCCTTCGGCGATTTAGCCGTAGGATGGAAGTGCCATTTACCGAACTGCGATCGATTTCCCAGAACGAAGTCCGAGAACTCTCCCATATTGATCTTAGGCGAAAGAGTGAGATCACCCGCGGCATTAGGAGAACCTGGCTCACTTCCTAAACTGTATAGAACGTTTTTTTTATCCTTAAAGTAGATCGTGTTCTTTACATTTTCGCTGACATTGTCCGGAAGAGGGCCTTGCTTCTTTAAGTTCGAAAGAAAAGGGTGAGTCAAGAAGATCTTGGAAATCTGAGCTTTGAGTGGATAAGGCAAATCCAATTCAGTAGCTCCATGGCTCATCCTGATATTGGAGTGTTCCACTAATTGGCCTTTTAAGTCGCTAAACTTTCGAATGATCGTTTGATCGGCTTCTATTCCGATCATGATGCGTTCATAAAGCTTGCCATTGAGCTCGTAGTCGGCCGAGAACTGTCGCACAGCACCTTTCTCATCCATCGAAGCTGCAAAAGACGAAGCTGCAAAAGAAAGAGACGCAACTACTGCGACGGTCGCGACTACAAGCTATTTGATCATGTTCGATTTCCTCTGCAAACGATTCTGACACGCTTGATTGACATCGAACAGTGGTAGTTTTTGCCGCTTTGCAGCGGTTAAACAATCGTCAAAGAGAAAACAATAAGCGCCCCTCTGCTCGGTGCACCGGATTTTGGATGCCTGAGATATTGGTTTTCAAAAACAGTCCAAGCCCGGGTATGTTTTTTCAGCTCTTCCTGAAACCCTGGCATGTCACGAAATACACAAAATCGCGCAAAAAGATCCGCATTCTCTGATTCCTTTGGAATTTCGGTGAATCCTGATTTTTCAATGTATTCGACAGTATCGAGAGCGGTCTGTTTAACAGGATCAGGCATTGCGCGTTCAAGCGCCGCATGCATCGCGCTTTCAGCCCCTGAAGATATTACATAAGACTTCAAAAGGAGTTCGCTCGGAGTTTCCATAAAAAAATCGTACTCCGTCTCGAAATCATAAGTGTCACCACCACTGCAATGCCTTGTGTCGATGAAGCTTGGTTTCGAGAGATCTGCGTTCAGACTACATCTCTTTGTCGACTCTTGCTCAAAATAGGTTTTGGGTACCGAAAGGATCAACACTCTTCCCGCGTCGCTTGCGAAATGAACAGCGGTCGCAGGATTGGAAGAATACGACACGAGCGGATCCATGAGTTCCGAAAACCCCACTGGATCATTATCGATACGAAACCCTTCTTCAACCACATGACTTCCAACTAGAAGATCCGCAATGGTACGGCGATTCGGACTTCCAAGAAGGTCACAATGAGCTGGGAGAGCGGATATTTCTATAAGCTTCGGGGGATTCGGGGATGGATCGACGTAGCCACTCCCCGAGTAAACAGGGCGATCTTCGACAAGCCAAGTGTTTTTCAGCACATCGAAGTGGAAAACCGTGTCTCTTAATCTTGTGACACATGATTTTTGTAGTTCGGAAAATTTATCGATCGTCAGCTTGCGAAGCTGAATATCCGTGCAGCCAGGGCAATACTTGGACCCTCGCAAAGCGCGCAGAGCCATTCGTGAAATCCCTGGAGTTTCGAATCGACCATTTTCTCCTCTAAAGAGCAAAACATGATCGATACGTCCATTTGGAAGGAGGTCGGTTTCAAATAAGAGAGGAGCGCAACCCGCATCAGGCTCGCGCTCTTGTGTTTCTTTACATTCCTGAGATCGTTTTTCAAAAAGCACTCCGAGACGAATCAGGCTTGCATCATCCTTGATTTCGGCTGCCGACACTTTTTTGGCAAACGCGACAATTTCGGGATTGAATGCGAGAACCTTGGACTGATCCATTCCATATGAAGATGCGGCCGTTCCTAGAAAAAGGGCGAATGACATGTAAATTCGGAACTTCAGCATAGTGGGCCATGACTACTATTGCATGCTGAATAAATCAACTTTCAGAATTCAGATCTTGTAAATATTGTCCGTTTAATTAGGCGCTATGCCGCCAAGTGACCTTGTAACGTTCGAAAAAGCACAGGCCGGTCATGACTGGAAAGCTATCCAGTCACGCCAACCTGAATAATCACAGTGAGCCCTTTATTGACTCAGTAATTTGCAAGAAAACTCAGCCATATATACTGAGTTTGCCGACTGCAGTGAAATAAATGGAGTTCCCCATTCGAATTCACTCAAAACCTGAAAAGCAGCAGACCATTTAGAAAAGTCGGTCGAGCTATTTTTATCGACTGCCGTAAAATCAACATGCACCCTAGACCTATCGAGCGAAGGTCCGATCGTTAAAATGACACGCATTGGTTTTGGGTCATTTGCGAATCGAGGCATATCTACGACAAGCCTGCCGAATTTTAAGATATCGATATCTCCCTGTGCATAAGTCTTTTTAATAAAAGTTCCGTTCTTGAAATCCATTTGTTGAATCACACAGCGATACTGAGTCGAGCTATTTGCTTGAGCCACAGAGACAAATTGAAAAACAGCGATCATTAGGGCCATTAAAGTAACAAGCCTTTTCATAACGTCTTCCTTTCGGGATTGTTTGATGCTGGCTACAGCCAACTCAAGTTTGGATCAGAGAATGAGATGCATTTTATGCAACGCATTAAGCAATGGCAATGTACCCACCGTGAAACCGTAACCCTAAACGGTTTACACAAGGCGGCACGCTACTTGAACAATGACCTTCCTGTGGAACCCATAAAAGAGCAAACAAAGCTCGCGAAACCCCATCAATTGCTTAATAAAGCGTTTTTGCTGAAAAAAAAGCGCAACCCGCGCTATTCCCAAAGGGCTCTCGCTCGCGATCTCTGTGTATCACCTATGTTTGTGACTAAACTTTTTACAGGCAAGAGTGCGATTCCCACTCGACGCTTAAAACAGATCTGCTCGGTGCTGGATATGGATACGACCGCGCAGACGGTATTTTATCGATCTCTGATTGTGCACTCGTTACCGTCGCCGGAACTGAGAAAGATCGCCCTCAGCCCATCCACTGCGAACAGCAAGCTCGAGAATTATGAGCAGATGCCCAAAAAGAAATTCAGCGTCCTCGCTCAGTGGTATCACCTTGCGATTCTCAATTTATTGACCTGCGAGATCGATCGAAGCACCTACACGCTTGCGCGAAAACTGGGGATTACGGAAACTGAGGTCGAAAACAGCCTTCAACTTCTGAAGCATCTTGAACTCGCTACTTGCGACGACGGAGTTTGGCGAAAAACCGATCTTCACATGATCTCACCGACGACGCGATCACAATCCGAAGTAAGGAACTTTCATCGCGCAATGATCAAAAAAGCTTACGAAGAGCTCTCCCGAATCGGGCAAGAAGCCTTCAATGAAAGATTGATCACAGGTTTTACGATTGCGGTTAACCCAGAAAACTTTGAAGAGGCGAAAAGAGTGATTTTCGATACTCTCAGTGACTTGTCCCACAAGCTTTCTCAGGGCACCTGTACTGAAGTCTATCAGTGCAATGTCCAGCTGTTTCCACTGACTCAGAAGGAGCGACGCTCATGATAAGAAATGCCGCCCTAATATGCTTGGCATGGATGCTCCCAGTCGCTTCTTCCCACGCAGGTGCCGTAACGGAGACTGACTTCAGAAAGGCTGCGCGCCATATCCCGAAAAACTTGATTGCCTCTGGCTATAAAAAGATCGGAGACTTTGATCTTGCGAATTTTTCTAAGGAGCTCGACTCAGTTCACTATCAAGCAGTCTCGGAGCCGGAATACGCGCAGGGCCGATCTTTTCTAAAATATGATGTCTTAACAAAGACGGTCTATTTCCCAGCAACTCTCGAGCTGGCTGGCGCGGAAGGACCTCTCGTTCTTTTACACGAATCATTGGGCGCGCTTGGCTACATCGATGATAACTATCAAATCTCAAATTCGCTTTACATGCTCTACGATGAAGCGACGTCACCGCTGAAAGCTTCGAGATTTTTCTCTCTTCCAGAATTTCAATCTTCGTTTACGCGGCCCAGACGCTTCAACAACCCGACAGATGCTCAAAACGTATTGGATTCACTCGCTGAAGGCGGATCGAACGGTGTTGGAGGAGGCGGTGACCCACACGCGGAGCTCGTCAAATTCGAAGTCATCTACTTTTTATTGCATGTATTTCGCGAAGAAAATATCGTCACCGATGAGCAAATCGTATGGATGAACAACCATATCGGATTGGAGACCTATTCTTCCCTTCCAGGCGATAGCCATGTAATCGGATGCCCTCTCCTTCATGGCATGGATGTCACGGAAAAATTTCTTCTGACTATTCCATCGGGTGACATCACGAAAATCTATTACCCGGCGGCCTGCTCAGAAAAGTTCCAACTCGCCAACAATGTGCCGACCTACGCGCTCCCGCTGATTATCATCAAGAAGATGATTCAAATATATTCTGCTAAATAAAGCCGCAAATTGCGTGGCCACGTAAGTCATGTTTTTAGCGACCAGGCCGGACCGCAAAAAGTTTAGCGCGGCATCCGACTCATCGGATGCCGCGCCAATTTAGAAGCTAGTCATTTCACCGAGCTAAAAAACTCAGCCCCCCACCGCACTCTCAATCAGCATCAAAATAATACCGATAATCGAACCCCCAGCAATCACCCCAGCGGAAACGGTTTCTTGATTCTCCACAAAAGCACGATAACCAAAACTTTGCTTGTCTTGGAAACGCTTGCGGCAAATCCAGAAAAAGAGAGTACCCACAGCCATCAACCAAGCATCGGAGAAACGAAGCACGAAACCTAAGCCCATGCCCACGCCGCCGATCGGAAACTTGCCTTTCATTCTCTGATTGAGAACTTCAAAGACGATCCCGAGGATCGCTCCTACCAAGGCCGCGATTTGAGCAGTCGGGTGCAAAGCATGAAGACCTTGAGTCAGAACTTCCGCAACACCTTTCCAAATCGCTGCGCCCGGAAGCGGCATAGCGTCCGAGGTAAAGCGCGAAATATCGCCGTGGAAAAGCTGATAAAACACAGGCACAGCGACCAGTCCGCCCGCAAAAATTCCCAGCACGTGACCGATGGCCTGATGCCGTGGCTTACCGCCCAGCATATAACCCGGCTTGATATCCATCAAAAGATTGCTCGCGTTCAGCGAGACTTCCGAGGTGATCCCCGCGGTCATCAGATTGGTCGAGATATTGCCAGGAGCCAGCACGCTGTAGGTAATCTGCGTGAGCTTACCCAATGCGCCGCCTGGCGTAATCGCCGTCAATCCTGTCGAGGTCACCGCGATCAGCGTAAAGACGAAAACCAGAGGCACGGCAATCAAGCCCAGCCACCAGTGAATTCCAAACCAAGCATGCCCCATCCAAACCGTGATCGCGCCGATCACCGGAATGCCGACGACGAAAATCTTCATCGGAAGCTCGATATTCGCCAAAGGATCGGCCTTCTCTTCGCCCTTTTTGACGAAAGGCTTTTTCAACGCCTCGAGAATAATTTGAGGTTTGGAAAAGAACGAGTACAGCGACGCGGTCGTCATCATCGCGGCTCCGCCCCAAAGAGACCACATCGTAATCGCTTTGAACTTCGCCTCGGGAATCACTCCCATATGAATGAGCGCCGGAGCCAAAACGATGTAATTGACAAGTCCCCCCAGAAGAATCGACATCGCCGTCTTCATGCTCATCAATCCGCCCGTCCCCACCATGACGATGGAGGATTCCCATTGAACCGTCAGAGCGTTCAGCGGGATTCCCAGAATCGAAGGAGTGAAAAACTTGTAGATGAAAGAGTCCCAATATTCCGGAATCGTCAGGAACTTGAGTCTCATCGCGTTCATCACGGTGGCGTCGCGAAGCGTTTCCATCAAAGCGGATAGGCCCATTCCACCAAACAAAAGCTTGGCCTTGAAAACGCCCTGACTTGGGCCGCTATGGCCTTCGTCGTGCAAGTTATCCAAAACAACCGCCGCCGCGTAGCCTTCGGGGAACGGAAGCTGCTCATCGTTGATAAATCGCTTTTTCAACGGAAACGCGAAAAGAACTCCGAGCAATGCCAGAGCGACGATCCACCAAAAAGTCTGCCACATGGGAACGATATGGCCCGTGACCATCATATACGCAGGCATCGAAGCCATCATCGGCGCCGTCATATAACCCGCGCTTGTGGCAACGGATTGCATGGCGTTGTTTTCGAGAATCGTCATCTCGCTTCCGATCTTCAGCTTCGCGAAAAGCCGGAAAATCGCAAAAGACAGAATGACGGAGGAGACGCCCACGCCCAAAGTCCAGCCGGTCTTGATTCCAATATAGAGATTGGTCAAGCTCAGGATCCCGCCCAAAAGCATGCCGGTAATGGCTGAGCGAAAATTGAGCTGCGGCATATCGCCTTTATAGACGTTCTTAAGCCACCAGTTATCCTTCTCCTCAAGAGACATCTCGAGGACTTGTTCCTGGCTGAGTTCTTTAATGGACATAACTTCTCCCCCTTTTAAGACCTAGCTAACAATTCCTTCACGTTTCATCGCCGCGTAAACACCAGGCCTTTTTGCGATACGGCCGCAATAAGCCTTCATGTTGCTGTACGAATCCGTTGGAATCTTCAGAAAAGCCGCCCAACCATAGACCGTGAACAAATAGGCATCCGCGATGCTGAAGCGATTACCTGCGACGAACTCTCGGCCTTCCATATGGCGATCCACTTGAGCAAAAAGCTTTTGAACTTTCTCCACATGCGCCTTACGGACTTCTTCCGTCGAGGCAGGATTGAAGAGCGGACTAAAGGCCGGGTGAAGATCCGATGCGACCCATGAAAGCCATTGGAACGCGAAAGCACGGTCCAGCGATCCCAGATCCGGCAAAAGCCCTGCTTGAGGAGCCTTTTCAGCTACGAAATTAAGAATTGCGATATTTTGGGTCAATACCGTTCCGTCATTCATCACAAGAACCGGAACCGCGCCTTGAGAATTGAGCTCACCGACCGATTTCCAAGCACTGTCGTCCTTAGCGACGGTCACTTCGACCGGAAGACCGGCTTCCTCAAAAGCGATATGGCAGGACATCGAACAGGCACCAGGAGATACGTAAAGTTTCATAGGCCGAACAAACTACAGGGGTTTGGCGGGATGTCAAATTTTTCAAAGCTTCCCAGCAAGTCGCGCTGCGTCACTATTTCTTGCCAGAAATCGTCGGAATATTTGTTTTTCTAAATAGCTCAGATAGAATTTAAAAGAGAGGACCTGATGAATATCCTTCTGATTTTATTGAGCCGCGAAGCCAGGCAGATGATCAGTTTCTGCTTGGAGAATCGTTATAAGGTCAGCGTCACCGAGACCAGCTCGACATCAGAA
>CAZCBS010000012.1:0-26583 GCA_964496965.1 uncultured Bacteriovoracaceae bacterium
CCTTTCCGGATAGCTCTGCAGCATCTTGTTGATACAGCTTGGCTAGATACTCGGCGACTTCAATTTTGCAGCCCTGAAGCCTTATTGGATCAAGCTTTCGCGATTTATCCAGTGTTTGGCCAAAGTGCTCAACAGCCATGGCAAATAGTGGATTCCCGGTTGTCTCAGGATTAAGAGCAGCGAGTGAACAAAGGGCCGATACAGGAAGAGCTCCCCGCGAGTCCCGCTCGATTTGAAAGAAGTCATTATAGCTTTGGATCCGTTCAAGCAGGGTCTGAAGGCTGTCGAGCTCGCTCAACTTGCCACTCACGTATGCTTGCTTGATATCCGAAAAACGAGGATCGCTCCACATCAATTGCCAATAGGAAATTTCGTCGTCGAGAGGCTTAAAGTTCACGCCATTGCCGAACTGATCAAAACGTTTGATCTCGACTGAGCTAAGAGAAGGAATGTCAGATCGTCGTGTAAACGAAGGCGGCTCGCCTTTTGAGTCGACGTGGACCTTCCAAAATTCGCGTTTTTTGGCAAGACTTTCCGGAGACAAGAGGATCTCCTGTGCCATCAAGATCAAGCTTCCGGGGTCCAGAGCATTTGCGATGGGTTGAAGCGCCGCAACCGGGTCACCCGATTTTCCCATGCCTAGCCCGCGCATCATAAGCTCGAAGTCGGATTGTTTTCCAAATCGCAGCGATGGCGTAAAAATTTGGCCTAGGAGATAACGCTTTTCGGCCGAAAATTTAGAGAACAAAGGGTCTTTTTCTAGTGCAGCTTTCCAGTTGGCCTCAAGAGCGACAGCATATTGGTCTGGGAGTTTCTTACAGCTTCCTTGGCGCGAACAGCTCGCACCTGCGACTTGGTAGGCAAGGTCATTCAAAGCACGAGCTTGATCGTCGTTTTCAATGACTCCATATGTTCGAAAATCCACCATCCGCGGAAGCATGTTCTTTTGCGGATCGCGAGACCAATTCAGGAAAGCTGTCTTAAACGCAACGATCTTTTCTCTGCCTATCTGCATATCTGTCTTTTGCTGAAGTTCTTCGAGAGTGGACGTGGAGATCAGTCCCGATTGGTTGAGAAAGGTGACATAGCTCACTCCTGGGAATTGGGTCAGATCTTTATCGTTGAGTTCGTTTATCCTTTTGTCGGTATACGATTCATAAAGCATGTAATCCATCCAAGTCCCAAGCCCGATGACTGGAAGACTGAAGGCGTATCGTGTTCTCAAAATTTCTGGAGGAAGGGTAAAGGGCCATCCGATTGGATTCAACGCTAGAGTCGCTCGCAACCCCGGACTTCGCGAATCGCGAGGAACAAACACAATTCGCCGAACGATTCCTTTCGTGCAACCTAAGACCAAATTGCCGCTAGAGGAGTCATGAGCGGATTTCAGGCAGTGATCAAGAACCTCACTCCAATAGCGTTTTTGCTGGCGCGGAATCCAGAGGGCTATGTTTTTGGCTGTGGGAAGAAGCTGACTTTTGATTGTTCTTATGACGCAGTTGGGCTCAGAGGATTCAATTGTGGCTTGCGCTTGGAAAACTGTCGTCCCGAGAATGAGTCCCGATATTGCGATCCTTTTTATCAATCTTCGCGAGCTCATCTCTTTGATTATCGTCGAGTCAGCCCGTTATGGAAAGGCTTCATCTTATAGTCTAAAGGCACATCATCTAGGAAAGTTTTTCCTACTGATGAATATTTCGATACATTTGCAATCCACTTAAATTCAATTAGAGACTCCTTCAAATCGGAGTCCGCGAGCGCACCCCAAATCAACGATCTGACGCCGCCCCTTGATCGTCGTGCTTCTATGAGTTTTGCCCTAGCTTGTTTTTTTCGGGTTCTTGAATCGCTCAAGTTTCTGATCAAGTGGCCATGAAGGTCTACGATCCAGTAACAATCGCAAGAAGATTGTTAAAATCTCGTTAAAAATGAACATAAAAGTGACCTGCGCACGTCGAATTGGCAAAACAAGTGATTTTGAAAACTCAGATCAAAACACCGTTGTCATAGACTTTAATCCCTATTTCTTTAATCTCATGTGCCAAATCGAAGATAAGCGCCTTATCTTTTGAGGCAAAATGAATATCGCCATCGTTACAAAGCATGACGATTAGGCGAGAACCTTCAGATTTAAAAACGAAGTCTGATGCACGCTTAAATTCTATCGTGCCCTTGCGAAGGCCATCAGAAATAAGTTGGCCGAGATCCTGAACATTGACGACGCGATCAGGTTCTTGCTCAAAGCCGTCCTCGTGCCGATCCATTACAAAGCCAAACTTAGCATGTACTCGTTCAACCCCGTTTAGGCTCATAAAATCTGCGACGAGACGTATAGTTTCCCACCAGCGGGCTTCATCGACTATCTCTGTGAGAAGCTCATAAGCTGTAGGCTCAAATGTTTTTAACGTGCCAATTCCCATATGTTTTATAATCCGTTACCAAAGAAGATCCGTCCAGAATCAAATAGTTAATGACGAACTCGCATTTATAAGAACTGAGGATTTTCGGCCAAGCACTTGTGCGGCTTCCACGGAGTTGGCGTTCACTATTTTAGCGTTTAAACGCTCAACTGTATGCGAATTGACTCGGAGGCCGCGCTCATGGCGCTAAGCAGGATTGAAGCTTTACTCTGGCGTTATTGACTTAAGAATTCCGCCGCATTTTCGATCGAGACGAATTGCGCGGGCGCGGCGAACGGAAATTCCACCATGAACTCCGCGACAGCTTTGTGATGGCGTTCCTTGGGGCCGTCCCAGCTGACTTGAATCGGCGTAATTCCGTTGGATGTTTCGACGACGAAGTCGACTTCACCCTGATTTTTCCAGTAAAATACGTCGCCATAGCGGCGTCGAAGAGAGTGAAAAACAGCGGTTTCAAGTCTTTTTCCGCGATCGGCGCCTCCTTTGGAGATGATCGATCGATGGAGTCCCAGGTCGATCGGATAATATTTCGAAGGACGAACTAATCGCTTTCTCTCCGAGAAGGTAAAGTAGCGGCATTCGAGAATCAGATAAGCGGATGCGAAGGCGTCGACATAGGACTTCACTGTGTCCACCGATAGATCCGTGACTTTGGCAAGTTTACGCAAGCTTGTCTCGGATCCGGTTGATTCATAGATCGCTTTTGCCAGTTGAGTGAGCACAAGAGCCGAACGAGCCGAAACTTGGCCACGCACATCACGTTCAATAATGTCTCGAAAATATTCTCTCAATAGTCCGCTGGAATCCGCGGACGACAAAGCGCGAGGAAATCCACCGTCACTTAAAAAATCTTCAAGATGAGCTTCCGGTTTTGCGATTTGATATTCGGTATACTCGAAAGGAAAAAGCTCCAGTGTCCGATGGCGTCCGGTGAGGGCAGTGGAAAGGTCGCCTGCGAGCAACGAAGCGTTAGATCCTGTGAGGATAAAT
This sequence comes from uncultured Bacteriovoracaceae bacterium, assembly GCA_964496965.1. Taxonomy (GTDB): domain Bacteria; phylum Bdellovibrionota; class UBA1018; order UBA1018; family UBA1018; genus CAZCBS01. The sequence continues at coordinate 3,411 of CAZCBS010000012.1, forward strand.
CGATTTCCTTTGGGACGTTCGACTTGAACATGAAGATGGCGCGGGGCGTTTTTCCCAAAAACTCCAACTTTCGATAACCTCTTTTAGATTAAAAAAAGTCCATGATTTCATGATGTTATATGTATTTTCAAAAAGTGTCGACTTTATTCGACACTTTTCATGGAGCGATGCATTTTGCTGTGAATTCGAAGCTTTAGGTCGATGATTTCGTAGCCTGTCCAAGCGCCTTATTCATTCGCAAGATAAGGACTTGAAGCTCCACCACAGCCTTCCAGTTTCGCGAATCGATCTCGGCCGCTTCTGCCCATTGAGGGGATGCTGCTTGCGCGACCTTCAGTAATTCCTGAATCGCGCGCACTTGATGCGTGCGGATCCAGTCCGCTTGAAGCGCGCGGATTTTTTGCGCAGGTTCGGTTGCGGCAGACGAAGTCTCCGCTAGGCTCAAGGCTAGAATAACTGCTCTTTCTGAGAGCGTGTCGATGTCTTCGTTACTTGCGCTTGTGGCAAATGTCGAAGTGCGATTGAGATAGAAACTCAGATCGGGTGGAGAGCTTGGGTTTTCGATTAGAATGCGGCCGAGCTCGACGAGGTTTCCGCAGCTTTGATCGGAGGCCGTTTTTTTCACGAGCATTTCCGATCCGCCTTCGGATTGAATGCGGCGAAGGATTTTGGCCATTGGAAGCCATTCAGGAGCGATGGTTTCTCCGCTCAAGCCCACGACTTCGAGCTGATCGGTCCCGCTTTCTCCGCCGATTCCGTCAGGATGGCCGCCCTTGGAACCTTTGAGCTGTCTTTCGGCGATCGAATCACCATAAGTCGGGCGAAAGCGAAATCCGTATGCGCTCATTTCAGGAACTGCACGACGTACTTGAAATGGCGCGGGCATTTCAAGTTCCGATTGCGAAAGCATCGCGCTGGCTTGCAAGGCGAGCTGAGCAGCCGGAAGAGCGTAGACTCCGCTCTGGTCGGAGTGATTAGGGTTGACCCAATCCTGAAGCAACATTCCGGCAATCGTTCCATCCCGATGGATCATCGCGCCTCCGCTCATTCCTTTTTCGCCGAGACCCGTCGCCTTGATGAGAGAGATCGGGCGCGCGACGCGGATCGCGGACGATGCGGGATCGATCACACTTCCCGCGCGAGCGGATTTTGTGCCGGATTCTGCGGGAAATCCCGCTAAAACAACAGAATCTCCGGCATTCAGAGTTTTAGACGAGAGGTTGCAGAGAGCACCGATGGGGGACACGGGAGAAAGAATCATGAGATCCGATGCCCAGTCGCGACGAACGACAACGGCATCGACAGATTTTCCGCCGGATAGGCTTGCTTGAACCGTCGCATCGCTGCGAACGTCGAATGGAAGCACGTGGTCCGCGGTAACAAGAACGGATTTTCCGTTGATCGTCAGCGGGATCGCCGATCCCAAGTAAGTCGTATTTCCGACGCTGACCTCGATGCGAACGACGTCGCAAGCCGCAAGAGCTGGGTTTTGCGCAAGAGTCGCGCTGAACGCGAAAATCGTCATGGCCATCAGGCGGTTTTCGAAAACATTAGAGAGCTGGAACATAGATTGTACCTCTTCCCGCGCCCTGTCGGACGGCGAGTTTGTGATCGACAAGATAGGCTAAATCGCGCGCTACGGTTCGTTCGGGCGCATCCAAAGCTTTGACCGCTTCAGTTCGGGTGACGCGTCCCCGATATTTAAGAAGCGTGAGAATCTTGATTTTTCGTTCATCTAAAGGCGACTGGCGAAGCCGTGCCTCATCGTTTGGCAAAACGGCCAAGAACGATTTATCCGATTTGAGCTCTGGGCTGAGTTTCAGCGCTCCGGATTCGAAGCTGATCCAGCGGCCGCCTAATAGCTTTCTCAGTCGAGACACGGTTCGATAAAGGACAGTGTCGTGAACCAAGGGATTGTAGAGCTCGTCCCAGACTTGGCTGACGAGATCCTCTTTTGAAACAGAGTTTGGATAAGCCGCGATCAGTGCGAAAAGGAGCTTTCGCTGGATCGGAAGTTTTTCGATTTGGATGAGAATAGACGCGTTGTTTTTCCGAGGCAGGCGAATCCATTGGCGAGCGCCGTCCACGATGAACGCGTTCGCGTAGGGACCGTTTCCTCGAAGCGCTTCATCGATCGAGGCGATGGCTTCATCGGCTGTTACGATCTTTCGCTCGTTTTTAGTATAGATTGAAAGCTGGTCTTTTCGGGCGGGAAGAAGCGATGTCCACTTATTGAAGACTTTGCGCTCCTGTGGCGAGTAATCTTTAAGATTTTTCGGCGCTTCGGAAAGCTCGTTCTCGACGCAAAGAGAGAAATGCGCCATTCCTTGAGAGCGGGCGGTTTCAAGCGCTTTTTCTAGGCTTTTTCTGGCTTCGTCCAAGTTTTTGCTTCGGGCTTGGACCCAGGCTTGAGCGCGATATCCCCAAGCTTGAAGGGCGGGACGAGGGTTGCGGGCTGCTTGCGTGGATTCGTGCTCAAGTTTTTTCCACGAGCTTTTTAAAAAGAGATCCTGGAGCGTCGCTGCAAGATGAAGCCCGTTTGTCTCGATTTTTCCTCGTCCCTGGTGAAGGCGATTGCTGAGCGCGACCAGTGCGGAGATCTCAGTGCTGAATTGCCTTTCCTGAATCAAGTTGAGATGCGCTTCCAAGCGAACTCGAGCGAGATCCGAGTCGTTCATTGAGCAAGTAATGAGCGAGTGCTCCCAGGCGTAAAGCAGATACAAAGTTTTTTGCGAAAGAGTGGCTTGCGGGGGAAGTGGCGCAGGCTCGTGGAGAGGGCCGTGATCGATTCCCATTTTCCAGGCGAAAAGAAGGTAAGAGGCGTGAAGAGATGATTCTGGAAGCGCTGCTAGAAGCTTCCTTCCTTTTTCGAGACACGCTTTTGCTTCGCGAATTTCTTCGGTTCGGTCCCAGGAAACGGCCGCATTGAGCCAGGCGCGGCAAGCGGATTCAGTCTTTGAGATCGCTGCAGCCAATTTCGCGGCTCGTTCGTTCTTGCGGGCGGATTCGAGAAAATCATTTTCAACGAAGAGGAAAATCGCCTCTTCCAGATGAAGGTCGACCTGAATTTCCGCGGCCTCTCTCTGCATCGATATCACGCCGGCTTTCAGCAGCGGCGTCAGAAGTCGTTCGCAGGCGGCGTATTGCTCGCGTGCGCGAACTCGGTCACCGCTTCGGCGCAGGGCGATTCCCATCAAAAGATGAGCCCGCGCTTGAGCGGTTTCCGATGACTCGCGCAGAGCCATGTCCAGAAGGTCTCGCGCTGAGGCGAGCGCTTTCTTGGACGAAGCCTGGCGATGGCTTTTCTCGGCGTCCTCTCTTGCGCGCTCAAGCCGAAGAGGCGCCGGAAGAAGTTCCAGCGCCTCGTTCAGTTGAAGTGCATCGAGAGTGACCTCTCGATCCTGCATTATTTTCGGCCTTTTTGATTCTTGATTCGCTCTGCATCGCGGGCATCGAAAGTGCGGATGTCCACGTTGCCGGAGAGGCCGAGTTTATATGCGGCAGCGCTCATGTTGAGAATGAGTGCAGTCGATTTATCATCAGAGATGGAGAGTTTGTCGGTCAGCAATCCGCTGAACTCGACGGACTCCCAGAGGTCTTTGAGTCGAATAACGGCTTCATGCGCGCCCACGTCGCCGTAAGCTTCGGAGGTTGGAACGACTTGAGTAACCAGCTGGACCATGACAGGTTGAACGACTGCTTTTTCGGACGTCGTCAGAGTCAATGCGAAGTTGTTCAAAAGATCCAAGAGCACGCGGCCGTAGTCGGCGACTTGCTTTGCGGCAACATCGGTGTCGAGGCCATAAGCATCGGTGAGGTGCTGAATGGAATTATTGATCACGTTGACCGACTGTTGGTTGATTTTTGAGATCCCTGCCGATGCGGATCCAAATTGCGCAAGCTCGGCGAAGTCGTCTTTGAGGTAACGATAGTACGCAGCGAGAAGGCTGGCTTGCGATGCGAAGCTACGGTGAGTCAGAGGCAGAGCTTTTTCGCCTTTGTTGGCTTTGACTTTCTCGATATTGATAGCGTTCACAAACGCATCGGTTGCGTTGAAAAATCCGTCCAACGCTTTACGCTGGCGTGGCAAAAGCTGCAGATTGTTGAGCGCGGATTGGATTGAGCGAACGTTGTAATCGACGGCGGAGTTTGCGTTGTCGTAGAAAAATGCGCTTTGCATGAGCTGTTGAGCTTTTGGCGTGAGCGCTGCGGTGAATTTGCTCGTGCCTGTGCTGGTGCACTCGTCTGACATGAATGTATGGCGGGTGGTTTCGTCAGACCATTGGGTTTTGGTGTCGTTGACGGCGATAAAATCTCCACAGGTCATTCCGTTTTCGAAAAGCGGAGAAATGCGATTGCAAAGTTCGTTCGTTGCTTGAGAAAGTAACTCATCGTGGTTATTGGTGTGATTGGTGTTATAATAACATGAAGTATTTGCGTGGTTCGGACCGAATTTAATGTCCACATATTTGGCATTAAATTCCCGGATGGCTGTATCCAAAAAATCCGCCTTGTTTGCGATTTCAGAGGAAGCTGGCGCTTTCGGTCCAAACGCAAACGCTCCGCGAGGAGCGACAGCGAAAAGAGCGAGCCCTAAAAAGAGCAGGCTTAAAGATCTCGTTTTTTTGTTAGGCATAAATTCTCCTCTATTTAAGTTTGCAGGCTCGGAGCGACGAAGCTTCCAAGCCTGCGATGATTAATTACTGTCGACCTTTTTGACTTTTAATTCGCGCGGCATCTCGAGCGTCAAATGTTCTGATGTCTACGTTTGCGGATAGACCGATCTTATAAGTCGCTGCGCTCAAGTTCAGAATGAGAGTCGTGGACTTATCGTCGGCGATCGAGAGCTTGTCGGTTAAGAAATCTTGGAAAGATTGGGCTTCCCAAAGATTTTTAAAGACGATCACATCATCATGCGCACCGACGTCGCCATAAGCTTCAGAGGTCGCGATGGTTTTGCCAAGCTGGACCATGACAGGGCGAAGATTTGCTTTTTCGTTGAGGGTCAGCGAGAGCGAGAAAGTGTTCATCAGATCGAGCAACACGCGACCGTAGTCGGCGACTTGTTTTGCCGAAACATCGGTATCGAGTCCGTAAGCTTTCACCAGATGATCGATCGAGGAATTGATGATCTCGACGGCTTTTTGATTGCTCTGTGAAACGCCGTTTCGAGCCGAGCCAAAGAGTGCGAGCTCAGCGAGATCGTCTTTTAGATAGCGGTGGTAGGCTACTAGCAAGTTCGCTTGCGCCACGAAGCTTCGATGAGTCATCGGCTTGGAGTCTTCGCCTTTGGCCGCTTTGGCTTTTTCTACGTCGATCGATTTGATAAACGCATCGGTCGCGTTGAAGTATCCGTCGAGCGCTTTACGCTGGCGTGGCAAGAGCTCTAATTCGGAGAGTGCGGATTGGATGGCGCGGACATTGTAGTCCACCGAGGCATTTCCGCTGTCGTAGAAAAAGCTGCTTTGCATGAGTTGCTGAGCTTTTGGAGTGAGAGATGCGGTGAATTGGCTGTGGCCTTCGCTGGAGCAGGAGTAAGAGTCGAAAAATAAAAAATCAGTATATGTTTGTGTATCAGTCCATCCGATCTTACTGCGACTCACTGCAATAAAATCCCCGCATGTCATTCCGTTTTCAAAAAGAGGAGAGATACTCTCACAGAGTTCGTTGGTTGCTTTTGTGAGTCGCTCAGAGAAGTTGTTGGTATGGTCGGCATAAGAGCAATACGAACTCGTTGTATTCGGCCCAAAGGTGACATCCGCATACTTGGCATTAAACTCCCGAATCGCGGTATCAAGAAAGTCCGCCTTGTTCGCAATATCCGATGCCTTCTTTTTTCCCCAGGCGAGTGCCGGTGCTGGGGTGATCATCGCAAGGGCGATTCCCAAAGAGAGAAGGGTTTCAAAACACTTATTCACTTTTCTCATAAATATAAGACTCCGATACTGTATTGCGCTGCGTTATCACGGTTTTAGGAACTTGCCAATGATTTGCTCGCGATACGCCTAGAACATGGGTTCTAGGCGTATCTGAGGCCGACTTTGCTAAATAATTAAAGAGTTGCAGGGTATTCGGTGGTTCCGAACAGGGCCTTGTAGCGTTCCCGAATCGTCATGAGATTGAGAACTTCTTCAAAGTTGCCGTTCACCGCGATCAAGCCTTCGTAGAAGCTTTCTTGCGAGCTGAAGACGAGCTCGAGGCCGTAAACAGCGTTGTAAATGTCGATCTGGCGCATATGTCCGGATGCTTCAGCGATGGAGTAAACTTGCGCAGCCGCCTTTTTGAGCGGGATGATGTGAGCGCGAACGTTTTCTGGATCGAGGCTAGGCTCGATGTCAGCCAAGGTGCGGATGAGCTCGCGGGCCAAATCGGCTGCGTTCGTCAGCTCGCCCACGAAGACAGGGCCGCGGGAGTGTCCAGAAGCGGTGTTGTCGCTATAGACTTTTGCCCAGTTGACGTAGGCAGAGCCGCCGGAAACGCGAAGCTCGATGGTGGTGACTTGCGAACGAATCGCGGTGTGGAAAGTCGGGTCATAAGCAGGAATCAATCCGCTCCAAACCAGCTGACCATCGGCCAAAACTTCGGCCATCACGGAGGAATAACCAGTGGCTCCACGCCAGTTCACATCGAGGGACTCGACGTAAAGAGGTTGTGCGCTTTCGAAAACAACCGCAGGCGAGTGTTCACTCACGGTGCGATACAACGAAACCGTGTGGGTTTTTGCTTGAGCCATTCCGGTCAAAGACATGACCAAGGCGATGAGTGCCAAAGTCGAAAAACGGGATTTCATAAAAGTCTCCTTTAGTTTGACGCAATGTTGCGTTTGTGAGGGGACTTCTACAGTTGAGGAATGGGCTTAGCTAATGTCTTGAGTGGACAGTTCTTAACTTAGCGAAATTTTGTAAGAAAGATCGATAAATGCGCAACTAATGATGAATCTCTTGTTTTTCAAATCTAAATAATTACTAAGAGTTGCGATTGATGAAAAATTATAAATGGCACGATTTGGCGCGAATTTTAAGTCGTTCAATCATTTAAAATCAGAAATGAGCATCGGATAAGGAAGAGCTAAGATGTGATCCGTAACGCGTTCAACCTGAGTTCCGCAGTGAGCGATCACGACCTTCGCTCCGGATGTACTTGCCGCGAAGCTTCGTGCCGAGCTCAGTGCTGAGCGTGTTGGCCCATCTTCACTGCTGACGATGACTCCCATTCGATGCGTTCCGGACTTGATCGCGAAATCGACTTTTGCTCCGCCTCGCGTGCGAAATTGGTAAAATAACGCCGTGGTTTCGGGCCGATACATAAACTGGGGCAAAATGCAGGAGAAAAGCCCGCGAGCCAGGTCGTGCTCGGGGCCGTTTGTTTCGACGGCTTCGGGCGCAAGATGGGTTGCCATTCCCTGGTCTTCGAAAAACAAGACAGGGCGAGCTTGCTGATCGGTTGCGATGGATCGCACTAAGAACATGGATTCGAAAGCGGATGTTAGTTTGCGGACGGTAGGCCCGGATACCCCGATTTTTCGCCCTAGCTCGAGATAATTGAGCGGCTGTCCTTGATTTTGAGCAAGTAGAGCCAAAAGCGCTCGAAGCTGGCGAAATGGGAGAGGGGTGGTTACGAGCAGTCGCAGATCTCTTTCCAAAAGGGTTTCGATTTGGGTTTCGAATCGGGGAGAGCGAACATGAGCTTCTCGGTAAAAGCAAATTCCGGGCAGTCCGCCTGAAACCAGAAAAGATTCGAAACGATTTTTCGTCTTTCCGATCCACGCGGACGAAGCCGGATCCAAAGTCGAAAACGTTGAGCGGCTCATCAGTTTTGCAAGCAATCCGGGGAGAGGTTCCGAATGGGCTTCGGCAATGGAAAGAGGTAAAAGCTCCAAATTGACGATACGGCCTGTGAGGGATTCGCGAATCGCTTTACGACTCGTGAACCGAACCGACCCCGTCAGAATGAATTGCCCTTTTCTCGGGTGTGTTCGGACTTGCTCCTTGAGGGCTGGAAACAAGGCGGGCGATAGTTGGCATTCGTCGATTGTAAACGGGTGCTTTCGGGATGACAAAAACGCTTCTGGATCGCTCTCGGCTTCATCGAGAGATTCGCGTCGGTCGAGTGTTTCGTATTCCTTGCAAAGCTCTTCGGAAAGCGTGGTTTTCCCGGTTTGCCTCTGTCCGATGACGCCGGCAATCGGGCTGTGCGACAGGATGTTGGCTAGTAGTTTGGAGGCGTAGCGGGTTCTTAAGTGCGGCATCGTTTCGATTTTACATGGCATGTAAAATCGAAACAAGCGTTTTAAATTTACATACCATGTAAAATCGAAACGCTTGTCTTATCTTACTCACCCCGAGCCATCGGAGCCGTCTTGAGAAACTGCACAGTCTTGTAGTTGTCCTCGGCCCAGCGAAGACCCCAGTCGGACTTGAAGAGAACGACGAGTTGGCCGTCGCGATCTTCGAGGCAGCGAGAGTCTTCACGACGCTCGAAGTAATCGGCGTCAAAGCCTGTGCCCGCGACCCAGCGGGCGTGGATGAATCCGAGCTTCTCGATTCGCGTATCGACGGCGTACTCCGCTTTCAACCGGTGCTGAAGAACTTCGAATTGAAGCGCGCCGACGGCGGCGAGAATCGGATCTTTATCGCCCAAGCCGCGCTGCTTGTAGACTTGCACGACGCCTTCTTCGGCGAGCTGATCGAGGCCTTTTTTCAGCTGTTTTCGCTTCATCGGATCAAGGATCATGATGCTTGCGAAATGCTCGGGAGAAAAGCGCGGAACGCCTTCGTACTCGATGCGCGGGCCTTCGCAAAGCGTGTCGCCGATTCGAAGCTCGCCGCTCGTATCGAGCAGGCCGACGATATCGCCTGGCCATGCCTCTTCGATCACCACGCGCTCTTGCGCGAAAAAGTGCAGAGGGCGCGCGAGTTTCACGTCTTTTCCAAGACGCGCGTGTTTGACCATCATATTGCGCGTGAACTTGCCCGAACAAACGCGCATAAAGGCCACGCGGTCGCGATGCGCAGGGTCCATATTGGCTTGGATCTTAAAGATAAAGCCTGAGAACTTTTCCTGCGTCGGATCGACAGGGAGTGGTTCGCCGGCGGGAGCCTTTGAGGACTGCGCGACTGGCGCCGCATTTCGAGCCGTTGGAGGAGGCGCGATCTGGATAAAGCGTTCCAAGAAGCGCTCGACCCCGAAGTTGTTCATCGCGGAACCAAAGAAAACCGGCGTGAGGTTTCCGGCCAAAACTGCCTCAAGATTGAAAGGGTCTCCGGCCATCTCGAGCAATTCGACTTCGGCTTTGAATTGATGGTAGATCTCTTTCGCCTCATCGATGTCTTCGCGAGGGCCGCCCAAGAGCGATAAGAAGTTCGGGTCATCGATGCCGGTCATCTTGCGAGGAGCCAGGCGGCCTTTGACGTTCGCTTCGCCTTCGGTTTGATAAAGAAGGACTTCGTTCGCATCGCGGTCGAAAACTCCGCGGAAACGATCGCCCGTTCCGAGAGGCCAGGTCATCGGGCAGGAGCGGATTCCGAGAACTTTCTCCAGCTCATGAAGCAGATCAAGAGGGTCCAGCGAAGGACGGTCGAGCTTGTTCATGAAAGTGAAGATCGGAATTCCGCGCATTCGGCAGACTTCGAAAAGCTTGCGGGTTTGTGGCTCGACGCCTTTGGCGGCGTCGATCAGCATGACAGCGGCGTCGGCAGCGGTCAGCGTGCGATAAGTGTCTTCCGAGAAGTCTTTGTGTCCCGGCGTATCGAGCAGGTTGATCTGCGATCCTTTATACTCAAATTGTAGAACAGAGGAGCTGATCGAGATTCCGCGTTGCTTTTCGATTTCCATCCAGTCCGAGGTCGTGTGGCGCTGGTTGGCCTTCGCGCGGACGGCTCCCGCCAGGTGAATCGCTCCGCCGTACAAAAGCAGCTTTTCCGTAAGCGTCGTTTTACCGGCGTCCGGATGGGAGATAATGGCAAAGGTGCGCCGACGGGCGGCTTCTTTCTTGAGCGCGGCTTCTAATGCGGACATGGGGAATCTTATGCCCGAAATCGCGAGCAAATTCCAGGGGTGTGTCCGAAAAGGAACATGTCCGGGGGGGACCGGTTTGTTAAACGCCTTAGTTAGCTCGCCGGGGACACCGACAAGTCTAGTAATGAGAGCACCCACCATTGCACTCGCTGTAGTCATCAGACATGGCACGCCGGTTCTGCTTGAGACGATTTCGGATAGCCAAGAAATTCATCTCTTAGAGCAGTCGGTTCAACACAGAGAATCGGACCCGTTGCAACGGGTTCATGATTTTCGGGAAAAGCAGCGCCGCGAAGATAATGAGTTTTCGGATTATGTCGAAAACCTTCTTTCGAAGCCTTTTCTCAAAACCGAGATCCAGAAATACGGAGTGCAATGGCTCAAGTCGCGCATCCGGATCGAACAGTTTCAAAAAGACGAAAAAGAGGCCGCGAAAGTGATCGCGGACTATGCGTTCCAAATTTTTTCGGGAGAGACTTCATTGAGGGATTTCTTTCTTTCCGGACCTAAAGCACAAGTTCGTGTGAGAGTAATTGTTCTTGAAGATCAGGCAAGTGGCGCCAAATCGGCGTGAGTTTGGTATTCTCTCCTTGCATATTGTTATTCATCACGGTAATTGCTGCCTCATTCAAAACGTAGCGAGCTTTGCTCGTCTCGACCACAACGTGAATGGGGAGTAGGGATCATGAGATTGCTTCTAGGGGTATTCGGGGTCGTTGGTTTCGTAACGGTTTTGGCTTCTTCGGTGATGGCCTCCGACATGGCCTGCATGGACCGAAATCAGGTCATGCCTCTCAACAATCAACAAGTCTTGATGTGGAAGGCGAACCCTCAAGTTCCTAACGCATTCAAATCTCGAGCAAATGTCACGGGTATTGTCCTGGGTATTTTTCCGGACCGAAATGGCCATGACCATTTCATCATCCAAATCGGCCCAAATGTCCGAACGGACGTTCTCGAAGTGGTTTACAACAACGATTTCGGATCGCTTCCTCCTGTTCAAAAGGGAATGCAAGTCCATGCTTGCGGGGACTTCATCAAGTCTGTCGCCCAAACCGGCCCATATCCTCCGTCTCCAGCCGGCGCTATCGTTCATTGGGTTCATCAAAATCCGAACGGGACCTCTCACGAGCATGGATATCTGACGTTAGACAATGTAATGTACGGCATCGGACCAGACCAAGGACATAGACCAGGCCAAGACCAGCGCCAACGTCCTCGTCCATCAAGTCATCGATAAGCGGGCAGCTGCACCCGGAACTCTGCAGTACCTAGTGCAGCCGTCATGAAGAAGAATTTTGATTTACTGACAACCCCGGACCAAATTGCGGAGCTTGCATTCAAGCTAGCCCAAAAGCCTGTTATTGCTTTTGATACGGAATTTATCCGTGAGAACACCTTTTATCCGATTGTTGAGATCATTCAGGTCGCAACGGATGAGGAGTCTTGGCTGGTCGATGCCGCGGCCTTTAAGAAAGGTTTTCGCGCGGGGCCTCAGGGGGGATTTAATCCCGGAATCAAGCCGCTTCTCGATATTTTTGAGAATCGCAGCATCTTGAAGATCGTTCACGCGGCTCAAGGCGATCAAGAATGTCTTTATACGAGCTTTAGCGTCCTGGCCTCGCCGTGTTTTGATACCTCGGTCGGGGCATCTCTTTGTGGATTAGGAGAGGCCGTTGGACTTGGAAAGCTTTTGAAGTCCGTTCTCGATGTGACCATTGCGAAAGGTCATGCTCGCACCAACTGGTCTGTGAGACCGCTTCCGACACAGCTTTTGGAATATGCGCACTCAGATGTGGAATATCTGGTCGAGCTGAGCGACAAGCTTTTGCAACAGGTCGAGCAGATGGGCCGTCGCGATTGGGCGATGCAGCTTTCATCGAAATGGGAAAAGAAAGAGCTTTATGAGCTCGACATCGAGGGAATGGCTCAGCGCCTGGCGCGCGGCGGACGGCTGGATCGTCGCGGATATGCGGCGCTCCTTGAGCTTGTGAAATGGCGCGAAGAGCGTGTTCGTCAGCTCAATTTACCGCGTCGCTGGGTTGCCGATGATGCGGTTTTGATGGATCTGGCGAATGTTCGCCCCAAGGATCTTGATCATCTTTCAAGCTTTCGCGGCCTGAACAAGGGCGAATTGAAAAACAGTGGTGAAACGATTCTGACGGCGCTTCGACGCGCGGAAACCGCCGATGTTTCCGCACCGACGCGGGAGCGAGTCGAGCCTCCATCTGCCGAAGAGTCGCAGGTTCTGGATTTGATCAAATGCTATGTCGGAATCCTTGCGGATCGACATCGCATCGCTGCCAAGCATTTGATGACTACGGCTCAGCTTTTGCCGCTTCTGAGAAATCCGATTTCCGCGCCTGAAGATCTGGTTCGCTTCAGTATCCTGACGGATGAGGCCGCACGTTTGATCGGTTCGGAGTTAATCGAGTTTATTCACGGAAAACGAGCGCTTTTTATTCAGAAAGCGCGTATTTGTGAGATGAAGACAGAGACTTTATAAGGAGCTCGCATGTCAGAAGTAACGACGACTGTTGGAAATCAAGCCGCCGCCTCTTCCGTTCTGAGTGGGCTTCCTACGCATTCGGATCAGTTTCGTCGCCGTCGCGCGATGAACTGGTTGACCCTGGGTTTGACTTATTCGGCGATGTACATGGGTCGTTACAATCTTTCGTTTGTGAACGCGTCGCTTTCGAAAACCTATGGCTGGGACAAAACGCAGATCGGCACGATCATCTCGTCGGGACTTTTGATTTACGGGATTTCCGCGATTTTCAATGGTCCTATCTCGGATCGCATCGGCGGTCGTCGCTCGATGTTGATCGGCGCCACGGGGACGGTCATCTTTAACTTTCTCTTTGGTTTGGGCGCTTATCTCGGTTTCATCGGAACGGGTACTTGGCTCATCGGTTATTTTTCGACCATCTGGGCATTTAATTCGTTCTTCCAGTCCTACAGCGCGCTTTCTCTCATCAAGGTCAACGCGAGCTGGTTCCATGTGAAAGAGCGTGGCGTTTTCTCCGCGATTTTCGGCGCGATGATTCAGATGGGACGGACCCTGGTTTATGCGATCGGTCCGCTGCTGGTCATTTCGTTGCCTTGGCAATGGATGTTCTTCGTGCCTTCAATCATTGTTGCCGTGATGGCGACGTTGACTTACCGAAACGTGCAAAACTCGCCAGAAGACTGCGGCCTTCCTGCGCTTGATGTTCAAGATGCATCCAGCGGAGACACCGAGCCAGTCAGTTTAAAATACGTGGTTCGCAAGGTCTTCACCAATCCCGTGACTCTAACGATCGCCGCCGCGGAGTTTTGCACAGGGTTGGTACGTCACGGTTTTGAGCAATGGTTTCCGCGCTATATGACTGAAGCGCAAAAACTTCCGCTCGACTCGCCTGTTTTCAAGAGTGGAGCGCTGATGGTCGTGGTGGCCGGTATTTTTGGAGCATTTACGGCCGGAACTCTTTCCGATTGGGTATTTAAAGGTCGCCGCCCTCCAGTCGCTTGCGTCGGCTATGCGACTCAGATCCTTTGTCTTGCGATTGTTTGGAAGGCACCTTCCCTCAATTGGGTGATCGCCGCTTTCGTGATCAACTCGTTCGCTATCAGTATTGTCCATTCGATGTTGTCTGGAACGTCTTCGATGGATTTCGGCGGAAAAAAGGCGGCCGCTACGGCGGCTGGGCTTTTCGATGGAATGCAATATGTTGGCGGCTCGGTTGTCGGTATTGGAATGGGCTGGATGCTTGAAAAGTTTGGATGGAGCGCTTGGGGTCCGAGCATGATCGGATTCGCGGCTATGGGAATGATTCTCATGGCTTTTCTCTGGAACGCGAGGCCCAAGTCCAAGAGCGTTAGTCATTCATAAAATCTGATCCAATTCCGTTTTGCTTCACTGGGTTAGGCTCTTCGCGCTGGAACAGCGAATGCAGTCGTCCCTAGGCATAGTGAAGGAGAACGGAATATGCGCAGGATCACTAGACCATTTCTAACATCAGGAGTCCTTGTCGCGGCAACAGTAAGCGTGGCTTTGCCATCGCTCGGATGGGCGCAGGATGATGCCCAAAACAGTACTCAGGATTTGCCACAGGAAGGTCCGTTTCAAATCGAAACAGTCGATGGTTCTCAAGCAGGACAGCAAGGACAGACTGAAACGCAAAAGCGTGCACAATTAGGTCAGCCGATCATCGAAAGTGAGGGGCCGACCACAGGGCAAGCCGGAACGGTAGACAATACGATGCAAGGCATGACGCCGACCACTCCGGTGAGTACTGCGGAGGCTGAGGTTCGTCAGCCAATGACACTTCGAAACGAAGTTTTTTCGTTGCGACCAAACGCGGGCGCGATTGTGTATCATGACACGACCAACGCGACTACGACTCGCGCTATTTATGGTTTGACGGCAGATTGGAACTTCGCCGGCGCTTTCACCGACAATTCGTCGGCCTTCGCGGGTATCTCAAGCGGTGGCTTATTCTCGCACTTGGGTTCGGCCACTTCCGATTTCTGGGGCTCCAGTCCTAGCTCGGTGGTGAATAGTCCTGGCGCGAATCTGGTGATTATTCCCGCGAATTTGAAGATTGGCTATAATATCAGCGACGCGGTTCGCCTTTCTGCTCGCGGAGGTGGAAACGTGATGTATCGTTCAGAAGGCGTTTCGATGAATGTCGGATCTTCAACTGCGACGACAGGCAAGATTTGGCGAATCTATCCGAACGTCGGAGGCGATCTCGATGTCGGTTTGACTCGCGGGCTGACGCTCGGTTTACGACCTGACTACACGTTTACGCCTGGAGGAAACGTCTTCGTTGGAACTTTGGCGTTAGGCCTTTCGATCGGATGATGCTTTCGGCATTAGAGCTGCAGAGTCACAACATATGAAAAATTTCAGCCGGCAATGGAAATGGACAATCAGTGCGGCACTTCTCACGGTCGGATCGATCGGCACAGTTTGGAGTGTGAGCGAAAATGTGTCGGCTGATTCGGTTCCGAAGTCCAAGCAAGAGCTCATCGGAACTTCCAAAGCGTTCAACGATATCGCGAAAAAAGCGGTGCCCGCGGTGGTCAGCATTAGCGTCATCAAGAAATCGAGCTCGCCGCTCGATGATGATGAAGGCGGATTGCCCGGGTTGCCGTTTGATCATCATGCCGCTCCACCGATGGGTGGAGGAGGCGAGGGGCGCGCTGTTGGAGTAGGCTCAGGGATTTTTATTCGAAGAGACGGAATGATCTTAACGAATCACCACGTGGTTGAGAACGCGGAACGAATCACGGTGACGCTCGATGATAAGCATAAGCGCGGCGCCAGGTTGATCGGCAGCGATTCGAAAACCGATCTGGCCGTAATTCAGGTTGATCCCCCTAAAGACAAGGATGGGGCTCGGGATTTTCAAACGATTGAGTTTGGAGATTCGGATATGATTTCAGTGGGTGATTGGGCCGTTGCTGTTGGAAGTCCATTTGGCCTGAATCGATCCGTGACCTCTGGAATTGTCAGCGCGAAAGGCCGCGCTCAGATGGGAATTTTGGATATCGAAGATTTCATTCAAACCGACGCCGCGATCAATCCCGGCAGTTCGGGAGGACCTCTGCTCAATGTCGATGGCAGGATGATCGGCGTTAACACGGCGATTTTCTCGCAAGGGGGGGGGTTTGTCGGAATCGGTTTCGCGATTCCCTCGAAGATTGCGAAAGAAGTCGCCGAGCAGCTCATGACCAAGGGACATGTGATCCGAGGATACATCGGGCTTTCCGCGCAGGATATGGATCCCCAGCTGGGTCGTTATTTCGATGCGCCGAAGAATCCTCACGGCGAACCGTCTGGAGCGCTAGTGAGCGATGTCCAAGCCAACGGTCCTGCGCAGAAAGCGTCGATTGAACCGGGAGACGTCATTCTCAAATATGGGGAGCAAGACATTTCGGGAGCATCTCAACTTAAAAGCATGGTCGGAAAGACTCCCGCAGGCAGTGTCGTGAAGCTTCAATTGATTCATTCTGGTAAAAACGAAACAAAGGACGTGAAAATTTTGCAACAACCCGGAGATAAGAAACCGGTGGTTCAGCAAGCGGGACAGGCGGCCCTGACTGCTAATTCCAAGGCGCCTAACTTAGGTTTGACGGTCGACGATGTGCCTGCAGAGATTTCTCATTTTCTCGGAATGCCGCAGTCCGCGGGCGCGCTGGTGATCAATGTATCGCCGGGAAGCCCAGCGTATGACTCGGGAATGATGCCCGGTGATATTATTTTAAAAGCCGGAAAAACGGAGGTTTTTGGAGCTAAGCAGTTTAAAAAGTTAGCTCATCAGCAAAGCAAAGACCTCACGGTGTTTTATGTGCAGCGAGGCCCCGAAGAAAGGATCTTCGTGCCAGTGAACGGCTCCGTTCGCGGGGAAACTTAAGCGGCGCGTTTAAGCGTGCGCCGCTTAGACGGCGCATTTAAGCGTGCGCCGCTTAGACGGCGCAACACTTCTTCGATTTTTTGCCGCTGCCGCAGGCGCAAGGATCGTTGCGGCCGACTTTGGGCTCTTGGCGGCGATAAGTCCCAGTGATTCCGCGTGCGTCCAAGAATTTCCACTGGCCGTTCTCTTTTTCGAAGAAGCTTTGTTCCCAGTGGTCTTGTTTCTTGCCATTGGCGTCGTTGTAGCTTGCGCAGAAAACAATGGTCGCTTTATCGTCTTCCGCTTTTCCAGCTTCGACTTGAACGACTTTGAGTCCCAGCCATTCGGAGCTCTTTGACCAGTCTTCGATTTCTTCCCGTTTCACCTCTCCAACCGTCTTGGAGTGGTGAGTGCCGAGGACGTAGTCCACTTCACCCATTGTGAATGCCGTATAGCGGGCTCTCAAAAGCTCTTCTGCTGTTTTTGGGGATTTCTTGCCCGAAATGAACGGAGCACAGCAATCAGCGTATTGAACTTGGGAGTTGCAAGGACATAACTGGGTGTTTTGAGTCATATATTCACTTCTATATCAAACCTCTCCCTGATTCAGCCACTAAGTTGTATAGATGGAATAAGGAGAGTGCCGAAATGTCGCAGGAGTCCCTGATTTCTAAATTTCCCGAGTCAGAATATCGGAAAAAGATCCAGCAGGTTTATGATCGGATCGAAAAGGCTTTGGCTGATGTGGATCCCGATCTTGCCGAATGTGAACAGGCGAACGGCGTTTTGACGATCACGTTTTCGGATCGCACACGCTGTATTCTGAGCGGACAGCCCTCGGTGCGCCAGCTCTGGGTTGCTCTAGCAGCGCTTGGTACGGCGTATCATTTCAACTATGACGCAGGCTCTGGCACGTGGATCGACGATAAGGGTCGTGGAATCGAGCTTTTGAGCTATATGCAGAAGTTTCTTCAGGACAAGACTGGCCAGAAATTGATGTGGCCTTCATCTTGAAATCCCTTCGGGGATGAATGGGCTGCGAGCTTCACTGACCTGGGTGAGTCGGCATCGATGGGTCAGTGTTGCGCTAGCGGTCTTTTTGATCGCGGCTCTTCTTTTGATTCGCCAATGGCGCATCCGCTCAGAGGGAATGCTCTCGGAGCCGATTCGTCGCGGAACGATTATCGAGTCCGTGTACGGAATCGGAACTGTTCTCGCGAATCGAAGTTTCCAGATCAAGCCTGGCGTGATCAGCACGATCGATAGTTTCTATGTGAAGGAAGGCGATACCGTCAGCAAAGGCGCTCCGCTCGCGAAGATCGATAAAGTCGTCTATCGCGCTCCATTTAGCGGAACGATCACGTATCTTCCTTTCAAAGAGGGCGAAAACGTTTTCGCCCAGGTTCCGGTTTTGACTCTCGTCGATCTCATGGATCGTTACTTAGTCGTTTCGTTGGAGCAGCAAGGCGCGCTTCGTATTCGGGCTGGCCAGAAAGCCACGATGAGCTTTGATACGATTCGCCAGCAGAGTTATTCAGGATTTGTAGAATCTGTTTACTCCAATCAGAGCAGTTTTTTGGCGAGGATCGGAGCGTCGAAGCTTCCCGCGGTCGTTTTGCCGGGCATGACGGCGGATGTCGCGATCGAGATTCGCAGACAGGACAACGCACTATTGGTCCCTGTTTCGGCGTTGGTCGGAGGCAATACGCTTTGGGTGAAGCACGGAGGAGGCGTTCCGAGAAAAGTTCAAGTCAAAGTCGGGATCGTCGACAAAGCGCAAGCGGAGATCGCCTCTGGCGATGTGGAGGCCGGCGATCGAGTCTTGATCAAGCCTCGGGAGACGTCATGATTTTTCTCGCGCTTCGATACTTGCTGGAGCATAAGCGGCAGACGTTTCTGACACTGCTGGGAGTTTTCTTTGGAACTCTGGCTTATGTCGCTGTATCCGGATTTTTTTTGGGCTTTCAAGGCTACATGGTTCAGCAGCTCATCGATAATACTGCGCAGATCCATATCCAGGCGCGCGAGGACTATCTGACGGAGCATCAGCTCGATCAGGTGTTTTATGGTTCCGGGGCTTCGCATGTTTTTTGGGATTCGCCGCCTGCGGGAGTTGAGGGCTATCTCGAGGTGCAAAATCCTCAGAGCTGGTATGAGCGTTTGAGATCAGATCCTCGCGTCGCCGCTTTTTCGCCTCTGCTGACGGCTCCTGCTCTTTTTAACTTCGGAAAAATTTCGGTTTCGGCCAATCTTTTAGGCTGTATTCCAGAGCAGCAAGCCAAAGTGACAAGCGTTGTTCAGCACATGATCGAAGGTCGATTCGAGGATATCGGCGCGGGAGGGAGTCGCGTGATTTTGGGCGATGAGCTTGCCAAGCGCCTGGGGGCGACGATCAATCAAATCGTTTTGATTTCCGTCAGCACGAACACGCCGGCTCCTTTCAAGGTCGTCGGGCGATTCGCTTCGGGAAATCGCACCGCGGATCTTCAGGCTTATGCGTCGCTCGATGATGTGCAACGAATCAACGGCACTCCGAACCGAGTGAATGAAATAGCGGTCAAGCTTCGCGATTACAAGCAATCGGCGGGAATCGCTTCGGATTGGTCGAAGATCGCGCCCGAGAGAACTGAAAGCTGGGATCAGCAGAACGCCAATATTCTCTCGGTTTTCGCGATTCAGACCGCGCTTCGTTTTGCGATGATCTTGACGGTTCTCATTGTTGCGGGCTTTGGGATCTACAATGTCCTGAATATGACGGTGACGCAAAAGCGCCAGGACATCGCGATTCTTCGCTCGATGGGCTTCGATACTTTTGATGTGGTCATGCTCTTTTTCCTGCAGGGCTTGATCGTCGGAATCTGCGGAGCCGTTTTTGGCCTGATTGGCGGATATTTTCTCTGTCGCTATCTGCAAACCATTCCATTTTCAGGAGGGATGGGTTCGACTCGAGGAGGCTTTCTTCATATTTCCTTGTCGCCCTGGATCTATGTGCAGGCGACGTTTCTCGCTCTGTTTTCGTCTTCTCTCGCCAGTATTCTTCCTGCGCGCGCCGCGGGAAAGCTGACGCCGATTGAGATCATCCGAAAGGGAGCTTAGCAGCTATGGGGATCGTCGCGGAAAAAGTAGGGAAGGTCGTCGGTGAGCCTCCGACGCGTATTTTGACGGACATCTCCTTTTCGATCGACGAGGGCGAGTTTGTTTCTTTGACGGGAAGGTCGGGCTCCGGAAAGAGCACTCTTCTTTATATCTTGAGCAGTCTGGACAATCCGACGGAGGGCCGCGTGCTGATTTCTGGGCTTGAGCTGGGAAGGATGCCGTCCGAAGAGCTTTATCGATTTCGAAATGAGCAGATGGGCTTTGTTTTTCAGTTTCATTATTTATTGGCAGAGCTGACGACGCTCGAAAATGTCTTGATGCCCGCTCGCAAGTACGGTCGCGAAAAAGAGAGAAGAGCTTACGCCGAAGGCTTGCTGAGTCAATTTGGGTTGAAAGACAAGATGAAGCGCCTTCCTCGTCAGCTTTCAGGCGGAGAGCAGCAACGAGTTGCTATCGCGCGCGCATTAGTGATGGAGCCACGATATCTCTTTGCCGATGAGCCGACGGGAAGCCTGGATACGCTCAATGGCGATATCGTGATGCGCATCATTCGCGAAAGCAACGAAGAGAAAAAGACCACCGTGGTCCTAGTGACTCATGATCCCGATTTCGCTTCTCAAGCGCAAAGGCAGATTTACTTAGTGGATGGAAAGCTCGCCCGGCCCTGAGGCTTTTCGCGCAATGGGCGGGTGATAAATCATTTGAATGATCACGCCATCGGGATCGGCCATGTAAAAGGAGCGCGCGCCGTCGCGATGAGTCTTGATCTCGCGCAGAATCTTGACGTTGTGTGACTGAACCCATTCGTACCAAGCATCGACATCAGCCAGGGTTGGAAGCGCAAAGCCGATGTGATCTAGGAGCTGGCCTAAGTTTTGGCCATGAGTGGAGGGGGCAGCGGTATTAGAAGCATGAGTGGTATGAGAATGAGCGACGGTCTCGGCTGCTTTGTGGATCGCAAGATTGTCCTCGCCACCGGAAGTGAGATAAACATTCTCGGGATCGGGTTCCCACTCCAGCTGCATCTTAAGAACGCGCATATAAAACTCTTTGGATATTTGAGGATCTTTGACGTTCAGCGCAACATGTCGCATGCCCAGGGTTTTCATATTCGAGGATATGTCACGCTAGATCTGCTTTTTCAAGTTAAATAAGCTGCTTGCTATTGCATTGCCCCGATGTTAAATCGTAAGAAATGAAATTAAAAAAAGAATCTTATTTACCTGGATTCGAAAAATCATCTGGAGCAAAGCACGGCGGCGAGATTTCACTGGGGAAGCGCAAAACTTTTCGCCCGATCGATCCGAAGCAAGCCCTTCATGTGATCATGAAGTCCTCGAAAGCACGCGGAATGCTTTCGATGCTTCATCCAAAACACTGCAATGCAGTCGAAACTCATGTGCATAAGACGGCAAAACGTTATGGAGTCAGAGTTTATCGATTCGCGAATGTAGGCAATCATTTGCATTTACTTATTCAAGTTCCGACTCGCCAGGCTTGGATTCGATTTTCTAAAGAAATTTCAGGTGGAATCGCTCAGATCGTCACTGGAGCGCGAAAGGGCCTCGCTCTTCCTCGGAGTGCAAGTGACAAGATGCCTGAAAGTGCCCTCCGGGCTTTTTGGGATCATCTTCTCTACACTCGGATCGTCAGCTTTGGACGCGACTTCAATGGTGTTGGTCGATATGTGATCAAAAATTTATTTGAAGCCGCTGGCGTTCCGATGAAAAAACTGCTTAAGCAAGGATATCGAGTTTGCTTGGTGAGTCAGGATGGAACGGTTTTTGGTGCGCCGCCGGGGTGAAGAAGAGATCATGCCTAAGAATCAAAAGCTGTTATTAGCTCTTTGCGCTATTATCGCAGGGATCGGTTTAGTGGGATTGGTTCTAAATCTCAGGGCGCTGAACTCTCGAAACACTGCTCGGGTTGAGTCGTCGATGCCGGGCACCTCTGAGCCTGTCGCATCCGAAAACTTGGCGTCGCCAGGTGTTCCGTCCGTCAATAGCTCTTCCGAGCCATCTCAAAAGAAAGTTGCTTTTTCGCGTGAAAGCCTTTCTCAGCTTCTTGAGCAAGCCAAGCAAGAGTCTCAAATCTGTAAAGCAAATATAGCTAGCGCAAAAGCGAAGCTCTCTAAGGTTTTGATGTCGCATGAGGAATTCAAAGAGGGACTTAAGCTTTTGGAAGACAGTGCTCTGACGCCTCCGGCTTTACAGGAGATTTTTTCAGCGATTGATGAAGGGATTCCATCGGAGTGGCGTTCGCCCTCTCTTCTTGAAGATGCATACTCGTCGAATGGCTGTCTTGCCGACATCCACTATAAGCTTTTAAAGTCGGTTGTTGAGAAGGCCGCAAGGTCTCCCGATCGCTTTCCTAAAGATGCGATTCTTTCCAGTGTGCAGGCCTTTTTGATTCGCGGGGCAGAAAAACCATCGCCACTCCTGATCGATGTCTTGAGGATATCCATGCTCAAGGTATTAGTGAATAGCAAGGATATCGATGCCTCGTTTGGAGCCCGAGTAGCAGAACTGGATGCCTTAGCGAATGAGCTGATTGGCAAGCTTCAAGAGGAGACGCGGCAGTGCCGTCATGTGCCGGATTGCCTGAAATCCCTTCCTTTAGAGCTCGAGTTTTCGAAGAGAGTTCGGAATCAGTACTTGTCGTTGATCAAAGAGATTTGGCCAGACAAATAAATCGCTCGTGAGCTGGATTTGACGCACCCTTTTGCGATAAAATGGATCCATTATGGCAGCTAAAGTCACTGTGTATACGATGGAATATTGCCCTTTTTGCCTGCGCGCCAAAGAATTGCTTAAGCGACGCGGCATTGACTTCAAGGAAATCCTCGTTCCGATGGACGACGATGCGCAATGGGATGAGCTCGAGAAGAAGTCGGGCATGAAAACAATGCCGCAAATTTTCCACGAAGATCGTTTAATCGGTGGTTTTCAGCATCTCTCGGCTCTCGATCAAAAAGATCAACTCGCTTCTTTGAAATAGGGAGATGTCCTTGAAGAGCGTGGCAGTTCTCAATTCCTGGGCTCAAATGACGTTGAAGCTGACGCTGACGTTAGCGTTGCTTGCGCTAGTCGGATGCGCGGGCTCGCGTCCGCAATGCGATCGTGATTTGAGCTCGCTGACTCCCCCGAGTAGGGAACAGCAGAAAAACGCCGATTCAAAGCCACCCGTTGTTTTGAACTCGGGCTCCGAGACAGCGGGGTACTCCTATGCGACGGGATGTTTTCAAGCTTATGAGAGAATTTGCGGTAAACTTCTGACGGATTCGCAACGCGATGTTTGTCGTGAAGACGGTTTATCGGTTTGCGAGAAATACGCTCACGATTTTGGCGAATGGATTCGTTCAGGTTCAAGCTCGCGTCCCGGCTCTCGCCCCAGCTCTCGCTGATGAATCGTTTGAGTCTCAAGCTCGCGTTGGCGGTCATTTTCTAGGCGTGCTTGATGAAGACCGTAAAGAGCTAGGGCGGCGGGAAGATAGAAACCATAGTAATGGACTTTAAGAAATAAGATCGCGCCGCAAACCGAGCCTGCGTAAAACGAAAAAATCGTTCCCGCTCGAAGCCAGTTGGATTTCACTTCTTGATCGTGGTCTTTGCCTCGTCCTTTGAGCGCGAGGGCGCGGACGATTCCGATTCCAAGATCGTTGGTGATTCCGGTGAGGTGCG
>CAZCBS010000013.1:0-26001 GCA_964496965.1 uncultured Bacteriovoracaceae bacterium
ATCAATTCGCCTACGGTTTTGGCCTGGCGTCTTACATGGTTTACACCATGTATATTTGCCAAAAATCGCGCTTTCAGGCTTCTCATTACGCGATCGTAACGGCGCTCATGGCGCTGGGAGCGATGATCGCCGGGATCACGAGCGGTTTCTTGCAGTCGCATTTCGGTTATTTCGGGTTCTTTGTCGGGGTGTGCATCCTGACTCTGCCCGGAATGTTGTTGCTTCGTTGGATACCGGTGTCTGCAGATGAAGAGAAGGCCTCTGCCGCAGATACGACGTCCGAACCGATCGCTGAGGTCCAAACATGAGAAGTTTTCGTTTGGGAATCGTTGAAGGTTTTTACGGACGGCCCTGGTCTTGGTCAGAGCGACAAGGCACGGCGAGCTTCATGCGGGAGAACGGCTATTCTTTTTACTCTACGCCCGTAAGGGGATTCTTTACCTTCGAAGACGTTGGCGCGAGCCGTGGCCGAGCGATGTTTTGAAAAATCTTGAGAAGATGACGGAGACTTTTCATTCGCAAGGGATCCGCGTCGGAATGGGCCTGAGCCTTCATGAATTTCATCTCGATTCGCATGCGGACGCGCTGAAGGCGCTTGAACGGAAAGTGAGCGAGATTTGTTCGCTCAGTGTCGATCATGTCTCGATTCTTTTCGATGATATGCGCGGCGATGTGCCAGGGATTGTGCAGCAGCAGATCGATCTTGTGCATGCTGTTCGGGACATGAACTCAAGCCTCGAGCTCAGCATGTGTCCGACTTATTATTCGAACGATCCTCTTTTGGATAAGCTATTCGGCGCCAGGCCTGAGAGCTATCTCAAAGAATTGGGAGAAGGGCTTGATCCAGAGATCGAGATTTTTTGGACAGGAGAAAAAATCTGCTCCAAGAGTTACTCAGCCGACCATCTGAGTCAGATCGAAAAAACTCTCGGGCGACCCGTTTTGCTCTGGGATAATTATCCGGTCAACGATACCGAATCGATGTCCAGGTTTCTTCATCTCAGGGCTTTTGAAGGAAGACCTGCATCGATCAAAAATCATCTTTCAGGTCATCTGATCAATCCGATGTTGCAATCGACTCTGTCTCGGATTCCCGCAATGACTTTGGCGGAGAGTTAT
Source organism: uncultured Bacteriovoracaceae bacterium (assembly GCA_964496965.1). Taxonomy (GTDB): domain Bacteria; phylum Bdellovibrionota; class UBA1018; order UBA1018; family UBA1018; genus CAZCBS01. The sequence continues at coordinate 1,120 of CAZCBS010000013.1, forward strand.
CGGCTCAGTGGTGAATATCGTTCGGGTGCAGCGTTTATGCGGGCGTGCAAATCAATCTTAGGAAATGAGCTGGCCGAGTTGATCGAGCGCGATCTCAGCTTTTTCCAAGACCGAGGTCTTCACGAAATGAGCTCGGAACAGCTTCAGGCTTTCAAGTCAGAGTATCGAAAATACGCCGAGCACCCCGCTGCAGGCGAGGTGCTCGGATGGTTAGAAGGCGATTTTCGCGTGACGCGAGAGCAGATTCTCGCGCAACAGTGACTCGAGCCACTCTCAGCGAACGATTACTTTGAAGCGAGAAGACAGATCGGATCGGATCTGGCCCCGAGCGCTTGCCGGAATGGTGATCGTTTCTGGATCGCCGTCGCTGACAAAGCGCATTTCCGGATGCTTATCGAGAAAGTCGATCCAGTATCCGCTGACAGGAAGATCTCCTGTGACGCTTTGTGCACGAACGCGCGCGATGTGCTGAGGATTCCAACGCTTCGAGTAAGGAGAGACGGAAGGATCCGCACCCACTTTCATGAGCGAATCATGATGGTAGGTTTCGCCTTTGTATGAGCCATCGACGACCCACTCGGTTTCGGCAGGGTAGATGCCGAACGGAAGCGCCATGGAGCGCATCTTGTAGTTCGGCAAATACTGGTGAACCCAAGCTTGGAGTGTGGCGACTTCCTTCGTGACTTGCGCCTGCGTCGGTGTGTCTTTCTTGAGGTTGGGATGGCTGGTCGTATGATTGCCGAATTCAAATCCGAGGTCGACCATCTCGTTCATCCAGTCTTTCCATCGCTCCGACTTGGACCGATCCATATGGTTTGAGAACGGATTGACGTAAAACGTTCCCGCGATTCCCATGTCTGGATGCTTTTGAGCGAACTCAAGAATGATGCCCACCGCGCACTCGGGATCCCATTCTTCGCGGCCGTCGCGGACGATTTTGTTGATCTGTCCGTAAGCGGCGTCGTCGAAGGTGAGAACCACCGGCGTTCTTCCGGCCTCGGTCGTGATTTTACCATCAACGACGTCGTTGAGATTCGCGAGACGATAACCTCGGTTGTAGAGGCTCTCAAGATCTCGCCGGAAGTTCTCAGCCGATCGGACGTAGTCTTTCTCCGGCGATCGGATCTGATGGTACATCAAAAACATGATGGTCCCCATCTCGTTCGGAGGGAGGCGGTCTCCGCTCGCAAGAGCGTCTCCCGCCCATCCGCAGGTGAGTCCGGCTAGTGCTAAGCTAGCCGCAATCAGGGATTTCATTTGATCACCACTTTGCTTCCGGTACGGCGAGTCTGATTGCGCTGGGATTTCTTCTTCAAGCCCGCGTCGCTGTAGCGATTGCCCGCGTTCCAAAGTAGATATCCGACGCCGCCCTTGTTATCGGAACCGTCGATCTGTGCGCGAATTTCATTCGCGCCGTAATCGCGGTGATTGTAGGCATAGTCGCGGAACGACTGGAGCCATGGGCGAATGACCGTGTCTTCATCCGCGCGGAGGCGATAGCGGCGAACACTGTCTTCAATGATTTCTTTCGGGTGATCGACAGGAATGAGCACTCCTGCGGTGCCTTTTCCGAATCCTGAAGGATAGACCATCGGACAGACGTAATCGAGATACGGAGTGATGTCTTCGATTCGTTGGCCGATGCCGCTGTCGGTTTTCACGTAAGCCGTGTCACCGAAGACGTCAGCCGCGACGAAGGCTCCCATCGCGCCCAAGACTTGGCGAGCTTCCTTCAAGAAGCCCGCGATCGCGTGAGTGCGGGTGTCTGGCGTGAATTCAGAAGGCCATCTCGCGTTGTCGCGGTTTCCGTCGGTTGGGAAGCGGACGTAGTCGAACTCGATTTCGTCAAAGCCTGCTTCGACCGCTTGTTTCGCGATATCGATCACGTATTCGTGAGACTTAGCATTGAATGGATCGAGATACGTCACGCCTTTGCGATCTTGCCATGGCTTGCCCGTATTCTTATCGATGATGGCAAGCTCCGGGTACTTGCGAGGAGCGATATTGTCCTTGAAAGTCACGATACGAGCGATCATGTAAAGACCCATGGCGTGCATTTCTTCGATATACGGCTTGAGGCCGCCAGAAATGCGTCCGTCGTCGTCTTTTACGTCGATGACCATGGCGTTGAGCTCAGTCGTCTTCATCAACGACATGATGTTTTGCAATGTGGCGCTTTTCTTGTTCTTGAAAACGCCGGACTGTACATAAACACCATTGATCGTTTGTGGCTCAAGCGTGATCGTGAGCTCGCCCGAGCGAGGCTTGAGGATCATTTTGCGATAGCCAGGTTTTTTGACGAGAAGATCGCTTGTGCTGTCGCCTTCTACGTTGAAACTGAACTCACCGGCGGCGTTCGTGAGATATTCTTTTCCGTTCAATACGAGTGATGTTTCACGAAGTCCGTTGCCTTGAAGATCGACAACGACGCCGCGGATAGCGCGTGACCAAGCGGGGTTGGCTTCTGAGGATTCGACAAGAACCGGAACAGCGTCATCAATCATGGGTACATCAAAGAGTTCAGCTCGAGCCTGTGATGCTGTCATCACTACCAAACTCATGGCGAATGCTGTGTTCAGCTTGGAATTCAACGTCATTATCGGATTCTCCTTTTTAAACTCGTCGGCGGCGGAGAATAGTAGAAAAAACTCAATTTCTCAACAAATTTAGTCAGGTATTTTGATTCTGTAAAATGCTTAATGTATTCAGATGCTTATGTGTATGTGCATTCGGATCGATAGTGTTAATTATGTAATTCTAGTCGCGCCGATGAAGATTGCCGGCGACTCCGATGGCGGACACAAGCACGACGCAAGTTCTCGCGTGTATATTCTGCGTGGTACCGAGAAGTACTTTGGATACGACGGGATCCCACACGCGATCGATAATACAACTGCTCTCAGTTTTTATCCGCCACTTACGAGCGGTGACGTGCTCGTGAACATCAACGGCTACGACCCGCAAGGAAACCCAGTTATTCAGGCGCCGCCAGTCACATTCCATGTACGAGTTGATGGCCTGCAACCACTCCCATTTAGTCCCAATTACAGACTTACGGGAGTGCATGCTGGAACGTCGGATGATCCCGATCCGGACGGTACGCACTTTCACTCTAAGAACCACTATGTTTCTGAGGATGGGAATCAGATCGTTTCTCTGGCTACCGACTATTACAATGGTGACTCTAACGCCTCTATGGGCATCAATGATGCGAGCTTGCCACAAGGCGGCCTCTTCGATCTTAATCTCAATTGGGATTCCTCCGCTGGGCACAAGCTGCATCGGTTTGGCGACAGCGTCGACGTAGATCGCTGCGCTTTGAGCACCGTCCCCAATAATGAAAATCCGACCTGTGCAGATTTTCCTGAACGAAATGGGAAGGTCGTGCATCATTGTTGTCCAAACGGGTATGTAGTCATTGATCCGGTGGAATTCCATGACCTTTGCGAAAGTTATCAAGGTAAAGTAATGCCGGAGCCTACCCATCACTGTGAATTCTAGGAGTCGAAAATGAAGAACTGGAAAAAGTCACTTTTAGTTTTGCTATCAGTTTCAAATTGCGCTTTTGGCTACGAAGGACCATCGCCCCTTAAGAATATTAAGGTCGGCTGTTCCATCAGCTTTGACAGCGTGAAAGGGATATATACCTATGGTTACAAGCTAATGAATCCGTCGACAAACGATGGGCAAATTAGCTCGATGAAAATCACCATTGGAACCAATTCCCAAAGTGATGCTGTATTGTCATCAGACGGGCTCACTCAATGCGCGAAATATAGTGAAGATGCTTCTCGACGTGCCTTGCAAAAGGCACCTAGCGTTCCTGTTGGCTCAACAGCTCCGAAATACTGGTCTTGCAATTATGCACAGATTGATAAGGGTAGCTTGGGAATGTTTCGATGGGGAGCGGCAAAATCAGCAGGTCTAATAAAGCCGGGCCAATCACTTGATGGCTATGCACTGACCTCCTACGGCATTCCTGGCATTCAACAGGCTGTTGTGGAGCCGTTTATCTACGTAGACGCACTCCCAGAGAGCTACGAAGGGGATCTGAAAGCCATGGTCGCTCTTGAGAATAAAGTGAAATGGATTGGGCAAACAATCGGCCCTAAAGCACCGCCAAAGGTTTTCGATGGAAACTCGTTCATCGACTACCTTATTGCACTCGTGAATCAGTCCCGTACCCAAGGCTGGATCGACAACGATGGCATCACCAATAGCTTCCTAGCCAAGCTCAAGAACGTTCAAGTAAAGCTCGCGTCCAGGGATAACAATACGGCGAAGAATGTGCTCGGTGCGTTCCTAAACGACGTGCAAGCCCAAAATGGGAAGCATTTAACAAGCGAAGCCTACGCACTTTTGTATTTCAACGGCAAATACCTCGTGGATCACTTATAGGCACAGAGTTTTTGCTCAGATTGACATATTATTTTTCGTCTATTTAGGAGGCTTTTCCGGCCCTTTTCCAGTCCTTCGACCTCTGACAACGGGCATTTGCCTTCTTAGGAACACACGAAACCGTCTGAAAAACTTCCGGCTGACCTTTGCGGTTCATATCGATTTTAGAAAGAGTGATCTGAACTTTTCCACCGGTCCAGCGCGCATCATGTCCGCCTTCGGAAGCGCTCCAGGTTTTCGCGCACGAATCGGCGGGCTTGTCGCAGTACCAAAGCGAAGCTTCGTTCTGAGTTCTGCCTGATTCGAGATCTTCATGAAGCGCGACGAAGTGATGCCCGTCTTTTGACCAGACCGGGCATCCACCGAGCTCTTCGACTTTTCCAGAGCTGCGATGAACGATTCGATAACCGAATGACTCCGAGCCCGGCTCGAAAATCGTGACCCATTCGCCTTTGGGGCCGACATCGATCACGCGATGAATTTCGTAAGCCGCTCCGGGATCATCTCCTTCGTGGCGGTCATCGATCTCGAAAGTCTTGCCGTTTTCGAGCGTGATTTTGAGATGGGATCCTTCGCGTTGAAAAATTCCGGGATGAGCTTTCAGGACCGCCGCTTCGTTGGAGAGCTCGCGCCACTCCGGGAGGTCGCATTTTGCTTTTGCCAATGCGGAAACTGGGGCGAAAGAAAGGCCAAAAAAGAATGAGGCCGTCATCGCATAAAGTTTTTTATTCATGGATAAATCAAAGCCTTTTGTCTGAGTTTAAGAAACTGCTGATTTTCCTGGGCGGCGCGTTCCATGAGATCCGAAACGGGAGCGCCCTTCTCGATTCCCGTCCAGAGCCACAGTGTTCCGAGCATATAGACCATTCCCTTGGTGTCGAGCGTTGCGCCCAGCACGGATTTCATTTCTTCGAGAACGGAGATCAAGCTGCGGAAGCTCTCGAGTTTGGAAGCGTCCGTCACATCGACACGAAACCCTCGACAAAGCTTGCCGACGAAAATATCGCGAGTCGGTATCCAGCTCACGGCGCGAAACTGAAGCCCAGGCAATTGAAGCTGCTGAAGCTTTTTGACAAGCGCGGCGCTTTTTTCTTCGGTGATCCAAGGCGCTCCGAAAACATGAAAAGCGAGGTCGTTGGTTTTTCCTCGGCCGACGGCAAGATTACCGGACTCGAGCGTGCCAAAAAGCGCATAGAGATACGCTTGCTCGGGATGGATCAGCGCAGGCGAAGGCGGAACCCATTGAAGCTTGGAATCTTCCCAAAGCTGTGCGCGGCTCCAGCCGCTCATGGGAATGACGGTGAGATCCGCGCCGATTCCCAGCATTTGGTTGTAGAGTATCGCTAACTCTCCCATCGTCATTCCATGTCGAGTCGGAACGGAAGCAAGGGTCGTCAGGCCTCCGTTGGCCAAAGTGCTTTCGAGCGATGCTCCTTCGACAATCGCTCCGCCGAGCGGATTAGGGCGATCCAAGACGATCACTTTCTTTCCGTTCTTTTGACAAGCTCGCAACGTGTAAACGAGCGTCGCGGGATAAGTGTAATATCGAAGCCCCACGTCTTGAAGGTCGATCAGGACAACATCAAGCTCTGAGAGCATGGCGTCGGTGGGTGCTTTTCGCGGGCCATAGAGCGAGTAGACGGGAAGCCCGGTCAGCGGATCTTGAGAGTCCGGCAGCAAAACGTCATCGACGCTTCGATAACCGTGCTCGGGCGCGAAAATCATTTTGAGCTGGAACTCATTATGAGAAGCGATCCAATCAACGACGTGAGTTCCATCCTGCGTTCGACTTGCAGCATGAGCTAAAAGGCCGACTCGTTTGCCTCTGAGCTGATCCAGGTAGGGAGCTTCGAAAATCCGATCGCTTCCTAAAAGGACTGAGGAAAGAGCTGGCGCTGAGAATAGGGCAAGCGCGCAGAGCGTCGCAAAAAGTGCTTCCTTGACTTTGAAACGAGCTTTCACGATTAAAACCTACCATACGCCGGTGCGTTGAAAAAGAAATTCGAGCCTATTTTCTGAAGCATCCCGTCTTGCAATTGTCGTTTCACTCGGTAAGCTGCCCAGAATGACGATCGAAACTTCATCCAATATTCATGTCACTCTGAAGGAAACCCGTGTTTTTTCGCCGAGCGATGATTTCGCGCTTCAGGCTGAGGTGCAGAAATCCACTTATGAAGATCTAGTTCGTCATGCCGCTTCGGATCCGGAAAAGTACTGGAGCGAAGCCGCCCGTGCTCTCGATTGGTTCAAGCCTTGGAATCAAGTACTTGAATGGAATGCGCCTAATGCCAAATGGTTTTTAGGCGGGAAGATCAATGCTTCGTATAACTGCTTGGATCGCCATCTTTCGACTCAGGCCCAAAAAATCGCGATTCTCTGGGAAGGCGAGCCAGGTGAAATCGCCGCATGGTCCTACTCAGAGCTTCATCGCCAAGTGGAATGCTTTACGGCGTCCTTGAGAAAAATGGGGCTAAAATCCGGCGATCGCGTCGCGATCTATATGCCGATGGTTCCCGAGGCGGCGGTCGCGATGCTCGCGTGCGCGCGTGGAGGCTTTACACATACGGTGATTTTCGGCGGGTTCAGCACGGAGGCTTTAAAAGACAGAATTCGCGATGCCGAAGCGTCTCTTGTCATTACCGCTGACGGAGGTTATCGCAAAGGAGCGTGGGTTCATCTGCAAGCGCAGGTCGATGCGGCCCTTGAGTCTTGTCCTTCCGTCAAAAACGTTATTGTTCTGAAGCGCGCGAAAGCGGGCTCGCTGGCTGCCTCTTTCGAAAATCCGCCGGCAAAACCCGTGGATCGAGACGGCGTGCAGGAATGGGATTATCACGCGCTTTTGGCGAGCACTTCGCATTCCGAGAGAAAAAAGCTCGGAGGCGCGGAAGAGCTCGATTCAGAACATCCGCTTTTCATTCTCTACACGAGCGGAACGACGGGCAAGCCGAAGGGCATTGTTCATTCGACCGGTGGTTATTTGACCGGCGTTCTTAAAACTACGAAAACAGTTTTCGATCTCAAGCCGAATGATCTTTACTGGTGCACGGCCGATATCGGGTGGATCACAGGCCATAGCTACGTGATCTATGGACCGCTTGCAGCGGGCGCATCCGTGTTTATGTATGAAGGTGCACCGACGTATCCGGATGCGGAGCGTTTTTGGGCGATGATTGAGCGGCATCGGGTGAGTATTTTGTACACCGCGCCTACGGCGATTCGTGCGTTCATGAAAATGGGAGAGCAGTATCCCAAGTCGCGCGATATGAGCTCGCTTCGTCTTTTGGGAACCGTCGGTGAACCGATCAATCCCGAAGCCTGGATGTGGTATCGCGAAGTCATCGGTGGCGGGCGTTGTCCGATTGTCGATACTTATTGGCAGACCGAAACGGGCGCGATCGTGATCTCGCCGCTACCAGGCGCGGTTGCGACGAAGCCTGGCTCTGCCACGAGACCTCTTCCTGGCTACGATGTCGATGTCGTCGACAAGCAGGGCAAGTCGGTTCCGTTGGGATCGGGGGGCTATCTTGTCATCAAGAAGCCATGGCCTTCGATGGCGCGCACGATTTTCAAAGATCCGGAGCGCTTCAAAAAGGCCTATTTTTCCGAATTTTCCGGCGGAATTTATTTCACCGGCGACGGAGCCCGCAAAGACGAAGACGGTTATATCTGGTGCCTGGGCCGCGTGGACGATGTTTTGAATGTGAGCGGCCATCGCTTGGGGACGATGGAAATCGAGAGTGCGCTTGTAGCTCATCTAAAAGTCGCCGAAGCCGCGGTCGTTGGGCGTCCTGATGATCTCAAGGGCCAAGCGATTGTCGCTTTCGTGACTTTGAAAACTCAGGCGACGAAAGAAGCCGGAGGGGATTCGCAAAAGCTCAATGCGATCAAGCAAGAGCTTCGCGCGCATGTCGCCAAAGAAATTGGCGCGCTTGCGCGTCCTGACGACGTTCGTTTGACGGAGTCTCTTCCTAAGACTCGCTCCGGCAAGATCATGCGCAGGCTTCTTCGCGAGCTTGCGACCTCCGGGCAAGTTAAAGGCGATACGACGACGCTCGAGGATTTCAGCGCGCTTGCGGCTCTTCAGAAAGATGAAGAGTAGGCAGCTTTTGCCGAATTGATTCTCGTCTGAGTCGATTGCTATACTTTGAGTGACAGGAAGTCTGACCTTCACGCAAAGGATTGCTTGTGAATCGGCTTATTTTATCGTTTCTTTTGATCGCATCTTTGGCGAGTGTTCAGGCGGCGATCGCGCATGAAAGATTGATCGTATTAGGGGGAAGCTTGAAGTTTCCCCAAGAGGCCGTCACTCAATTCGCCGAGTGGTCTCAAGGCAAAGATGCTAAAGTTCTTGTCATTCCGTGGGCGACTGAAGGTCAAGAATACGAAAACAATATCATAAGACAGCTCGCGCCTTATACGAGTGCCGGTGCCTTCACCGTTGCTCCAAGGTTTCCGTTAAATCTCGAGCAAAAGGCGCTTTTCTTGAAGCAGCTTGAAAATGCGACGGGCGTTTTTTTCACTGGTGGAGATCAAGTTAAGATTATTGAAACGCTCAAAGATGATGAGATTAAATCCGCGATCGTCAAAAAGTTTCGGGCAGGAACGCCGTTCGCAGGGACGAGTGCAGGTACCGCGATTATGTCGCGAGTCATGATTGTTGACGAAGACGATTCGGACCCCTCCGGCGCGCCTACCCCGATCTTGGGGAAGGGCTTATGTTTCTTGCCATCCAACGTGATCGTGGATCAGCATTTTCTCGTACGGGATCGGGAGTTGCGGCTCAGGATTGCGATGTTAGCTAACCCAGGAACCATGGGGCTCGGCATTGACGAGACCGCTGGTTTCATCGTCGAAGACGGAGTCGGTAAAGCTGTGGGCCCAAGCGACGTTGTCGTTCTTACTGAAAACGGAAAAGTGCTTCTCAAAAACGGTGATAAATACAATTTATTAAAAAAAGAGAAAGTATTTTCTTCTCTGTGATCACATTCTGAAAACACCGAACTCCGTCTCAGGAATCGGTGCGTTCATCGCGGTCGAAAGTCCCATCGCGAGATACTCGCGCGTCTTCCAAGGCACGATGATGCCGTCGTCCCAAATGCGAGCCGAGCTGTAATATGGATTTCCTTCGCGCTCATACTGCTCGCGGATCGGAGCTTGGATGCGCTCGATTTCTTCGGCGGAGAGTTTCTTGCCTTGAGCTTCGAGCTGCTCGATCTTCACTTGCGAGAGAACGCCGCCGGCCTGTTCGCCACCCATGACGGAGATGCGCGAGTTTGGCCACATCCACATCATGCGGGGCTGATAAGCGCGGCCGCACATTCCGTAGTTTCCGGCGCCAAACGATCCGCCGACAACGACGGTGAATTTCGGAACCTGCGCGTTCGAGACGGCAGTCACGAGTTTTGCGCCATCTTTGGCGATTCCACCGGACTCGTATTTGCGCCCGACCATGAAGCCGGTGATGTTTTGCATGAAAAGAAGCGGGATTTTTCTCTGCGCGCAAAGCTCGATGAAATGCGCGGCCTTGAGGGCGCTTTCGCTGAAAAGGATTCCGTTATTGCCGATGATGCCGACGGGATAGCCATGGATATGGGAAAATCCGCAAACAATCGTCGTGCCGTAGAGCGCTTTGAACTCATGAAGGCGCGAGCCATCGACCATGCGAGCGATGAGCTCACGGATGTCGAAAGGCTTTCTGAGATCGGTCGGAAGAATTCCCGCGATTTCCTCCGGATCGTAAAGCGGATCTTCCGGAGCGATGCGATCGATCCATGTCGGAGGCTTGCGGTTCAGGTTTGCGATGATATCGCGGCAGATCTCCAGCGCATGCTCATCGTTTTCGGCCAAGTGATCGGTCACGCCGCTGGTGCGCGAGTGGACGTCGCCGCCGCCCAAGTCTTCGGCGGAAACGATTTCACCCGTTGCCGCTTTTACCAGGGGAGGACCGCCCAAGAAAATGGTGCCTTGTTTGCGAACGATGATGGTTTCATCGGACATCGCGGGAACATAAGCGCCGCCCGCGGTACAAGAGCCCATGACGACTGCGATCTGGGGAATTCCCATCGCGGACATGTTGGCTTGATTGAAGAAGATTCGTCCAAAGTGATCGCGATCCGGGAAGACTTCCGATTGCATCGGTAAGAAGGCTCCGCCCGAGTCAACCAAGTAAACGCAAGGAAGACGGTTTTCGCGCGCGATCTCTTGAGCGCGAAGATGTTTCTTTACGGTCAGTGGAAAGTAAGTTCCGCCTTTGACGGTCGCATCGTTGGCGACAATCATCACTTCACGGCCGTGAATGACGCCGATTCCGGTGACTACGCCCGCGCTCGGGGCTGCGCCGTCATACATATCCCAAGCGGCGAGAGCGCCGACTTCGAGAAATCCAGTGCCTGGATCGAGAAGTTTCGCGATTCGGTCGCGGACAAAAAGTTTGCCGCGCTTTTCATGTTTTTCGCGCGCGTCTTTTCCGCCACCTTGGCGAATCTGTCCGAGTCGCCCTTCGAGTTCTGCTGCGAGCTTTTTATGATGCTCTGTGTTAGATTTGAACTCGGCACTATTCGTTTGGATTTGTGATTTTAAGGTGGCCATGTTCTGGCTTTTAGTAGGAATAGCCGCTGAATTCAAGCGGGTAAGAAGATGGCCACCTTGGAATTAAGACTTAGTTCGTTTTCTTGAACGAGCCTCTTGCATAGTTGTAGTGAATGATGAAGTGGCCTGGGGTCTGGTGGCAGTACTCATGTCCGTGAGCATCTCCGTGGCAAACGATATCGCCTGGTACGAAGGATTGGAAGTGATCGCGAACCGCCGAGAGGTTGAACTCGGTTTCGTTTCCACGGATGGAGATCGAGACACTGAGAGTGCGGCCTTCGAATGCGCAGCTGCCAGTGTTGAGCTCGAAATCCGCGCTATCAATCGTGTTTGAGTCCGAAATCGATACGGATTTCAACTTGCCGATCGAAGATCCGCAGCCCTTGCCCAAGAGATCATGTCCGAAAGAATCCGTGTACGTCAGGACAGGCATGTCGCCGTCGATCTTTAGGGTAAGATCGCCTTTCATGCCGTCAAAGCGGCCACTGTACGTGCCTTCAAATGCCTTAGCGGCGCCTACGTATTCGCTTGGAATTTTTCCATCGGGAGTGTCGACGGTTTTACAAGCGGACAAAGCGATTGCCATAGCGAGAACAGAAACAATTCGAGTGAATTTCATATTTCGAAGCCCTTTCGTATGAAATTTTTTAAGTCAATTTGGCGAGAGACGCAAAGTAAATGTGGTGCGCGATGCGCTCCGCGCATTGCGAAACGGATAAAGCGAAGATGTGAATTGCGCTAGGCCAGAGTGGAAAGAGAAGAAAAACAAAGTTTTTAAATCAAACCAGCCACGAAAACCTGCACCGGGACAGGAGCGAGAGCGAAAAAAGAATTGTCTAAAAATCAAAAAAAGATTGACGAGTTTTTAGGACGCAGACTTTCAAGATCGCAAATAAGTCAAAAAAACAGCTTAAAAACGGCTCTATTTCGCTCATAAACGCGGAGTACGCAAAAAATAAAAAACAAAAGTCCCAAGCAATTTCCGCACGTCTAAAGCCAAAAGAAAGGCTCGAAAAACCTCATGCTAAGGTCGTTTCCACGAAAGAGGATGAGTGAAAATGAAGTTCGAATTGCTACATGAAAAAGCCCTGAAAACAGCTCAAAATTATCTCCGCGCAGAGAGCGATTTGATCGCCGTGTTACAGCAAATTGATGACTGCCGAGGCTATCGAGAGATGGGCTACAGAAGCCTTTTCGAGTACACGACGCAAAGCCTAAAATTGTCGGAAAGCGTCAGCTTCAATCTCATAGCGATCGCACGCAAATCAAAAGAAGTTCCAATGCTTCAAGAGATGATTCAAAAACAAGAGATCACTCTATCCAATGCAAGAGTGATCGCACCGGTTTTGACACCAGAAAATCAAGATCGATGGCTCGCCGCCGCGGCAACGCTTTCCAAGCGCACACTTGAAAAAGAGATCGCGAAAGAGCGTCCTGAGCTCGCGGTTCAAGAAAGCACTCGATATGTTTCTGAGAAACGAATTGAGCTTAAGCTCGGAATTTCTGAAGAACTTTACGAAATATTGAAGCGAGTTCAGGATCTGGTCTCGTCTCAGAGTGGCCAAGCGGCAAGCTTGGAAGAGACTTTGCGCGTGGCGCTTGAGCTTTATCTTGATAAGAAAGATCCGCATAAAAAGGCGGAGCGAGCTGAAAAGCGGGAAGCTTCCGATCGGACTACTCAGTCATCACCTGCCCCGGGGCAGGTTAGGCCTAATTCAACGCCAAGTCAGTCCAATCCGAGAATCATCCCAGCCAAACTTCAACACCAGATTCGTTTAAGGGATCAATCACAATGCACGTTCCAGTCATCTCTAGGAACAGGTCAAGGAACGCGTTGCCAAGAAAAGCGATGGCTGCATTTTCATCATGTTCAGCCACTTTCTGAAGGTGGGCAGACGACTTTCGAGAATCTCGCGCTGCTTTGTCGAGCTCATCATAGGTTGGTGCATCACTGAGTCGGTCTAGGCTTTTGAAAGAGTCAAGTGCGGTTGGCGTGAGCGAGCTGTGTGTGAATAAAATGTAATTAAATTAGTCAACTAATGCTTAACTTTTGACCGATCACCATTCGCAGCAGTCTCAAAAAAACCCCTCAGAACGCCCGCTAGAATTCTTTGAAAAACCACTGCGGTTTGGATACGTTGGCGCGAACATGTCGACTTATCAAACTCTTCAAGTGAACCTGGATTCGCGCGGTGTCATGACCGTCGCGCTCAATCGCCCGGATATTCGCAACGCTTTCAATGAAACCATGATCGAGGAGCTCGGTCGTGTTTTTGGAAAAGAAGTGATGAAGCCTGAAGTCAGGCTCGTTGTGCTCAAAGGCAATGGCCCTGTTTTTTCGGCGGGCGGCGATTTGAACTGGATGAAAAAGTCCATCGAGCTTGATTATGAGGGCAACCTCAAAGACACGATGGCGCTCACTGAGATGTTCGCCACGATGAACGAGTGCCCAAAACCGGTGATTGGCGCGATTCATGGCGCAGCGATCGGCGGGGGAGTGGGATTGGTCAGCATCTGCGATATCGTGATCGCAACGCAGGAGACGCAGTTGAGCTTGAGCGAAGTTCGCTTGGGAATCGTTCCAGCTTGCATCGGCCCGTTCGTGATTTCTAAAATCGGCGCGACTCATGCGCGAAGCCTCTTTGTCAGCGCTGAGAGATTTCTTGCTCCACGAGCCAAGGAAATCGGCCTGATTCACGAAGTGGTCGCTGATGAACAGGCGCTTCAAACCGCGCTGGAGCGAATGGTTTCCAATATGCTTCAATGCGGGCCCAATGCCATGGCCGTCGCAAAGCGTTTGGTTTTGGATCTCGCATGGCCTGAGCGCCGCAAGAAATTGCCGGATTGCATGGAATACGTCGCGAAGACCCTTGCCGAGCTTCGCGTGTCGAAGGAAGGGCAGGAAGGGCTTCGCGCGTTTCTCGAGAAACGCAAGCCAAACTGGATCACCGGAAACAGCGAGAAGTAAGTTTCTATGGAAAAACTCCTGGTAGCCAATCGATCCGAGATCGCTTGCCGAATTTTTCAAGCCTGCCGCGAGATGGGAATTCCAACCGTAGGGATTTTCGCTCCTGGGGACGAAGAAGCGCGCCATCTGACCTACGCCGATGAAGTCATGCCTGTCGCTGGCTACCTCGACGTCAAGGCTGTCGTTGAGGCGGCACAGAAATCTCGCGCGACGTTGATACACCCTGGTTATGGATTTTTGTCGGAGCGCCCCGCGTTCGCGGACGCGGTCGAAAAAGCGGGAATCCATTTCGTCGGCCCTCGCGCCGAAACCATGGAGCTCATGGGCGGAAAGATCGCGGCAAAAGAGCTCGCCGCGCGCGAACAGGTGCCAACGCTTCCTTGGGCTAAAGTCGCTCGAGGTTCGGATATCCTCAACGCCGCTAAAAAGGTCGGTTTTCCGCTGCTTCTCAAAGCTTCGGCTGGCGGGGGTGGTAAAGGCATGCGTCGCGTGGACCGTCTCGAAGACGTCGAAGCCGCCGCGGAAAGCGCGAGCGCTGAAGCCTTGGCAGCCTTTGGCGACGGGACGCTGTTTTTGGAGCGCCTGGTGGAAAAGCCTCGCCACATCGAAGTTCAGGTTTTTGGCGATGGCCACGGCAACGGAATTCATCTTTTTGATCGCGAGTGCTCGCTCCAGCGTCGTCACCAAAAGGTTTGGGAAGAGGCCACTGCGCCTCATCTTTCGCACGAAACGCGCACTGGCCTTCACGAGGCCGCGCTCAGGCTTCTTCGCGCCGTCAAATATCGCAGCGCCGGCACGCTTGAGTTTTTGGTGGATGCGAACGGCGGATTTTATTTCCTCGAAATGAATACGCGCTTGCAGGTCGAGCACCCTGTCACTGAGCTGGTGACGGGCGTCGATCTGGTTTGGGCGCAGATTACGCAAGCGCTCGATCCAGCTGAAACGATTCTAGCGCACACTCCTGATCCTCGCGGGCATGCGATCGAAGTTCGCATTTACGCTGAGGATCCGGCGCAGGGCTTTATTCCGACGCCTGGAAAAGTGGAAATGCTTCGTTGGCCGACCGGACCTGGAATTCGAGTGGATAGCGGAATCGAAGAAGGCCAAACCGTCGGAACTTCCTTTGATTCGATGCTGGCGAAACTCATTGTGTATGCTCCGACGCGTGATCATGCGCTCGCTCGGATGCGCTACGCCCTCGATGAGACCGTGATCTTGGGAATGGGCACCAATCAAAACTATCTCCGTGCATTAGCCGATGACCCGGCGGTACGGGAAGGTCGCGTCCATACCGGGTATCTCGCGGAAAAATACGGCGACTACGCGCCCAAGATCGACGAGCAAAACCTGGCGATCTTGGCAGCAGCGCATGCTCAGCGCGTGAGCTCCGCGCGAGGCGTCGCGATGGCTGCTGGCGGATCGACCAGCGGTTCCAATCAGCCCGCCTCTCCATTTTCGATCTATAGAGGAGATGCGCGATGAGCGAGTCTCTTAAAGTTTCAGGAAAGAAATTTCACATCCCGGCTGAGTTATCGGCTTGGAAATTCACGGTCCGCCCTGGCGGCTGGATCTTGGCGGAAGGCCCTGCAGGAGAACGTCGGCGCTTTGCGTATTTTGAAGGCAAAGGCCGCGCGAGCGCCGCGATCGGCGGAAGCCTCTTTTTTGGCGAATGGATTTCGGAGCGCAAAGGCCATGGCGCTCACGCGTCGGCAGGCGATTCGGATCTGACCGCTCAGTTTCCTGGCAAGGTACGCAAAGTGCTGGTTGAAGCCGGTATGAAGGTGGAAGCTGGCGTGCCATTGATTTTAATCGAAGCCATGAAGATGGAGTTCACGGTGAAAGCGCCGACGGCAGGAATCGTCAAGCGCGCGCTTGTCGTCGAAGGCCAACAACTTTCTCCTGGGGATCGGTTTTTCGAATTCGTCGAGGTGGGAGAGGGGTCCAATGGCGGATAACCGCGTCCACATTTTTGAGGTCGGCCCACGGGACGGACTTCAAAATGAGCCACGACCAGTGAGTCTAGAGGATCGCCTCTGGTTTATCTCCGAGCTGGCGAAGGCGGGATTGCGCGATGTGGAGATCGGCGCGTTCGTGCGTCCTGACCGAGTTCCGCAAATGGCCGAAACCGAACGTGTCTACGAAGCGTTGAGCTCGGGAAAGCTCGAGCTTGGAAAGGCCCGCGGCTGGTCTTTGGTTCCTAACCAAAAAGGCTTGGAGCGCGCGCTTCAGTGCGGAGCGAAGAACCTTGCTGTTTTCACTGCGACTTCCGAAACATTTAATCAACGCAATATTGGAATGAGCGTATCCGAATCGCTCAAGCAGATTTCGGCCCTCGTGCCCGCGGCTCGAAAAGCCTCGCGTGCCGGGGTTAAGATTCGCGCCTATGTTTCAACGGTGTTTGGCTGCCCGTTTGAGGGAAAGGTTTCCGCAAAGAAAACGCTGAAAGTCATTGAGCGCCTTGCTGAGCTTGAGGTCGAACAGATCTCGATTGGCGACACGATCGGCGTCGCGACCCCAAACCAGGTGGATCAGGTCATTCAACCTGCGTTGCGGATTTTCGGGCGGGGTCAGGGCGTTAAGCGCCTAGCCGTGCATTTTCACGATACGCGAGGCACCGCTCTTGCCAACACGCTACGATCCTTGGAGCTGGGCGTTCGGATCGTCGATAGCTCCGCGGGGGGATTGGGAGGCTGTCCTTTTGCTCCCGGCGCCACGGGCAATCTTGCGACCGAAGATCTCGTCTACATGCTCGACGGCATGGGCCTTAAGACGGGAATCAATCTTCAATCATTGTGTAATGTTAGCCTGGAAATGGCCCGGCGAATGAAGCGCCCGTTATCGAGCCGCTATTTACAGGCATATGTCGCGGCATGCTCTCGCGGCGTATAGATTACATAATCTTTTTATAATTTCGCGCCGACTTCGCACCAGTCTTCTGGAGACCCTGGCCCGGAATTCGCATTTCTGGCCGGCACTTGCGGGTCTTCTTGAGCGGACAACAGGCAGGCCAACAGACAGGAAGGATGCGAGGTTATGGGATCTATGGATGGCAAGATGCTAGAGCAAATCCGTGACAATCTGCTCGCGCGTTGGAAAAAGATCGGAAAGAACTCCGAATATGACATCAATATGGCGGAAATGAACGCTCCACAGGCCGAAATCATTGATATCGCGCAGACTTTGGAGCAGCTCGGACGGGATGCGTCTCTTGCGGAGCAGGAAAGGCGCGAGCTTTTGGCTATTGAACGGGCGCTTTCGAAAATGACCACTGGGACTTTCGGGGTCTGCGAGGACTGTGGAGAAGATATTCCACCGCGTCGATTGATGGTCTTGCCAGAAGCTCGGTTATGTGCGAATTGCCAGACCTTCGAAGAAAGGCAGAACTCACGGACTCGCAGTCCTCATGTTGCGACTCGCTGATTGCTGATCCTCGTCTCTGAGCTCAGTCGGTATTTGGGGTTCAGTGAATATTTAGTGAGTATGTAAAGAATCTCGAGAAGTCAGGGGGATTCGCGGTTATCGAAGTCATTCAGTAAGCTCTCATGCAAATTGAAACGTGCAATTTGCAGGAAAACGTCCATCTGATCTTCAACGCGTTTTGTTAAGTGCTTGAAACTAAAAGAAGTCGCTTCGGTATAGCATTTGCGTTAGCTCGCCGGTTAGGTAAAGGACCACTTTCGTTTGAGGGGGGCGAACGTATGGGGACATTTTCCTTTCCGTCAACTTTAAGAAGGTTAGAGCAAAGTATCGCCGGAGGACGAAATTTCTCGATTAAAAAGCGAGTGATCGTAGTCTTCGCGGCACTGATTTGTTTTATCGCGTCCGGCACGATCTACTTGGTGATCAAGCAGGGGCAAGCTTCGATTCAAAATGCGCAGGTTGCCGATGCTTCACGCCGGCAAATGCTTTTGGGGAGCGAAGTTTTGGATGCTCTTTCCGCCATTGATCAGCGTGCACGTCTAGGCGAGGCGACGACCTGGGAAGTTCATCGTTTCCAGGAGCTTATGGAGGCTTACAGCAGCGAGCTGAGAGACTCTCACGATGCACAGGAGCTTCTGAGTCGGCTGGATGTTCGGTTTCAAACTTATGTTCATGCACTTTCGGGAGCGGATCCGATCCGCGGCGACGATCTTTCTCGCAGCTTGTTGCGTACTTACTATCAGGATGTCGCCAATACGGTGAACGGCTTGATTGAGTTCAACGCCAATTCCACCTTTAAGACTCTTCACGAGATCAACCTTTCGCAAGAAAGCACGAGCGCGACGGCACTCTACTTTTTGGCCGGATTTATCTTTCTCTGTATTTTTGCCGGTTACTTGGTTCTCGCTGTCGTGACGCGTCCGTTGACCTCATTGGTGAACTTCCTGGACCGCGTGAACGTTGAGGACGACTTGCCGGGCGAATTGCCTCAACTCGAGTCCCAGGCGCCAGAAACAGCGCTTGTGGCAAAGAGCTTTGAACAGCTCATTCAGCGCCTTCGTGGATATCGGGCGCTCAATGTCCGCAGGCTTTTGATCGAAAAGCGTCGTGCGGATATTATCGCAGCATCGATCACGGACGGCATCTTTCTTTTGAGAGGCGACGAGATTCTCTATGTGAATCCCGTTGCTCAACGAATGCTGGAAAATAATCGCGGAAGCCGGATCGCGGGACCCTCCGGGGGCCCCGGAATGGCGCCGGTCGGGATCAGTCTGCGAGCCTTGGCCGCTGCGGTTCCTGCAAAGGGCAGCTCCGACGACGATCGCAGCAATCGATGCGCACGTGCGATTCTTTCTTCGATTACCCAAACCATGCCTGTCGAGATGGAAATTGAAGAACGGGATCGTAAATCATATTACTTGATTCAAGCGTATCCGATTTCCTACGATCTCATTGAGCAGATCGAGCACTCCGTTAAAGGACCTTTGGAGCAGATCCTGGATCGCTTTCAGGCTAATACCATCGTCGTCGCTCAAGACGTCACTTTGGTCCGGGAAAGTCAGGAAGCGAAGGGCCACTTTCTGGCAACGCTTTCTCACGAAATCAAAACTCCGGTGACCAGCCTGACAATGGCGACCCGTCTCTTGAGTAAGATGATTCAAGAGATTCCAAATCCTTCGCATCGCAACTTGATCCTGACTTGTGTCGAGGATGTGGATCGCTTGCGTCGATTGTTGGACGATCTGCTGACGATCTCGCGCTTCGATCTCATGATCCAGCATCTCGAGTTCCAGAGGATCGATTTAGTGAAATTATTGAAGAATTCCATTCAATCGTTTCAAGTCCAGGCGCGCCAACGCGATATCTCGCTCACCTTTATTGCGCTCGGACGAAAAGAGGGCGAGCGATTCGCAAAAAACCTCATGGTTTCAATGGATCCATCCAAGATTGCATGGGCCGTCTCGAATCTTTTGACCAATGCTCTGAGACACACGCCTCGAGGAGGGTCCGTCGAGGCATGTTTGATTCACGCCAACGACGATTGGGTGGAGGTCAGAGTCAAGGACTCCGGACCGGGAATCGAGCTTAAGCGCCAGGGCCGCATTTTCGATAAATTTTCGTCTTTCTATGATATTCGAGTCGCCCGTTCCGGTAGTACCGGCGCGGGACTGTCGATTGCCCGCGAAATCGTTACGGCCCATGGAGGGCGTATTTGGGTCTCGAGCGAGCCCGGGCAAGGTGCGGAGTTTGGCTTTACTCTTCCATTGAAGCGTAAGCCTATTCATGAGTCCTCGGTGAAGAACGAGGCAAGTCAAAATCAAGAGCGCGCGGTTCAAAAGCACGAAGAAGAGAGAGGCGTGCGCTCGAATCATCCCGTTGAGGAAGCGGTCGCGGCAAGCGCAGTGATCCAAGATCAGGGTGTTTCAACGTCTATTGTGAAGAAAGGAGCTTCAAGTGGCGCGTCTGCTTGTGGTTGATGACGAAAAGAGTATTTGCAGCACGATCGAGGCGGCAATGAAGGCAGCCGGACATCATGTTGAGGTCGCGGATAGCGGCGAGATGGCATTGACGTTGATGCGTCGGAATGTTCCTGAGATTTTGCTCACTGATCTTCGCATGGACGGCATGAGCGGGCTCGATCTTTTAGGAAAGGCCCGTGAATATTTTCCAACGGTCACAGTCGTGATCATGACCGCGTTCGCGACGATCGATACCGCTGTTTCCGCGATGAAAAACGGCGCTTACGACTATTTAGTCAAGCCGTTCACGCCAGAGCAGCTGGAGCACTTGGTTGAGCGTATCGAGGAATTCCGCCGCTTGCGGGAGGAGAACACCAAGCTTCGCGATCAGGTGGATGCTTTGTCGGAGCCTTCGTCGATTCAGACGGAAAACGCTCGGATGCAAAAAGTATTGGATACGGCTCGCAAAGTCGCCGTTACTGATTCGACCATTCTCATCACGGGCGAGAGCGGAACCGGGAAAACTTTGCTCGCCAAGCTCATTCATGACGGAAGCGCGCGAGCAAAGGGGCCTTTCGCTGTCGTGAACTGCGCGACGCTTTCCGAAAACTTGCTGGAGAGCGAGCTCTTCGGTCACGTTCGCGGATCGTTCACGGGAGCGGTAAAAGACAAGATGGGACGCCTTCAGGTCGCCGACACCGGCACGGTGTTCTTGGACGAAATCGGCGAAATTTCCCCAAGCTTGCAGACCAAGTTGCTTCGGTTCTTACAAGAGCGCGAGTTCGAGCGGGTGGGTGATACTAAGACGATCCGCGTGGACGTGCGAATCATCGCGGCGACCAATAAGGATCTCGAACGCGAGGTTCGCGAAGGACGTTTCCGCGAAGACTTGTATTTCCGCCTCAACGTGATCGAGCTTCATATGCCATCGCTTCGTCAGCGCCCTGAGGATATCCTGGCATTGGCTGAGCAGCTCCTGAATCGTTCGTTCGTGGCGACGGGGCGCAAGCCTCGAGCGCTGAGCGATGGCGCGAAGAAAGCGATTCTTTCTTACGGATGGCCTGGAAATATCCGTGAGCTCAAGAACGCGCTCGAGCGCGCGGCGATTCTTTCGGCAGGCGACCAAGTGACTGTCGAGGACCTGCCCGATCGAGTATTGGAACATGCAGGTCAGCCAGGCGATGGCTTGCTTCCGTTGACGGCCGGACAGATGAGCGCGATGACTCAAAGTGATGTCAGCCTCGAAGAGCTTGAAAAGCAGCATATCCAGCATGTGCTCGGAACGGCCGCTACGCTCGAAGAAGCGGCAAGCACTTTGGGAATCAATTTAAGCACTCTCTGGCGCAAGCGCCGTCGTTACGGACTCGAGTAATAGCCGCTCGTGTGCTTTGGCACATCGAGTGCACCATCTGTATGTGACCGGACGCAAAGCGGCGGTCATTCATCGAGTGATAAAAATCGGTCAGGGCGCATTGCCCCCCAATGCCAGTGCCGACCTGACCGATTTTTTTTTGGCTCAAAGTATTGCGACATAAAAAGATCAAGTTAAACCTTGAGAATGTTATCCTGAAGCTTTTTGAATGCAAAAGCGAAGTGAGCATTCACGATGCCGCTCGTCCTGCCGGGACCTGCGCTTGAGATATTTTGAGTCGACTTCTTATGTTCCGATCGAAAATCCACACCTGCTCAACGAGTGTTTCCAGCTTTTCATCGAAAAGCTGAATCAGATCAAAGATCCGTTTGAGCATTCCCGCGGAGGATAAGGCGTTGCTATTTTCTTTGATTGAAAATGAGATCGCCAGTTTGCACGAAGGAAATTTCGCGCGTTTTAAGATTCGTCCCCTCGAGTTCGAGGCTTGGAAGCGGTTGCAGTGAGGGCCGGTTTAAAAAGTTAATATCCGCCCAAATCAAGTATTGACGGCTATGGTGAAATGAAATAAAAAAACCGGACAATGCAAAAGCGTGGCGTAACACAACAGCCTAATCTGCGTTTTCGTCGTTCTCAAGGCGGAAAAAGAGCGGGCGCGGGTCGACCTAAGCGATCAACGCTTCAATCTCATCAAAAACGCCCGGTTCTCGACTCGAGACATCCGGTGCATGTTACTTTGAAAATTGCATCGGAGCTGCCGAGTTTGATGCGCAAAGATGTTTTTCGCTGTTTGAGAAAAGCTGTACAGGCTGCACGCCAAAAAGGTTTGCGTGTTGTTCATTTCGCGATTCTTTCCAATCATGTGCATTTGATTCTTGAGCCGCAGCAAAGCAGTCTTCGTCGACCCCTTCAAAGCTTGGGGATTTCTTTTGCTAAGCGCATGAACGAACTCATGGGACGTCGAGGCGCTGTTCTCTTGGATCGCTATCATCTTCATGTTCTTAAAACGCCTACGGAAACTCGGCGTGCTCTTGCGTACGTGCTTACGAATGAGGCTCGGCACAGACGGAAGTCTCATGGAAGGCTTCAATCGAGACCTCAAAGCGCATATCGCTTTGAGGTCTCGATTGATCCATTTTCCTCTGCTTTTCGATTCCAGGATTGGAAGGCTCTGATGGGGGGATCGGTTGATTTTGAGATTGCGTCCTGGTCGGAAGCTTTTATCGAAGAGTGGTATGACGAGATTTTGTCGAAGGCACGGACGTGGCTTCTTCAGTCTGGCTGGAAGCGCGCTAAGAGGTGAATTACGCGAGAAAAGAGTCATTTCGTTGACGATGCGTTTGAGATCATGCGGCGCATTTTTCCTGACCTGATTCAAAATTTTTCTGATTACGACCGATTAGATTCGGTATGAGGGGCCCTCTCAGAACGATAGATCAAGCACGCGCGTTTTTCGCGGTCGTGGCTCTTGTAGCCGCGCTTGTTGCTGCGAGGCCGATCTCCGTCGCGGCTTCAAGCGGCGCTGAGTGCGTCATTGGTGATCTTTCGCAGAGATTGGCGCACGGTCTAACGCTTTCGCGTTTAAGCTCAGAGATTGCTACAAGGCGCGCGCGCGTACCAGAGTTTGAGTTCATCCGAAAAGAAGCGGAAAAACGTGGCCTCAGCGTTTGGCTCTTTGGCGGAACGGCTGCGGGTTATTCACACTATGTGAAATGGGATTTGCTCAGGGAAGCTGGAGATCTGCGCTTTCAAAAAGCGCGATTTGATTATGATTACACCAATATTTTTCGCTCGACCCAAGATCTCGATATCGTTGTTGATGGAAGCGTCACCCAAGCCCAGGAATTTCAGCAGGCCTTGAAAACTCAGTTCCCGTATTTCGTGGGATCTAAAGCAACGCCATGGGAAGTGAGAAGTTTAAGAGAAGCCTCTCACGACAAGGGGGCAATCTTAGATGACTTCGGTTTTATGAATCAACACACGGATTCAAATTCGACCGGCATGGTCGAGCTGACAAATCCGCCCCAGCATGAGTCTGTCGTTCGCGATATTAGGGACTGGAAGAACGCCAATGACTCGCAGTTTTTAAAAGACGTGCACGAAGACAAACTGACTTACTATTTTTCGCCCACACACGAGCAAACAGCACGAGCCAAAGAGGGAAAGAATCCTCCCATTTTTTCAGTCGTTCGTGCACTGACCAAAGCCTTTCAATACGATCTTAAGATCCGTCCAGAAGATCTGGCCGTCATGAAAAAAGAGATCGATCAATTTAGTCCTTCTCGAGATCTTCTAAGCCCCGATGCTCAGCGCTGGCTTGAGAAGAACGGCAAAAAACTTTATCAACATGCGGTTGACATCGAATACGCGTCTGAGATGCTGGACCAGCTCGGTCTGAAGCAAAAGCTTCTCGCCATTAAAAACAATCCAAACGACCAAGATTCGCTTGCGTGGTGGATGAACAAGGAACCTCTCAAAACCAAAACTGTTGGAGAAGGCTCGGGAAAAACCGCGAAAGAACTGGGGCTCGACGTCGTTGCTCACGAGACCGGTAACTTCCTGGCTTATGAGAGCATCACTCGCGCGCATACGGGTGAACCCAACGTGCTGATTTCTCGGAAAGGCGCCGCTGGAGAAGCGGCGAATTATGGAAATGGGTTTTACACAAAAATCGGAAAGAAAGGAGCGCGCGGTACGGGAATTACCATTCGTTTTAAGGTCGATCCCAACGCTCGTGAAGGAATAGACTTCACTCGCTCTGGCGAGTTTATCATCTGGCAAAATAAAAGCGCCATCCGGGTGATTCCGGAGAGTCTTGAGATGTCGCCTTCGCAGTATTTTGAATTTCTCGCGGAAGGAAAAGAAATCTCAAAAGACGACCATGCTCTGATTTGGAAGCTCAAAAGAAGGCTTGAGCACAACTTTGCATCGGGTCTTGCCGATCCGAAAGAGCTGAAAAAAATTAGAGAGATTGTGATGGAAAAGGTGCAAGAGCAAGCCCCCAATCATGAGCTGCTTTTTCAAGAGTGGATCAAGCTTGAGAGCGCGCGTGCAGGAAAATCCGCTCATGAAGTCGAAAAGCTTGCCGAGGAGGTCAAAACCAAGGATTACCTGAAGGATTACCTGGTAGATCCAGGATCTGGCGTCGGGGGCCTAAGCCGGTTATCGCACGGAACTGAAATGCAGACTTGGATGAACGAGCAATTCATCCCATCTCTTTTAAAGAACCTCAAGCCTGACATTGGCGACCGCGCGATCGAGAACGCGCTTTTTTCTTCGCGAGCCGATGTTCGAGCGTTTGGACTTCGTGCGCTGGCCTACGCCGAAAAAGAACGGCCTTCGGACCGGGTCACAATGCTTCGAAAGCTCGTAGACGAACGGCCTAGTGAGCCAATTGATCATCGTGCCGCACAAGCCTGGTTAAGAGCAGATCTTGAGAAGAACTCGACTCTTCCGATCTTTGAGAAGCTTGCAAAAAACGATGCGGCGGCGCTTGCTCTTCTCCGTTCAGCTCGTGCGGAGAGCTTTCAATTTAAGAAATTTAATATTCCACCAGGCGGAAAAAAGATGACGCTCGGAAGTCCTGACTCTGAAGTCGGACGAAATAGTGACGAGAGGGCTCGTGAAGTCATTTTAACAAAACCTTTTGAAATGCAATTAACCCCGGTCACCCAACTCCA
>CAZCBS010000014.1:0-25263 GCA_964496965.1 uncultured Bacteriovoracaceae bacterium
CCACATACACGGTGTCTCGCGCGACTTTCCGAGAATGGAACCTGCTCGCTTTCCTTGCGTGTCATCTCTGGGCTTAGCCTCATGATCGTGCGTTTATTGAAAGCCCGATTGATCTGAACTCGCGGATTCCAGTTCCCGGCGGCGCCGCCGGAGCCGCGCTCGTCGACGAGGCCGTTACGCAAGCCGATGCTTGGGTCAAAGGCCTTCCCATGTCCGATCTGGTGCGCGATCAAGCTTCGCGCGCGGCCCATGTGCCTTGGCTTAAGTTCAGAACGCAGGTGCTGAAGCGGATTGGTAAGCGGCCTATGGGGCCGGTGTATTAAATCCCACCGAGAATAAACCGCACGCCTCCTAAAGCGTACGAGTGGCTCAGTTGATCAGAAGCGTAAAGACTATGACCTACTGAACCAAGTAAGAAAAATTTTCTTGATAGAGTTCCGATCACTCCAACATTGGAAAGGAGAAGATTCTCTCTCGACCCATCCGTGCCCGATGAAAGGCCCTGACGAGTCGAAAGCTCTCCCATAAATGAGACCCTTGAAAATACGGCGGTTCCGACAGCCACAGCGCCAGAAATAAAATCAGTGGTATCGGACTTGGTAGACAAATTGTACCCGAAGTTCGCAGTGAAGTCGACGTCCCCCCTCGGGGTCTTTCCAATCCTTGTCGAAAATAGAATCGGGAGAGTAAACACTTTTCCAGGAGTGGCCAATCCCTTCCGGACCGCATCCGAGCTCGAACTCACGAAACTCGCTTGTGGATATACGGCGATTTCGGACTTACTCGTTTCGTCCTCAAAAAACATATATTTTACTCCCGCCTTCGACTCACCGACCGCGGAGGCGGAAGCTTCGCCAGAAGATGAAAGATAGGGAACTTCGTATTTAAACTGAAGATTGTCTCCAACTCCGTAATTGATGTCGAGAAGCGGAACCTCCCAGGTATTTTGACCTTTCGCGAGATCGCCATCCGCGACGAAGTTGAGCTCCCACTTATTGCATCCAGGCGTCCCGGGATCGTCAACATTCAAAGGGGGCGATTGCGGAGTTGTCTCAGCTCCTTCATCGGCCTCCTGCTCGCATTTCATCGACAGAAGATGAAATCGACTCTCTTCTGTCGGCTCAGCCGCCATTGAATAACCCGGAAGCGCAAAGCAAACAGTCGAGACAACGCTAAAAAAAGCGGCAATCAGTATCCATGAACTTTTCATCATATTTTGGCTCCCATACGCCCGACTTGATAGCATGGCTACATGAATGCAACATGAACAGAAACCCCCTGAGAACAGAATTTCTCAACATACTCGTTTGTGCTAAAGCTCTCTCAAACTATGCGCATTCTTGTAGTCGAAGACCAAACACTGATCGGAAAAGCCATTCAAAAAGGACTTACCGAGGAAGCATTCGCTGTTGATCTCGTCTCAACTCTTACTGAGGGACTTCAGCTCGTCGACGAGCATGAGTACGACACGCTGATCCTTGATCTCATGCTGCCAGATGGTACCGGTATCGACCTCCTAAAGGCAGTTCGAAACAAGAATATACGAACTCCCGTACTCATTCTAAGCGCGAAAGACACTCTTGAAGATAAAACTCTCGCCTACTTAAGCGGAACTGACGACTATGTGACTAAGCCATTTTCATTCGAAGAAGTGCTTTTGAAAGTTCGCGCCCTTATCCGAAGGAAGTATCAAATTTACACGCCGTTGCTCGAGCTCGGTCCACTAAAGCTCGATCCCACAGCCCGGACTGCCTCTACAGCGGGAACGCCACTCAATTTAACCGCAAAAGAGTTCGCTATTTTAGAGCTACTTCTCATGAGGCGCTCCCATATTCTTTCCAGAAGAACGATTTTAGAGCATCTCTATTCAGCGACGGAAGAACAAGAAAGCAATGTCATCGATGTATTTATCAATAAACTTCGAAGAAAACTCGAGGCAGCCTCGATAGGCGCTCTCATCGAAACGGTTCGTGGCGAAGGTTACGTGATCCGATGAAAACGTGGTCACTCACGACGCGAGTCCTCGTCGTATCAAGCCTGGTGCTTTTCATGTTTGGAGGAGCTTCACTTGGCCTTATGCATCGCAGTCAGACTCAGCTTTCTTTAAGAGCGATGGACAGTTTACTCGCAGATGACGCGTTTTCTTTATCCGCTCTGGTGAACGCAATCCCAGGAGGAAAATTCGACTTCGAAATCACTCCTCTTGCTCTCTCTAACTATCAAAACTCTCAAAATGGGGAGTTTTTTAGATTTTTTGATGCGGACTCAGGTCGACTTCTTCGAGAAAGCCTTACCGCTCCGGACATTCAGTGCTCTCCCGATAACACTGGAAAGAGCATGAGCGATACCATTTCAGGAACCCGCACGTATCGCCTCCGCTCAGTCCTATTTCAACCTGAAACGGACGAGGCCTATAAAAACAGTCCTCCATTCCAGAGGGGGAGAATCTGCCTGGTTGTAGGCGTCGACCAAGCGCAATACTTAGATTTTGTACACCAGACCTTCTTTTCAACGATTCCGCTTCTGGTGGCTCTCGCATTTATCTTCATGGCCATATTGTTTTTCTTGGTTCGCATACTGATGAAGGACTTATCTCATCTGAGCGACTCTCTCCAAACAGTGGATTTTGGCGCAACACACGCGTTTCCGCAGCTCCCTAAAGCACGGACTCAAGAAGTAAAGGCAGTTGTTGAAAAACTGCATACCCTACACGAACAAGCGGCAAGCGTTTACTCAGAGATGTGGCTTTTTTTGGGAAGAGCCGCCCATCAACTCAAGACGCCAGTAGCCGCGATCCAAGCGACTCTGCAGGTCACGCTTCGTAAAGAACGCACTCAAGAAGAACTTCTGGAGAGCATGAATGATTTGAATTTGGCGAGCGAGCGCCTGACCATTTTAATTAAAAAACTTATCACTTCTTCTCGTATCTCGTACCAAGCCTTGCCGCGTCCCGAGGCTATCGATTTGAGTGAACTGGTCAATAGTCAGCTCAAAATGTTGCTCTCACGAGCACAACAGCGAGGTATCAAAATTCAGGTCGAACCCTCACCTGCATTGAGCGTCATGGGAACGAGCTACCTTCTCAGCGAAATTCTCGGCAACTTAATTGAAAACGCAATACTCTATTCTCGACCAGACGGAGTAGTAACCATTTCCTGGATCAATCGCGAGCAAAGTGCCATCATTTCCATCCGTGATCATGGCCCAGGATTTTCAGAAAATGTTAAAGCATCTCTTTTCGAGCCGTTCCTTCGTGGAGATGAAAGGCATGTGCCAGGCTCAGGACTTGGTCTTTCCATCGCGTATAAATCTGCACAGCTCTTGAACGGATCGATCACATTGCAGGAATCAACCTCATCGGGGTCACTCCTCAATGTCACTCTTCCGTTAACTTTGAGCTAGAATCTGGCAATTAGAGTTTCTCTACAGAAGAATAAAATCCCTGTAGCAGCAATCGATCCAGCTTTGCCCGATGAATCCTGAATGCAGCTTGAGCGCTCGATAACAACATCTGAGCCCGCATTCTATCCTGAAAAACGGTTGCCAAATCGACCAGATTAAACTCATTGTTGAGACGAATGTTATCCAATATGGTCTGAACGCGACTTTCCTGCAATGCAAGGTCTTGCTTTGACTTTTTAAATTGATCGATCGCATGATTGTACTCAAGAACGGCTTGAGTCACCTTTTGCAAAACAATGGCTTGAATCTGCTCGCGAGAGATCCGCGCCTGTTCCAGCTGGCTCGATCGGATTTCAATCGCGGACCCCAAACCAAAACCCAAAGCTGCCGTCGGATCACCTGATGGATCGACCCACTCAAACAATGTCGCGCCTTTTGTCTCACGAGCAGCTGCAATCAGAGCGTCCATCTGCTTGAGCTCATATGAGACTGAAGTCGCAGGTTGCCAAATTTTGACATCCTCCAGTGGGATGGCTTGCTCAATTGGTAGCGCATCACTCTCGAGAGTCATATCACTCACGCCTTTTGGATTCATCATTCCGAGACTTTGTGCGACGAACGCCAACTGTTCGTCGATATTCAGAGCGAGAGTTGCACGATCCGCCTGCAGAGAATGCAAAGTGGTCAAAAGTCCATTCGCTGTGCCAAGTGGAAAATCGCCAAATCGCTCTCTCCACTCAACTCGCTTTTGAACTCCATCCACTGTCGCGATCGTCTCGTCGAACGCCTTTAGAATCTCCTTATCACGCGCTAAGGCGTCAGCAAGCGCCTCAACCTCGACTCCCGTATCTGCTCGCATGACAATCAGAGCGTCTTTCTCTGCGTCAGAAAGGTGGGATTGCTCACGAGCATGCATCCAGCGGGACGGCAAAAGAAACGGGGCAAGATCCCCGACCGTCCCAACAAGAGAATACGGATTCATCTCAGCTATAGTAGCTATGGATCCCAACGAGAAATGCGGGAGAAGATTTTGATATGTGTTTTTAGACAACTGTTTAGCCTGAGAGGACCTTTGAAACTCGATACGACTCTCAAAACTCAGCGAGAATGCGCGTTGAACTGCCTGAGATACAGTATAGGACTGAGGAACTTCCAAGGGCAACGCCACAGATTTTTCAGAATGATCGAGCATCAACGAGTAGATTTCATTTCCCGACTGTTGAGCAACCGAAATATTGATTGCAGCAGGAGTCAAGCATGCCTCAACGGTGCCGGCCGCGTGACTGACCCAACAGGTGGATTCTAACGTCAAACGAACGGAATTCTTGCCAAGTTCTTCGATCACGATTTGTGCGGTATTCGAATCAATCGCGCTCACTTGAATCGGTAGAACTCCTGTTCCTCCCGATTGATCGAACGTGATCTTAAGACCATGAGTCGCCTTAAGCTCCACGTTAGCCATCACAGGAAGCTTTTCAATTTTACCCGAATTAGCATGGATTAAAGTACCCTGATAATAACCAGGGTTAGGCAGTTTGGAATCTTGCTGTGGATCACAGCTCAAAAGCCCCAACGTTCCAACAATGCCAATTAAAATCAAAGACGGCGATCTCATTTCGCATCTGAGCGATGAAGCTCAGCTCCGAAAGGTGTAGTCGAAAGATTGGATGCTCTCATTTCAATCCAAATTTTTGCCACCTTGCACTTCTCACCTTGAATCACCGACCTCATGACTCCTGTACTCGAGGATCCAACGAGAGCACGATCACTTCCCTTTGGAAAACTTCCGTCCGACATGAGCCAAAGAGCAAAATGCGTAGGACTTGAAGAAGAAATCAGATCAATCCTTCCTGAAACCAAGTCCGATTGGACATTTTCAAATGTCCAAGGCCTTACGCCCTCGGGCAGTACCTTTCCGGATCCCGGAACTTGCATCGCCGGAATTGCAGGATTTGAAAGCGTGACCTCAATCGCCTTGAAGCTCAGACTGCTCATGTCGCTCATGATCTCAGAATCGGTTCTTTGCCTTCCCAAAGTATAGGCGGGCGGAAGGTTTGCAGTCACAGTCACTGTGATGTCGTATCGCGCACCGCTGTCCACTTCGCTCTGAGTCGTTCCTTGGTAGGTCCCTTGAAGGCAATCATAAAAATGTCGACGTGCATCAAGATCCTTCTCCATACGCGCCCATTTCCGCTCATTATCTTGATTCGTTACGACGGTAGTTCGATCAGCCTGAGCTTCACCTGTGAT
Organism: uncultured Bacteriovoracaceae bacterium; assembly: GCA_964496965.1. Lineage (GTDB taxonomy): Bacteria > Bdellovibrionota > UBA1018 > UBA1018 > UBA1018 > CAZCBS01. Next base: position 5,653 of record CAZCBS010000014.1, read on the forward strand.
TTCCGCCTGTCTCTTGAGTTGATCATCCAAACTGTTGCAAGAGAGCAGCGAAGATGAACTGAATATGAACATCAACAACAGGAAGGTAACGCGCGTATTCATAGGCAGTCCTGTATCAAATATTTTTCGCATTCGAAACAGACTTCTTGATTTGCAGGATCACTTTTGTTCCGTTATGTACAGAGCAAATGCACCGCAGATGCCTATTACGCATAATCTATTTATTAATCCTGGGTTCATACACGACTTCTTCCGCATCGCAGTCTTATTCGCTCTCTGACTGCCTGAAATTGATCTCATCGCACTCAGTTCAAATAGCCCAAGCAGTGGTGAATTCATCACGTGCTCAAGCCGCGTATGAGGAAGCCAACAAGCCCAAGCTGCCACAGCTCGTGGCGCAAGGAAATCTCGCCACCGCATCCGACATCATCACGCAGTCCAACGATGCGAACAAAGCCGTCATTCGCATCGAACAAGGAACCCTCCCTTTTGGCGCGACCTGGAAATTAGGCACGCAGCGATCGATTGAGCTTGAAGCCTCGCATCTTTCTCAAGTTGAAACCACTCAGGATGTGGAGATGCTGGTCAAGCAGCTCTACTTTTCCATCCTTCGTGATCAAGACACGATGGCGAACATCAATCTGGTTGAAGAGCAATTCAAACGCCTCATGAACGATGTCGTCCCCCGTTATCAGATCGGACGAGCCCCCTCCTTCGACATGGTCAAAGTCAGATCGGCCATTTACGATCTGACACGCAATCGCGAAGTCCTCAAAGCTCAACTTGCCGGAGAACGCGCTCAGCTTGCTGAAGTCATCGGCGTCAAGGCGGATGAAAACTGGATCATTCAGCCTATTCCTCACCTTCCGGAAGTGCCTGCCGCAAGGATCAGCACTCTGAGTTTCGAAAAAAATCCGACATTCGTGACGCTCAATAAGCAGATCGAAGCCACTGACGCCACAATCAGCGTCGCTCAAGCCTCTCGGCTTCCCGCTTTGAGTGCCGCTGTGGAATACGGCCTAACCGGCCAAAGTCCGGAAACAATGGTTCCGTCGTGGAATGCGTACGGACAGCTGCGATTCACTCTATTCGATTGGGGATTGGTATCAACTCAGATCGCTCAAGCCAAGGCCGATGCCGAGCTCTCGCGAAAGAAGCTTGAGGCAGAAACCCAAAGGATCGAATCGGACTTTATCCAAACACGCACTCTCGCCATCGCGCATTTTGATGATCAAAAACGGCTTCAAAAACTATTACCCGAGCTGAAGCGCGCATCGGACTCTAGTATCGAAAGATATCGCAAAGCTGCGGTTGGAATCATTGAAGCCACTGACTCGACAAGCCTTTGGCTTCAAAATCTAGTCAATGAACGCGCAGCCTATTACGGCTATCTATCGGATCTTGCCCATCTGGAACGAGTCTCCGGACAGCATCTCGAGGTTTCGAATGGCATCTAATAGACAGCTACTATTCTTGGCATTCCTTGCTCTCTTCAGCGGCTGTTTTCATTCAAAGACAAAACCCATCGCGGATATCGGTGATGAACCCCAGTCGGCTCAAGTCAAAATTCAAGACATTGCCGATACTGCTCCTGCCTACGGGATCGCCCTAGGAGGAGGGCAATCCTTTGAAGTTTTTCTCGAGCCCGCCGATAGTCAAAAGGTTCGAATCGGCGAGAAAGCTTGGATCTCGACCGCAGGAAACGAAGGGCGCCCAACTATCTCTGGCACCGTGACCAGAGTGAGCCGCTCGGCAAGTTCGGAAGTCGGTCAAGCCCTAGCCTGGCTCAGCACCACTCAAGGTCCTTCCGTACCTGCGGGAGAATTTATTTTTGCGCGTCTGACGCTTTCAACTCAGAAAAACGCCCTGACCGTTCCTCGCGAGGCGATTTACATCAAAGACGGCGCAACACTCGTGCTGAAACAAACCCAAAGCAAAGACGGAAAAATCAGCTTCACTCCAACAGAAGTCGAAGTAGGAATCGAGTCCGACGGTGCCGTGGAAATTCGAACGGGATTGATGGCGAGCGATCATGTCGCTGTTCAGGGCGGAATCGGATACCTCTATCCAAACTTCAAGGAAGCCGACGATGACTAAACTCCATCGCTTTCTTCATTTTGTTCTAGCTCGCAGCGGGCTAGTCGGCGCCGTGGTCGCTTTCATCTTTTTATTGGGAGCACTTACCTACCGAGATCTTCAGGTTGACCTCTTTCCGCCGCTGAACTTTCCGATCTTAAACGTCATCACAGAGGTCCCAAGCTACTCATCCCTGGAAATGGAGCGTCAGATCACGCTTCCCATTGAAAGTGCGATCGGTGGCGTTCTGGGTGTCACCCGCGTTCGCTCCACATCCGCGACAGGTATCTCGATGGTCTCCGCAGAATTTCACTGGGGAACCGATATGCTGACAGCACGCCAGTATTTAAACGAGGCCCTCGCAACGATTCGAGAACAGCTTCCTTCCGGCACGCAGCCAGTCGTTGAAAACCTCTCTGCCGCTCTCTCCATGCTGGAGGGCTATAGTTTTCAGGGGGGAACCAATCTCGCTAAACTCCGCGATATGGCTGTGCTCGACCTCAAACCTCGTCTTCAGCGTATTCCGGGGGTCTATAAAGTCGTCGTGATGGGCGGAAAAGTGATGGAGTATTCCATCAGGCCAAATCCTGCTCTCCTGATTAAATACGATATTACGCTTGATCACTTAAAAGACGCTCTCACCAATAACAATATTCTCACGTCCCCCGGTATTCTCAATCACTCTGCCCAAGAGTTTGTCATCCACGCAAACGGCCAGTTCGGAGATGCACCTTCGATCGAGGAACTCGTTGTCGCAGTCAAGTCTGGAACTCCAATCCGAATCAAAGATCTGGCTAAGGTAACGACGTCATTTCAATATGAACGGGGAGACACCTCCGAACGAGGATCCCCGTCTGTTCTCATCAATATCTATAAACAACCTAATTTTGACGCTGGAACGCTTGCAGATGTCGTGCGTGCCGAAATTGGACGCTACCAAGACGGACTCTCCAAGGACTACACCCTTCGAAATTACTATGACCAGGCTGAGTTAATCCGAGACTCGATCGGAAGCGTTCGTGAAAGCGTTTGGATCGGCGCGATACTGGTCATTCTTGTTCTCGCTTATTTCCTTGGCAACTTTCGTTCAACCCTGGTTGCAACAACCAGTATTCCTGTTTCTGTGGTAGCAGCCATTGTCCTCATGCGAGCGTCGGGCATCGGTCTCAATATCATGTCGCTTGGCGGTCTTGCGATTGGTACAGGCATTATCGTCGATGATACGATTGTCGTTCTTGAAACCATTTTTCGATGGTTTTCCACTCCCGAGCTCAGACGAGATTTGTCAAACCGTGAGATCATCGTTCATGCAACGTCGGAGGTTTTTCGGCCTGTATTTTTCTCCACTTTGACGAATATCGGGATTTTTGTTCCGATGGTGCTGATCGAGGGTTTCGCTGGCAGGCTCTTTGCCCCAGTCAGCTGGACGGTGACATTCGCGCTTGTGGCGTCATTAGTGGTCGCGATTACGCTGATTCCCGTCCTTGCGCTGAAGTGGCTTACTAATATTCGCCACGACGAACACGAAAAGACACGTCTTCAGGAACACTACGGACGCATTCTTAAAAAGGCCCTCATTCATCCCAAACGCACTCTTCTCTACGGCCTCATTCCAATCATCTTAGTAACGATCGCCTTCCGTCATCTGAACGTCGAGTTCTTGCCGTCACTGGATGAAGGAGCGATTCTTCTCCAAACGATCATGCCTCCCGGCACCTCGCTTCCTGAATCGCGACGAGTCGGTGTAAAGCTCGAAAACTGGCTCAAGGAAATGCCCGGCGTTATCACGGTTACGCGACGTACCGGCCATGCCCCCGGCGCAGAAGACACAGACTCGGTCAATCACAGTGACATCATGGTCAAACTTGTTCCTAAGGGAGAGCGCCCGATTGATCTCAAAGCATTGATTGAGACCCTTAAAGCTAAAACCTCCCAACTCGTCAGTGTCCAAATCAACTACCTCATGCCTCTTGCTGACAAAATCGCTGATGCTCTGGGCGGGGTCCCAGCGGATCTCGGCGTTGACCTCTATGGCCCCGACATGGAGCAATTGCACAGTTTCGCTGATCGACTTGTGGTTAAGATGCACTCGATTCGTGGAATCAAAGATCTGCGCGCACCTCCAGATATTCCTGTCCCGTCGCTGGAAGTGCAGATCGACAAAAAGGAAGCTGGGAAACTCGGCGTATCCGTAAAAAATATCTATGACCTTCTCTCCGCATACTCCAATGGTCTAGAAGCCACGAGCGTGAGGGAGATCCAAAAAGAAATCCCAGTCACGCTTCATTTCACTGCGCCAGGAGAGAATATGGATATCGAAGCGATGAATAGCTTACCTCTTCGAACGACCAGCGGCGCAAGTGTTCCGCTTGAGCAAGTCGCTAAGTTTTCTTATGCCGATATCCCAAGCGAGATCAATCATGAGCATCAGACTCGAAAGCTCACGGTCACCGCGAATGTCGCAGGCCGCAATACGCACGATGTCGCTCAAGACGTTAAAAAAGCGCTGCGCGATCTAAAACTACCGCAAGGATACTCGTGGGGATTCTCAGGTCGGTATGAAACTCAAGAAAGCGCGCTGAGCAATATGGGAATGGTGCTCTTTCTTGCAATCTGCGTGGTAGCGTTCATTCTTTGGATTGAGTTTGGATCCTTGACCGAGGTGGGGCTGATTCTATTGACTATCCCGCTCGCGGGAGTTGGAGCTTTCTTGAGTCTCTGGCTTTTTCACGCGACAATCAACGTATCGTCCATGATTGGCGCGATCATGCTTGTAGGGATCGTTGTCAGAAACGGGATCATGCTTCTCGACTACATGAATACGCAGCTTCACAATGGCGCTGAACTGCATGACGCCGTTATGTCCGCCGCGCTTAAGCGGGTCAGACCTATTCTCATGACTGCTTCTGTGACGATTTTAGGACTCGTGCCGCTGGCTTTGGGCTGGGGCACCGGTGCCGAACTTCAGCAACCGCTGGCAATTGCAGTCATCGGTGGGATATTGATCTCAACCTTGATGACGCTACTCATCTTGCCAGCGGGTGCGGTTTTATTCGTCAAGCGCAAAGAGCTTGTTTGATCGTTAGAGTATTTCAGGAAATTCAAGATTCAAACACTTCGTATAAAAAAAGCCCGATCAAACAATGGGTTTGATCGGGCCCTTTATAGACTCAATAAACTTCTCAGTTATTGAGCGCAAGCTGGAATCGTGAACGACTTCGTAAATGCGACAGATGGATAGTTATCGCCCGAAGCATGGATCACATCCACAGTCTGAGTCAGGCCGACTTCGTAAGGAGCCATTCCATGCTTCTTGCAAACCCAATATTCTCCGTCCCCACCGAAGTTTTCATAACCGTATTCAACACAGCTATCTGCCATGCCTTTTCTCGACATGGACAGGACTTTCTCTTCGTAGCGGACGCATTGATACTGCGGGGGATAATCGACATCGGAAGTTCCCGTTCCTGGGACTTGTGCCGACTCAACGCAAACCTTCTGAGGCGCGATCGACTTGATTTCTGTTGCCGTCGCGCAAGCGCCGAAAACACCGAGCGTTCCGAGCTGTTGTGCATAGGGTGCAACGACTACAACGTCATTGCTGGCTAGAACTTGCGCCCAAGAACTGTTTGCGTTAACCGGCGCAGCAGCAAATGCATTTGCGGATGCGATTAGACTTGCGAGAACGACTGACATTTTTTTCATGATCAAACTCCTGATAAAGTTTTTATTTTACTTTGAATTTGCTCGAGCTTGATCCGATTAAGATAATCACTTGTTTTGCGCAACAAAGTTTTTCTTAAAAATAAAAAAACAATACATGTGAATTAAATAACTCATATGCGTCATAGAAAAATTCAGATTCCGTTCATCTTCGATTCTATTTTTTCATCTGAGGTTCATTTTCAATCGTGCATTTTGTATTCGCGCCATACTCGGATTTTGAAACCATGCGCTTAGATAGAACAAGATATACGCAAGGAACGACGTAGAGAGTAATCAAGGTTGAAACTAATACTCCTCCAATCACCGCAACTGCCATTGGAATGCGGCTTTCTGCTCCAGGGCCAAAAGCCAACGCAGCAGGCAGCGCGCCCGCTATCGTCGCGATAGACGTCATTAAGATAGGGCGAAGCCGTACCGGACAAGCATCCAACAAAGCCTCGCGCACAGACTCGACACCCTCAGCTCTGACTTGATTTGTGAATTCAACGAGCAAAATCGAATTCTTTTTCACGATCCCCATAAGCAAAACAAGACCGATCATGCTGTAAACGTTGATGGATTGATGTGCAAAAAATAAGGCAAGAAATGCGCCCGACACGCTAAACGGAAGCGCCATTAAAACGGCGATCGGATCAAAAAAGCTGTTAAACTGTGATGCCAAAATCATGTAGGCAACGACGAATCCCAACACCAAAGCCAAGAGCAGGCTTTGGAAGGATTCGCTAAAAGTCTGTGAACTACCACTCAGTACGACGTGGTAATGAGGAGCTGGCAAAACCTCCTTAGCGATCGTCTCCACCGCTTGAAGTGCCTTTTGCTGCGACTTTCCTGTAGCGACGTTTGCGTAAATCGTAATCGCGCGCTCACGATCCCGGCGATTGATTTCAACCATCGACTTTCGTTCCTCAATTCGGACGACATCCGACAAAGAAATGAGCTCTCCCCGATTATTTCGGACAAAAAGCCTCTTCATCTTCTCGAGCGGTTCTTCGCTCCTGCTGTCTTCGAGCTTCACGGTAATATCGTATCGATGACCACCTTTCGGATAGCGACCGACAGTCACGCCTCCAATCATCGCGTTTACCGTATCACTGATACTTGCAACACTGACTCCATGCTCTGCAGCTTTCTTTCGATCGGGTACGACAACAAACTCAGGCATTGCCGAGTCATAGTTCATATCGATATCAGTCACGAGTCCGGTCTTTTCAAGCTTTGCCACAATCTGAGATGAGTAGTCGGCCAGCGCTTGCCACTCAGGGCCTTGCACCGTAAACTCCACAGGAAATCCCCGCGAAGCGCTAAATCCTTTTATTGAAAGATCCTGAATCACCGCGCGAAGTCCGGAGATTTTTTTGAACTCACTTCTACAAACATCCATAAACTCCTGCTGAGAAAGCTCATGACCAGCGCCGGGGTCGATCCCTCTCTTGCCGCGATTCTTCATCGTCACCAGCACCGAGCCGCTATTCGCATCTCCTGGCGATCCACCGCCAACTTGGAGAACGTATCGATTGACTTCAGATCTCTTAGCGAGAAACCCTTCGATCTCTTTAAATCGCGCATCCGAGTATGCAAGAGAAGACCCAATAGGTGTCTTTAGGCGAATATTGAACCGGCTCTGATCCTCGGCAGGAAGAAACTCCTTTTTTAGGTAACCTAAGCATCCAAGGCTCGCCACAAAGAAGAGAGATGACGAAACAATAATTTTCCATCGATGATCGAGACCCGCCTCAAGTGTTCGTGCGTAAAAATGCTTTGCGCCCTCAAGCATCGCTTCAATTCCTCTTCCTATTCTTGTCCGCCTTTCACCTGCATCGACAAACAGGGAACAACGCATCGGCGTCAACGTCAGCGCCTCAAGAAGAGAAAGCAGAACCGCAACGGTGATCGTCACACCAAACTGGAAAAAAAACTTCCCGATAATTCCCCTCATGAAAACCACGGGCAGAAATATCGCAACGATCGAAAGTGTAGCAGCTAATGCGGCAAAGGTAATTTCCTTGGCGCCGATCCGTGCAGCGGTGACTTTGTCGTGTCCCTTTTCTTTGTGCCGAATAATATTTTCAAGAACCATAATGGCGTCATCGACTACAATACCAATCGAAAGGCTTAAGCCCAGGAGCGTGAAGGTGTTGAGCGTAAATCCAGAAAAATAAAGCACGATAAACGTGCCGACGATGGAAGTAGGAATTGAGAAGAGCACATTGAACGTAGAAGACCAGGAGCCTAAAAATATCCAGCAAACAAGAGCGGTCAATAAAGCCGAAAGCAATAAAGTAAAATTGAGTTCAGAGACAGCCTCCTCGATGTACTTAGTGCTGTCAAAGTTCACACCTAAATGCATTCCGTCCGGGAGCCCCTTTCGAATTTCTTCGATCTTAGCCCGAACATTATTAGCGACCTCTACGGCATTCGATCCTCTCTGCTTGAGAATCGCGAGTCCCACCCCTGGAACGCCGTTCGCACGACTATATCGAAGTACATCGGCGAGATCATCCTCGACGCGAGCGACTTCACCTAACCGAGTGCGAGCATAGTTCGGCTGACCGCCTCGTTGGTTGACGAGAATATCTCCGAATTGGCCAACGCTAACGGCCTCTCCAAGAGATCGCACGTACCACATGCGATCTCCTTTTAGGTTCTCAATTTTTCCCGCTGGCTGCTCGACATGCTCATTTTGGACCGTGGATATGACATCGTTGACGGAAAGCTGATAGCGCTTGAGCTTATCCGCAGACACCCAGACCCGCAGACTGGGGTCCACATAGCCACCTAATGTGATATCACCCACCCCGGGAACCATCGCAAATTGGTCCTTGATCCGATCGTCGACGAAGTACATCAGCTCGCGAAGCGGATACTTGTCGCTCTCGATCGTCACTAGGATAATCGGCTGATCTTCCGGATTCGTCTTCGAAACCGTTGTTGCCGTAATCTCGCGCGGAAGCTTAGACTGGATCTGCGAAAGCTTCGCCTGCACGTCCTGGACCGCTAAATCGATATTTCGGTTCAAATCGAATTCAATCGTGATCGTGCCTTCGCTATTTTCAGAACGAGAAGTTACGCTTCTTACGCCCTCCACGCTCATCACCGCGTTTTCAACGAAATCAACGATCTCTGTCTCAATAACCTCGGGGGCCGCGCCCTCAAGACGGATATTGACTGAGACAACAGGAAAATCGACGTCAGGAAGTTGACTGATCCCCATTCGTAAAAACGAGATCGCGCCAAAAACAATCAAGGCCGTCATCAGCATCCATGCAAAAACAGGCCGTCTAATGGAGAACTCTGAGAGTGACATTCTCACATTTTTGCAGAAGCACACTCAGAGCGCGAGCTGAAATACTAATTCTTCCTATGATGGCCGTGTATGATATTGTTTTCTCAGAAGCTTAAGCTCTCACCTTGCCTTCTCTCTCTCCAAATTCATTTTCAGTTCATCTTCGGACGCGAATTCTTTAAAACTTACTTTTTACCTTCATTCGGATCCGTAAGTCCATTTTCGATCTCGTACTGTGTATGCCCATTCTTGTCGCATTCCGCGGAAAGCCCATTGTCATGATGCTCATCGTGCTCCGAAAGACATTCGTAGATCTTGCGATCAGACTTTCCCTTCACTCGCTTACAGAATTTATCGATCTCTTTTTTGCATGGAGTCCAGTCAACAGCATAAACAGACGAAACACTCGAGAATGCCGCCAATGCGATCACTGCGACGGTATTTATTTTCAATGACATATAGATAGTTCTCCTGAAATCGAAATATCACGCATAACTTGCGCTAACAAACGATATGCAACAATCCGCACTTGCCACGCGCGCTCTTTCAGTTTTGTTCACTTTCGGTTCATCTTGAGCTCGCGAACCAACTAACCTTGACCGCGACCAGTCGCCTTTTTAACCGATACAAAACCCTGAACTCTTTTTTCATCTGCAAATTCCATCACATACACCCGAAATATCCATACTATAGTGACAACCTCAGCTCTCCTTGATTGAGCTGAAAGCAGGAACACTATGACGCAGGATGAGATTAAAATTCCAAAAAAAGGCGGACTAGATGAGGCGCGAAGAATATTAAACGAACTCCGGAGAAAAGAACCCTCGCCCGAGCTTGTTGAGATTATCGACGAAGTCACGCACCAACAGCCCTCCAAAAAGTCGAACGACGATGCTGAAAGTGGCATCGCTGCTCGTCGCAATCGTCGACCCCCGACCGATCTGGACCTCTAACTCATGGGAAAGGCATTACCATTTTCCGCGATCGATCTGTATCTTCGTCAGTTCAAAGACAAGGTGCATGGAAAATATCGGAAACCGTCCGTAAGGTGCTCCGCGCTCAAAAGACCTGGATTGACACCCGAGCCACTAAGAATTCGTTGCCGATTCTCACCGACAGTCGAATTAAGGATTGCAAAGAGTGTTTCTTACCTCGAACACAGTCCGGAAAAATCGGATGGATCATCCTTTGCTCATTCCGCATCAGGTAAAATGGGAAAAGATGTATGAGTTATGCGAAGCAACTGCGCTGGCATCGAACGACGCGATGATCCTGAAAGTCTTGAAGTGTTCGGTTTTCCCTTTCGTAGTGAGCGCAGATTTCGAACCCGCCTATGCGGTAATCGCCGATTCAGTGGATAGGACAATCCTCGTCCCTGATAATCTTCATTACAAAAAACTGAAGGGGCTTCGGTTCTGATTTCAATTCTCATACTATAAGGGATAACTTGCGACGAATTACTGCAGTCGCAAGCTATCCCTTTACGTTTTATCATGGCACAAAATACTCAATTTTGACCACCATGAGTGTCAAGAAGCGCATTGAGGCGCAGCTCGATATGATCGACCACAGCTTTATTTTCATCGAAGATAACTAACTCATAATAGGAGCGACTGCCGGGGAGCATCGCCATGCCGTCGGAGACGAGATGAATGAGCATCGTGTCACTGAGTTGGATTTGAATTCCCGCATCTGGCAGATTCATCGGAGACACGATTTCTGGAGACAAGCTGAGTGAGTTGAGTCGCTCCGCTTGAGCTTCGCAAGGAAAGTAGCCGCAGTGCTTGAATTCATTGATCGACCACTTACCATCGCTTGATTGTTTGATTTCGAACTGATGCCCCGTTTTTGAGCTCTTACCGCTGAATAGTGCATACATCGCAGCGAAATGAGGAGCATCTGCCGATGCAAGAACACCGGCCTTTGTTTCAGCCTTTGCCAATGAGGAGGCTAGAATCAGAGACAGCGAAAGGGCACCGATAAAACTTACTTTTCTTTTCATTTTCGTTCTCCTTATTTCTGGGATCCAGTTTTCATTTTTGATTTTAGGATATACGCCATGCTGCAATAACCATTGTCGCCGTTTTCGTCGAATCTCGCCGTAACGTACGGCTCAGCCCATTTACCACCAGACTCCGCAGCAGCCCCCCTAGCGGCACTGCTGCAGACCGAATACGGCGTTGACTCAGGAAGTGGAAATTCAAAACCCCAACGAGGCTGAAGTGGCAATTGGATATTTCTTACAATTCCATCATTCATCAACGAGACAGGAATTCGAGGCATCTCTGGATAATTCAAAAATACGGCCCCCTCTAATTCATCGGCATCTTCCGAATCACACCATGAGTTCAAGTCAGAATCTTTCCAAACTTCAGAAAACTTCACCTGGTTCTCTAAAATTTGTTGAGAGATTTCATTTGCCTTGCTTTGCATGGCGATCCTGTCGGAATCCGAGCTAAAATGAACCATTGAAGCGGGATGGAAAAAAAGTTTTCCTTGCAGCTGCTGTTGAACATTTTTTGACATCGCCGCCGAGAATCCTGCTTCAGTCATTTCAGCTCCAAAAGACTGACAAAGCGCGGCCATCGCAGGAGCTACTTTCAAATAATCATCATGAAGCTGGTGATTGAGCGCAACGATCTGAGCCAGATTTCTCTTGTCTCTACCAATGACGTAATTCAAGTCGTGTTTTTTGAGAATCGCTTGGATCTTCTCTGCGGACGCCATAGGTGTAGAGAAAAGTGGCCCACAGATTTCTAAAACAGCGCGAGCATCGTCAGATCCATTCTTTTCCCATAAGGCGGCTTTCACCAATTCATGCACGATTAGGTCTGCTGTGTACTTTTTTCTTTTCAGGTCATTTCCCATATACAATTTTGAGAAAATGACTCTTTCATTATCTTGAATCGCACCCTGAATCGTCTCGAATGGGATCGACGTTGCGCTGATTGGAAGCGAGCTGAGAGGCGCATCAACATTATACCAAGTGCGGAGATCAAAAGCAGCCTCAAGAAGTTTCGCAAAACCAGGAACTTTTTGTCGAATAACAGAAAGATCTGGTTCTGCTGCCTTTTTCAGCTCAGCGACTGATATTGTATGTTCGTAGAGGTACTGATCGACAGTCTGTCCATCAGGCATCAAATTGCCGCCTCCACGCTCTTTAGCAGCAAATACTGAAGACGCAATGAGCATGCACGCAATGGCTCCTAGCAAATCGGAAATTCTTGTTCTTTTAGGTTTCATTTTTTATTCTCCTGACTGGATTTCTTGATCGTCTAACGGAAAGAAAGAGACCTGAATGGCGTAAACTGAGTTGGGGTTTTGTCCCTTTCGTTGCAGAAATGCGGTCAGCTCTCTGCGAAAGGTTTTGATCTTGGCTTTAACTTCCAGAAGGTCCTCTGAAGAGCAGGCCAAGACAACGGAGGTATGGTCTCTCTTTGATTTCTCAACCTGATCGACGGTTGCGATCGATTTTTCCAAAAGAGTCTTTTGATAGTTCTTGAGAGCGACGCTCGTAAAATCGGTTTCAACAATGTTTGTGTTGTTTTCAGAGAGATCGATCCAGCGATTGTCGGCGGTGATCTCAAGCAGCTCGAGGCGAACCAGGCGTTCGACCGCGATTTGCACTTCGTGGACGGAAAGCCCGAAGCGTGTCGCGATCCATTGCGTGTTAGGTTGAAATCCTGGGATTCGAATCAACTCGATGATTGCGTCGTACGTCCAATCCGAAATCGAGTGGAAAGCGTCGATACTAACCTGAGCGTAGTTCGCCGCGGCTGTCGTTCCTTGCGGAGGAGCAAAAAGATTGACAGCATCGGGGCCCAATCCCAAAGTCTGAATTAGTTTCTTTTGCGTGCTTTCAGTCAATGGACGTTGGCCGCGCAAAATCTGGGAAAGAGTTCCGTGGTGAATCTTGAGATGCCGAGCAAAGGAACGCAAAGAGTAGTTCGGATTTTTGCGAATCCTTTTCAAAAGCTCTTCCTGCAAAAACAGCCGAAAATCAGCAGGCTGATTTTGAGTGGTAGCAGTGACTGGGGCATCCAAGCGGCTCATGGGCGGCATCTTAGACGCCGCGCGTCTTTGTAGCAATACGTTTTGCACCAAAGTGGTGCAATGGTGCAAGCGCAATAAATACAGATAGTTACATCATTGATCTGTGTAAATTAAGTGATCCGACAATTTCTTAAGCAGGAATGTCTTCGAAAAAGGCATATTCAAAAATCCTAAGATTTGCGCAAAAAGCCTTAAAATGGCGGATTTCGAGAATGCGCCGCTGTCTAGAAAAACAGCCATTTAATTTATAAACATTCGCCAATTCACGCTTTTAAGAACTGACTCACTGACACCGAAACAGAACAGCACTCGAAGGGGTCCCAAGCAACAAGCGCGAGCGCTCAACTCCCTCTAGAATCGAGCGAATCGAATTCGACAAAGAGCGCGCCGATTCGCCTTTCAGTGCGGCGACATTAACGCCGATGATTTGCCCTGCTGAATTCAAGGTCGGGCCGCCTGACATTCCCACCGCAACGGGAGCAGAGCTGAGGATCATTCCCCTGCTCTGTACTTGGGCATTCAGCTCACGAAAAACCGATCGAACAGCCGGATAATTTTTTTCGTAGGCCTTTTTCTCCTCCGGGCTCATGGAGTGGCGCTGTGCCACGTCCTCGGGAGTAGGAATCATTGCGTCTGTTTGCGCATCAAAATACGCATCCATCGATCCGGAATAGACCTCTCCGCGTGAAAAGTAAAAGTCTCTTCCGCCGCTGAGAACCTCGCGGCCCGCGAAGCCTGGAAAGCCAAGATGAATCAGCTCAGAACCTGGGTCGAGCGCGGCTTGAGAAATCGGAAGGCAAGCTTGAGGATGGATGGACTTCACCTTCAAAACTGCCCAGTCGGACTGAAAGCCGAAGCCTTCTTCGTCGATCAGGCTTTGAACGACTTCGCGATATTCGAGTAAGTCCCTGGGACGGATGGAGTAGAGACTTTCCCAATCACGGTCACCTCCGATCGCGACGATCTCGGCGTCCAGAGCTTTGGATCCTGCCCCCATCTTGATCCGCAGAGGATGCTTCAGGTAAACCTTCGCTTTTTCAGGGTACGAGAAGGTCTCGCGAAGCAGCGCATTTTCTTCTTCGCTTAACATCGGCTCAATGCAATGTTTCGCGGTCAAGACGTAGCCGTCGCTCGAAACGAAGGTGCCTGTACATTTTGTAGCATCGGCGTCTTGAAGGCTGGCATCGGAAAAATTATCGGCTCGAAAAAAGAGATGCACGACGGATTGATCCACTCGATCCCTGTCGATCTTTCCGGATGCGAAATTTTTGAAATTCTCGATTCCCGCGAAAGCGTTCAGAGCGAAAAGACTTAAAAGTACTGCAAGAAGCGGCTTGATCACGGGCGCGACTTTAAATCACTTAGTCATTCGCGTCAATTTAGCGACTATTATTTTTCTATAGATATTAGATAGTTTGAAAATGGCATACCGCAAAGCGGGACAATTCCATGATATTGGAATTACTGCATAATTCAAAACAAACCTTGTTTTTACATACTTGACACAATCGCCAACTGAGTGCCTGTGGTTAATATATTGACCCAAGCTAATATATTAATATAACCTCCCGACATGCAGATAAACACAAAAACGAGTTAATCAAAGCTGGCAGCTTAAAAATTGAAATATGATCGTAAAATACAATCCTGAAACAGAGCTAATGTATATCCACTTCGCGACGGGAGTTCCGAACGTTCAGGTAAAAACTCGTCACGAACAGATTGCTAAATTCGTGTCCAAGGTGAATCGAGAGCTTGTCGTTGGATATGAAGTGGAAAATGCCGCAGAAAACATTGAACATGTAATCAAAAACTTGGGATTGAGCCGCAAACAAGCATTAGCCGTAGTGCTGTGTTTTATTCGTGAGAAAGCAAAAAAGACTCAGAAAGAATTCTCGACGATCATCAATGTCGGCGAGAGCACATATAAGAGCATTGAACGCGCGGAGCACAATATCGGTTTCGACACCTTGGATATCATTTATAATAAATTCAATTCTGAATCGGCTCTACATTCAATTTTCTAACCGCTCATGTCCTTGCTGCGGTCAATTGCTCGAATAGAATTTACTCAAGTGCTTGATTTCTCGGAGGACTAAAAAAGCTAATAACTATTTTATTATTGCTAACCAGGGGTGTTAACAAAGTGTACCAGTTTGTTAACGAAACAGTTGACGCGTCGCACCTCCTGGCGTAGTTGATGCCCCGTGGAAACGGTAAAGATTTTCGATTTTAATGATCCCGTCGATTTTTTGAATGTCTCTCTTAAGGCGATTCAACGAAGCAATCCTCAATTCTCCATGCGTGCGTGGGCCAAGCAGTTAGGGCTGTCGCATGTCGCGATGTTGTCGATGGTGTTGTCTAAAAAGCGAAGACTCCAGCCTAGCCTCGCCAATAAGATCAGTCAGCATTTTATTAAATCTGGACGCTTTAATGAGACCGAAGCGCGGTATTTTGAAATGCTTGTCCTTTTTGCCAACGCCGCGTCGTTTGAAGAGAAAGCCTTTTATCAAAAAATTCTCTCTTCCCTCACGCCAGCAAAAGAATTCTCGACGCTTCAACTGGATCAGCTCAGGACTATCGCCGACTGGTATCACATCGCGATTTTGGAAATGACATTTCTCAAAGATTTTAAACCCGATTCCCGATGGATCAGCCTGCGCCTTGGGAATAGCGTGAATCAAGGTCAGGTACGAGAAGCCATTGATCGACTCCTTCGTCTTGGTCTGCTCGAAAAAAGCCCGGATGGAAATCTCAAGAAGACTTCGGCGAGGTTGGCGACCCCAAGCGACATACCGAACCAGTGCCTTCGAAAGCATCACCGAGAAATGATTGAAAAATCCATTCAGGCTCTGGAAGAGCAGCCACTGGAGAAGCGGGATATTACGGGACATACGCTTGTGATTTCTCGCGACAAAATCCCAGAGGCGAAAAAGATGATTCGGGATTTCAGAATGAAACTTGCTGAATTCTTGGAAAACCCTCAAGGGGATTCAGTCTATCAGATCAATGTACAGCTCTTTGACTTGTTGGAAGGAAAATCGATATGACCTACTTGAATAAACTGGCTCTATATAGCGTCCTGATCGGCGCCTCTGTCGCGGCATATGCTCCGAACTCGTGCTTGGCAGGCAATGGAACTGACACCGGAAATGGCGGCGATATCTGTGAGGACCGAATCAAAATCGTCCGTGACGATATCGCATCTTGGATTAAGAAAGGCGGTCACTCAGCACTCGCCCTCTCCGATGGAATGAACGCTGATCGGTACAGCACCTTGATGCTGGGTGCGATTTCTCAGACCAAGGTGAGCTGTACCGACGAGGTGATTTTCGTCGGACAAGCTGAAAAGACGTGCAAGAATTTCTCGAACGAAGGCACTGCTCGCATCGTATGTAATGCAAAAAGGTTTCTCAGCACGGACGAATCCTCCCAATATGTTCTCGTACATCACGAGTACGCCGGGATCACGGGAGTTGAAATCAATAACGGCGAGGAATCGAACTACAGTATTTCTGACCAGATCTCAGGCTTTCTCGTAGATCTGGTCGTGAAAAAGCTTGCCGTCAGTCCAGGAAGCAGCACTATCACCTACGACTTTTTTCTCAGCGACCTATTAAAAAACGCTGAAGTCGTCATTTCCAGAGGGATCGATTTTGCGCCCGAACAAACGGAGGTCCGGCATCACTCGGGAGCTAAGTCTTTCGCGGTTGAGTTCGATAAAGATGCGACTTATCAGCGTACGATCAAACCAAGAAAGTGCCTCATCAATAAGATCGACATTCCTTTTTTCAATAACGCCGTTGACCATCGTCTCTTTCTGAAGGGCGATGAAGTATGCAATTCAATTGTTCTGAGGTTCTTTGCGCATGGCCCGGCTCTCTTTTCAGAGACTGCGGCATACGCTAACGCTCTTTTCGGAATTCATATTTTGCCGCCGAAGCCTATCCATGAATAATTCAGCACAAGTCTGAATGTGACAAGAACTGAGGAGCCTGAAAACCTTTTGAAGATCTCTCAGGCTCCTCGGCTTCGCAACGAAACACCTCAATTCTCCTTTTTGAATTTGCCCTTGATAGTTTTATCTACGCTCACCCATTGGCCGGGCAAATGATGACAGTGCGTATGACCATGAGCATCGGACGAGCAATCATTGCCTCCTGGAACCCATACATTGTGACGGCCACTGAGAACAGCGACGTTGACAGTGATGCCATCCGAGCTTTGAGCAAAATCGAGATTGACCGCACGACCTTCAATATTGCATTTGCCAGGATCGAGCTCAAAGCTTGCGCTTCCCACTTGATCATCGCTTGAGATTCCTAGTTCGGTCATTTTACCGATAAGTGATCCGCAGTCAGGGCCCAGAAGATCATGTCCTCGCGCATCCGTGTAGGTCAGAACTGGAGTGTCGCCTTCGAGCTGGAGAGAAATCTCGCCTGACACATCATTAAACTGACCTTGATAGGTTCCTACAAGAACCTTTGCGACATCCAAGTACTTGCTCGGAACCTTCCCGTCAGGGGTCTTGATCGAGTCGCAGCCAAAAAGTCCAAAAGCTAAAAGAGCCACAAAAGCGGTTATTTCTAGTTTTCGAGTCATCATACATTTCCCCTATTTATATACCTATTTTGATTCTAGCTGAATCGTTACTGCACATCGTCCTGACTCAGTATCATAGTCTCTCCATGAATCACCTCGACCAGGAGACGATGGCTCTTGATACATGAGATCCGCTGGCGTGAGCATCAGATAACGGTTTCCTGAACGCTCAAGAGTTCCTTGTTCGGCGTAAAAGATGTTTCCGCGAATCAAGAAACTCTGTTTCCCTTTATTGATCAAAAAATCCCAAGAAGGATAAATGCTGCGACGATCTGGAGACCACTCTGGCTCCGACGGCGCCATCCCCAAATCTCCTGTGATCCGGTCCTGATGAGAGAACTCAACGAGGTGATTTTGATCGGTTCGATAGGAAAGCTCTGCGGTAAATCCTTGGATCGGATCGGAACTTCGACGAATCACCGCGGTCAGCCTTTGCCCACTCCGCCTAAAAATGCAGTTCATCGTGATTTCAGCCACATTGTCCGGAGTGATGCCTTCGGCAAAGCCGTCGAATACCCGGAGCGTAACCCTCGGCTCGACCGCATCAATCGCGAAAGCACAGGTTGAATACGCAATCAGCGCTAGAGCAAATGGAATGATTCTCATATTAAAATCCGATCTCTTTTGGAACCGTCAACGAATTCCCGTAGCCACCCCAAATATCGGAGATGCAGCGCATTTTACCGAAACTATTGATGACGCACTTGCTGTTTCCGCTGACAAAAACATCGCGGATATCGAACGAATCCGGCACCAAATTGGCGTTTCGGTAACTCGCGCTCCAGCACTTCAGATCAAATCCGGAAGTGATCACGCAAACCTCCGAATCAGTGGCAACCACCTTGCGAGCGTTCTTGAGGCCTGGCTGCGGTTTGAGGTATTGCATAAACTTTGAATTGCCCCAGCAGGAAAGCCCTGCCGACGAGCTGATTCCGCAAGCATTGAGGCCGTCTCCAACGACACTCACATCTCGAAAACCATCCAATCCGCTCGGAAGATTTGAAGCATCTTGAATCGTTTCCCAGTCATTGGTATGCGCGCAATAAAACTCGCCTCCCTTCCTCACGCAAAGATTGTATGCGTTCGTCGCGAAAATCTGGTCTGGAAACGAGGCCTGCTTGGGAAGCATACTTTCCTGCCCATTCGTGCACTTCACATCTTGATCCGTCATGGCACATAAAACGCTTTCGAACTTCGATTTTTTCTTCCAGTTTTCCTGGATAAAAAGCTGAAGACCGTGCGAATTTCTCCATGCCGAAGCTTTTTCCTGCAACTCTTTGGCATCGCCTCCCCAGCAGCGGACTCCGAGGTCCGTCGCCACACATGCCGCAAAGTTGTTCACGATGATCTCTTTTGGATTTATCAAATCCGTCGGAGGATGGAGCAGCTCCGGATTCGTCCAATAGAGCGTTTCCCGCCCTGGAGATGCCCAGCAGAGAACACGACTGCTCGAAGTCGAGGCACAAGCGACTTCTTCGATGATGTCGGCACTCAAAACGCGCTCCTCTTCATCACGATCGCTTCCGGCGGCGACGGCATTGCCAGATAACATAGATCCAGAGAAAGCCGCAGCGAAGACAAAAGGCAGAATCATTAAATGTTTCATAATCAAATCACCTTTCTTTTTTCATTTTTCGGACGCTTATTGTAGCTCGAGATAGTTTTCGGGAAGCGTTTCCGAGAAAAAACACTTGATATGAATCGATTGCGTGTAAAAGAGCTGAAGCCGCTTCGCCTCCTCAGGAGTCAGGTCATAATAGAGCTCAATCGGAGAATTGAGGTATCTGCTTGCCGCCTTTACCTACACGGCAGTGTCCAAATTTTTCAGAGTCATTGCGATCGCGCCTTCAAAATGTAGCAGAATGATTTAT
>CAZCBS010000015.1:0-25211 GCA_964496965.1 uncultured Bacteriovoracaceae bacterium
GTAAACTTTGGCAAAAGACGGACTTGAAATAGGTCGGAACCCGTTTTCAGAGAAGTGACGATCGCCCAGTAAAAGGGAAACACGGTCCAACCGATGATGAGCGCGCCTAAGATGTAAGAGATTGCCTTTTTCATTTCTCAAGCCCCAACTGTTTTCGAGAGGCCGTCAAATAAATCATGGCAACGACTGCAGTCATGCAAAAGATCAAAAAGGAAGCGGCCGATCCATAGCCGACATCTTGAAAGTCGACTAACTGCTGACGAGCGTAAATGGAGATCACCGATGTCGATTTGCTGTTGCTTGTAAGCACGAACGGAAGATCGAAAATTCTCAAGGCATCCAGCAATCGAAACAGAACGGCAACGCCGATCGCGGGTTTCAAAAGGGGGAGTGTGACAGAGACAAATTCTCGCCACGCTGATGCGCCATCAACCTGAGAGGCCTCGTGCACACTGGTGGGAATGGACTGTAGTCCTGCAAGGAGCAGAAGAGCCATAAAAGGCGTGGTTTTCCAAACGTCGACGATCACGAGAGTGCCCATTGCCCAACGGTTATCAGCGAGCCATGCAATGGGAGACGAGATGAGCCTTATGCGAATCAAAAGTTCGTTGATCACGCCATACATATCATTGAACAGCCACGCCCAGATGCGAGCCGAAACCACGGCTGGAATCGCCCAGGGAATCAAAACCGCGGTTCTCAAGGCTCCTCGTCCCCGGATGTTGGAGTGAAGAAGCAGAGCGATGCCTAGACCGATGATGGTTTCGAGAGTGACCGAGCTCGCTGTAAAGATGAGCGTGTTCCTCACCGAATGCCACCAATCGGGATCCCTGAGTAGATAGAAATAATTCTCGAGCCCGACCCATGCTTTGGCTTGCGAGACTCCAAGACGAGCGTCAGTAAATGAATCCCGCAGGGTGCGAGCGAGCGGAAGAAAAGTGAGGGCAAGCAATAGGGCAAGAGCGGGAAAACAAAACAGCCAGGGCTGGAGCCAGGTATTTTCTTTTTTCACCATTTTCCTCCCTTGCTGATGGCGAGGAGGCGATTTTTCAGATCTTTCAATCCTGTATCCGCGGCGATATCGCCTGAGAGAATGCGATGAGCGGTATCCCAAAACTCGGAGCTGACACGATTGTATTTTGTTCCCGTTACTCCCGCAGGACGAGGGACGGCTTTGTCGAAAATCTTGAGAAGCTCCGAATTTTGATAGAGAGATCGGATGGTAGGGTTTTGTCCAAGGAGCTCAGTACGGCGTTTTTGTTCTTCGGGCCTGGCAAGCCAGCTCACGAGCGAGACCGCCGCGTTCTTGTTTCGTGAATAACGAGAGACCGCAAGTGACCATCCGCCTAGCGCGCTTGCATGAATGGCTTGCGGAGAGTCGCCTTTGGGCAATTGCGCGATTTCGACCTTGCCTCGTACTGGACTATCCGATGCATTGGCAAGTTTGAGTGCATAAGGCCAATTGCGCATAAACGCCGCGTTTCCTGATTGAAAAACGCCGCGCGCTTCTTCTTCCATATAGTTCAGCACGCCACGGGGAGCGATCGAGTTTTCTCCGGAGTCGTTACCGAGCCAAGAGGCCGCGAGTTTCAGCGCTTGGGCCGCTTGCGAGTTGTCGACGGTAATCTCGCCTGTTGAGTCAACGATCGTTCCACCTCCGTTGCTATCGATCCATTCTAAAGCGTTGCAAGTGAGTCCTTCATAGGCGCGACCTTGAAAAACAAAACCCCAAAAGCGGGAGTTGCCGCGAGCTCGCTCGCCGGCTTGGATTTTTCGTGCGATGCGAGTGAGCTCAGTCCATGTTTCTGGAACTTTTTCGCCATAGCGCACGAGAAGGTCCGAGCGGTAATAAAGCACTCCTGCGTCAATGAACCAGGGAAGAGCCACCAGTTTTCCGCTGATCGTATTGTTTTGGATGAAAGACTTGAAGTGAAGTGCCGAGGCCGCACGGATATCGGGATAGGTTCCCAAATCGACGAAGAACTCACCCAACATTCCTGGCCAAGTCGTATCAACGAGAAAGACGTCAATATCAGGACTTCCGGCCGCAAGAAGAAGCTGATACTGGGCAAGCCGCTCGCCTGCGGCGCTAGGTGCAGCCAGGACTTCGACCTTATTTCCGGTTTTTTTCGCCCACTCCTGAGCGCTAGATCGGCAGACCTCTAGCTCTTTTCCTATGGATCCGCAGGAGAGAACAACGCGCGCGGCTAAGCTTGAGTTTGCGCTCAGACCGAGGATTGCCACTATGATCCAGCCCCACATGCCCGGGGACTCCGTGCATTCTTCGTGCTGAGTCCACGATTTGGAACGCCGAGTGCAAGAGAATGCGGCTGAAAAAAGGAGCTTTCTTATGCCAGAAAGAAGAACGATTCGGCGGGCTCGCAAAGATGCCCGCGCAGGAAAATCACCGACGACTCAGGCGGGTGAGTTTGTCCGGGAAGAGATTCAACATATCCGAAAAGGAATTCACGGCGCGGCCAATGTGAGGCAAGCGATCGCTATCGGTCTGTCGAAGGCTCGCAAAGTGGGCATTCCGATTCCTGCCAAGGGAAAATCAGCTCAGCAAAAGAGCAGGCGTAAGCCTAAAGGAATTGGACTGAAGCGCGAATCCGCCGCTAAACGCGCTCGTGTTTCACGAAATGTTCTTAAGCGGAAGCCACGCACCGCGGCCTCTGAGCGTGCTCTGTCTCAACATGGACGTGCGGTGGCGAGAAAAAGGGGCGCGGCTTTGATGGGCAGAGCGGCACGCAAGGCGTCGCGCACCAAAGGGCCAGGCGTGCGTCGGCGTGCGGCCCTCAAGGCAGCTCGTACGCGAAGGGCCCATCGTCGCGCAGGTGGGCGCTAAGTCAGTCACCGGTCGTCGGCCTGATTTCCTTGGAATTTCTGAAAAGATGCGAAATAACAAAATGAAATGGAATTTCGCATTCTTTATCGTGACGACTGGCTCGTAGCCGTGGACAAGCCTGCTGGTTTTCAAGTTCATCAACCCGAAGACCAGCAGCACCGCGTCTCACGATCCTTTGATTGTATTTTTCAACTCAGACGCCAGCTCGATCGTTACGTCTATCCGATTCATCGTCTGGATCGCGCGACGTCTGGGGTTCTGCTTTTTGCGCTCGACGTTGAGGCGGCGCGAAGAGTTTGTGATCAATTCCAAAAGCACGAAGTGACCAAAACCTATGTTTGCGTCACGCGTGGCTGGACCGATGAGGCGGGATTGACGGATCGACCGCTTTCAGATGACAACGATGCTTCCATCAAGCGAGAGGCTCGAACGGCCTATGAAGGGCTATCAAAAGTTGAGCTTCCTTTCGCCGTCGGGAAATAGCCGACGGCGCGGTACTCTCTCGTGCGGGTGTTGCCTCAAACGGGGCGGATGCATCAGATTCGGCGTCAATTCGGGCATCTTTCGCATCCTTTACTCGGGGACACAATCTACGGCGATGGACAGCACAATCGATTCTTTAGGAATCAATTAGCGATTCGCCCCTTGCTGCTCAAGGCCTATATGCTTGAGCTCAAGCATCCGTTCAGCGGCGAGACTTTAAAAATCCGTTCGAAATGGAATCCGGCTTGGCACAAAATCTTTGATTTGTTCGGAGCCTGTCCTTCGGGTTAAATACTCCGCATGATCTCAAAAATCGCTTTGATCTTTGCCATGGAGGCCGAGGCTCGTCCTTTGATTAACGAGCTTGGGCTTAAGCCTGATCCGAGTTTCGGGGACTCGAGGCTGCCTTTTCAGCATTTTCGTGGGGCTTTTGATGGCCGAATTGAGCTCTTGCTGTCTTTGAGCGGGAAGCATGCAAAGTACCAAGTCGATAATATCGGAACTGAGCCTGCCGCGATCAATGCCTATATTACTCTTTCTCAGTTTAAACCCGATCTCTGTATCAACGCGGGCACGGCGGGCGGATTTCGTTGCCGAGGCTGCGCGATCGGAGACGTGTTTTTGATCGATAGGCCCTGCAAGTTTCACGATCACCGGATTCCGATTCCAGGATTTGACGCTTACGGAATCGGCTCTTATCCCGTCTTTGCCCCTCCGGGCATGGCTGCGGCATTGGGACTGAAAGAGGGGGGCGTTTCGACGGGCAATGCTCTTGATTACACGGACGTTTGCCTCGAGATCATTGAGAAAAACGAAGGTCACGTCAAAGAAATGGAGGCGGCCGCGATCGCATGGGTTGCGTCGCTTCTCAATATTCCATTTCTAGCATTAAAGTCAGTTACGGACATAGTGGACGGGGATCATCCGACTGAAGAGGAGTTTCTTCGAAACCTCGAGGCGGCCAGCCGTCGTATTCGCGAAAAGACCGTCGAAGTGCTGAAGTATCTTTCGGCTCACTCTCAATTGAGGTAATGTGCCGGGCATGTCTACTTTTGATTCGTCGAGCCCAGCCAAAGCAAAGACCCAGTCCACTCCGAAAGCGAGCCATGATTCGGTTAATCCACCGAACCTGATCTCGTTCATGCTTAAAAACTGGAAGCCCGCATTTGGCAAGATGCCTGCGCCAATCCGCAATTTGGCAAACTTCAAGAAACGTCGCGAAGCGCTCACGAAGCTTTTTCCAGGCGAATTGATTTTGATTCCCACGGGCCATCTCAAGGTCCGCGCAAATGATACACACTATAGCTTTAGGCCATCTTCCGATTTCTATTATCTGACCGGAAATATGGAGCCTGATTGCGTTCTCGCGTTCATGCCGGAAGGATACGCAGGTCACAAGCACGTGCTCTTTGTTGAGCCGAACCCAGGCAAGACCGACGCGACCTTTTTTACCGATCGAATCAAGGGAGAGCTTTGGGAAGGTGCCCGTCTCGGGGTGCCTGAGAGCTGCGTAAAGTACGGAGTTCAAGATACGCGCGGATTGCCGGAGCTCGAGGCATTCGTGAAGTCGATGGCTCCTGCTGCGCCCAAAGGAGTGCGCATCTTGCGCGATCACTCCGCTATGCTGGAAGCTTGGGTTGGACGCGCAAGCCCAGAGCAGCGAAAGAAAGATCAAGAGCTTGCGACCGCGCTCTCTGAAATGCGTTTGATCAAGGATAAAGAAGAGATCAAAGAACTGGCTTCGGCAGTCAACTCGACCAAGCGCGGATTTGAAGACGTGATTCGTCGTCTGAAAACCGCGAAGACCGAGCGCGAGCTTGAAGGCGTGTTTTATACTCGCGCAAGAATGGAAGGAAACGACGTGGGCTATGGCTCGATCGTTGCTTCGGGCGCCCACGCTTGCACGCTTCACTGGAAAAAGAACGACGGAGCGATTCGCAAAAACGATCTCCTGCTTCTTGATGCCGGGATCGAAGGAAACTCCCTTTATACCGCGGATATCACTCGCACGCTTCCGATCAGCGGAAAGTTCAGCCGCGAACAGAAGCTGGTTTATGAGCTTGTTCTTGCCGCGCAAGCCGCCGCGCTTAAAGCTGTCAAGCCTGGCAATGATTTCATGGAACCCAATCGCGCGGCGATGCGAGTTCTTGCTCACGGTCTTGAGAAGCTCGGGATTCTTCCGACTTCGGCCGAAGAAGCTTTGAAAGACGAGAATCAATTCTACAAACGCTACTCACTTCATAACGTGAGCCATATGCTGGGTCTCGACGTGCATGATTGCGCGCAAGCAAGAGCCGAAGCGTATAAGTTTGGAAAGCTTGAGCCTGGAATGGTTCTAACCGTTGAGCCAGGCCTTTATTTCCAAGTCGATGATATGACAGTGCCAGCTAAGTTCCGCGGCATCGGCATTCGCATCGAAGACGATGTGGTTGTGACGGAGAAGGGCTCCAAGAATCTTTCAGCCGGCATTCCAAGAACTGTCAAAGATATCGAAGCGTGGATGAAGGCGCTTTGGAAGAAGAAAGCTTGAGCTTTCGTTCCACTTAGAAACTCGTTCCGAAGCGAATCTGCCCGGTGCTCTCTGACTGAGACTCCGGGGAGCTTGTGAGCGCTTTCTTTTGTCCGACGGTCGCGACAACGTGAGGAAAGATTTCCTTGCTGAGGGTTGCGTTCAAATAGGGATTTAAGTTCGAATCCGTTTGATAGCCGACTCCACTGTTGAAGCCCAGGGGCGAGATGTTTTTGCGTGTCACGTTCAAAGCGTGAGTGCCAGCGGATACTTTAGCGTTTCCGGAAACCTCGGTATTTTCACTCACTCGAGTCGTAAAGGTTTTCCCGTTGTAGAACATATACGCCGATCCAAGTAGAACGGTGGATTTAAGAAGAATCGAGTTAGGAGCTTCTTGCTCGACTCTGCCTTTGATCTGACTCAAGTGACCGCTAGCTTGGTGATTCAGCATTTCTTGCATCAGGCCGTCGCGTTGAGAGTCCAATTCGAAATAGTGCCGCGACTGCGAATTGTGGTCGATGAGTCCATATTGAGAACGGGTTTCGTAGTCTTGAGCTGATGCGCCTAGCTGTTGCAGCCGCGTTTGGGAAAGGGGTTGGTTCATGACGAGCAGGCCCATGTCCGCGCGGGCGGGTGCGGATGCGAGTAATAGGGAGAAAAGAATCAGAAGTTGTTTCATATCCCAGCCCTTCTGTGCTGATATGTAGCAATAGGTATGCCGCACGGCGGCAAGAAAAGTTCAATGATTCCAGGGGTTAATGAAACAGCATATGTATAAAAATTAGTCAGATGAAAATAAAAACGCCGCCCGACCTTTGGAGTGGATGACGTTTTTTAATCTTTCTTTGAATAATTTTTACTGTGCGATGGCCGCGGAACTTTCTGGCGATTCAACAGAGTACGAGACCGCACTTGCTTTCTGAGAAGCTCGGTCACGTAGTACTTTGAAAAACAGCTTGTTTGAAGAGCTTAATCCAGCCATGTATTCGTATTGGCGAGCGGATAAAGCAATCAACAGGTCTTCTTGATTAAGAGCTGCCGAATCGATGCCTTTTTTCGATAAAATGGCTTTAAAACTAGGATTTGACAGAAGTGTATGGAGAAAATTTTTAACATCACTTCTCAGATAGATCGTCTTTTTAGATTGGTTTGAAATACTCACTCGGCTCAAAACTGCATCAAGTGTTTCTTCACTACTTATGTAGGTCGTCGCATTCACTTTTTGGTCGATTATATTGTTGGCATCAATAACTATAATTTTTGCATTCCTTAAAACTTCCCTGAAGTTACGTTGAGAGAAATTATCAATACTTGATGTAGCCGTGTGTCCACTCGAGATAAATTCTACTGCAATGGCATCGCCACCTCCACCATCTGTGGATTGCGCGTAGGAAGCCATGCTCAATAAACAAACTGCCAACATTACAAAAACTCTCATATGGTTCTCTCTCTTGTTTGAAGCTTTAGCCAACTTATGGAGCTTTATTGCAAGTCGTGCCAATGCGCTCAATTTGATCGATTGGGAATATAAGCGTTCTGACAGAACTTGCTCTGTATAAGCTTTTGACAACTGAAGCCCATATAACTGAAGGCTTGATTTCGAGCGTCTTGAGTCGTTGGACAAAACGATGCGTCAACTGACTTGCCCGCCGCTTGCAAAAAGGGGCCGTAGTTAGAACCTTTTCCATACCTCTATCGATAAGGAGATCTTTCATGAGATCAGATACCCGCGTTGGAAAACACTGGAGTTTAGCGCTCGTTGTAGCCACCGCCATGTCATGGTGCAGCCTTGCTGGCGCCGCGGATAGTATGACCAATGGCGATACAAGTCCGCAGGATGTTCTCTCGAAAATCCACACCACTAATCAGAACGAAATTCAAATGGCTAAGCTTGCGATGCAAAAGGCTCAGTCTCCCGAAGTCAAACAGTTTGCTCAGCAGATGATCAAAGACCATACTGCCGCTGACCAAAAAGTAGTGAAGCTCGCAAAGCAAGAGCATCTGACTTTAGGCAAGTACCCACTGACAGCCGCGCAGCAAGGTACGATGGACAAGCTCATGTCCACAAGCGGCACCGAGTTTGACAAAGCTTATATGGAAGCCAATCGCGTAGGGCATGATAAGGCGATCACGATGCTCAAAGATGCTGAAAAACAGACCACCGACCCGAAAGTGAAAGCGCTCATCGCGCAGCTTCTGCCGACGGTGGAGCATCACGACCATCTCGCTAAAGAAATTCATCCTGGTCAGAGCAAGCCTTCTACATAAAACTCGTCGCGCGACGAGTTGCATCCCGCTCTGAGGATAACTCAGAGCGGGATGAGATTTATGCCACATGTCCGGAAATGACATCTTATTAAAGCAGAAATGTTCGCGAAATTTAGATACCCTTTGCGATGAACGCGCGATAAATAAGAAAAATGTCGAAACTCAAAATGTTGGCAATAGCGGCAGTGATGGGAAGTCAAACTTATGCACATGCAAGCAACCCAGGATTTCGATTCGACTACGCTTCGTCTGACGGACAAATCAGATTGAACTGCGAGCATAAGCCTCTTGCGAATGATAGCTGGGACTGGCAAGTGGTTTGCGGAAAAGGCACGCCTCTCGAAAGAAATTTCGGCGTCCATCTTTTGATCCGAAAGCAGTCGCGAGCCATCGAACCAAAGATGGCGATCGAGATTCTTTACTTCGTGACGGATCGCAAAGTGCCAAACGCTCCGAAGTTCAGTAGCCAAACCAGCTGGTTGAATTTCAAAGACGAGACGGATTTTCATTCCGTTCGACTCAGTCAAAGCGTTGAAAACGATTACGCTTACTTGTCGGTTACTCTAGGTCAGTAGATCAACAACATCCAACACAACAAACTTACCGCCCAAGATCTGCCATTTGACGTCAAACTCAAAAAGCCGAAACCCATAGCGCGTGCCTTCGGCTTCAGGACTTGATGCAGGCATGCGACGTTTTTGAAACGCCGGACGTGGATCGAGCTCAAGCATCTGCACGATGAGCTCACGCAACCGCGGATATTTTTCACTCGTGCGCGCCTCAATCGCGGCCAGCGCTGAGTCGGTGAACTCAACGATGTTTCGCTCGATCGGTTCACCCGCCCAGCCTGCGTTTGCATCGGGGACGGAGTCCGCGTACGGAATATACGGCTTGATGTCGAGCACAGGCGTTCCATCTAAAATATCGACGCCAGTAACATGAATCTCGGGTCCGCCTGGAGCATCGGCGTCGACTTTTTTCAAACGAACGACGCTCATCCCGATCGGGTTAGGCCGGTGAGGGGAGCGCGATGCAAGAACGCCGACTTTTCGTGCGCCGCCCAAGCGAGGAGGCCTGATCGAAGGCTTCCAGTCTTTGGCGTCATGCTGATGAAAAACGAAAACGATCCAAAGATGGCTAAAGCCTTCCAGCTCGCGAATCGCGTTTTTCATGAACGGATGATCGCGAAGCTTGAGAACCCCGTCCGCATCGTCGACAAGTCCTGGCTGACGAGGAATTCCAAACTTCTCCTTGAAACAAGTTTCAAGAATCCCGATCGGCTCGAACGTATACTCAGCTAACTTCTTGCGAGCCACTGAAACAGTACTCCTTAAAAATCAGCCGCGAGGCAATGCCGTCACGCCAATTTTAAGAATATCGCCGTCGATATCGTATTCTTCGGTGTGCTTGCCGTGAGGCGTTTCCGTCAAAGTGAACTTTGAAGCTAAGGTCTCGTCTTGAATCATCTGCCTATGCGTTTCCGCGGCCGTGCGAAGAGCGCCGCTGGCGGAGAGCTCAAGCGCGATGCGATCATCAAGCATGAAATCTGCAGCCTTGCGGGCTTGCTGAATCTTGCGGATGATCTCGCGGGCCAGGCCTTCGCGAATCTGCTCTTCGGTCACGGTTGGATCTAGCTCAATCGAAACCAGCTGAGACGTCGAAAGATTCTTCTGCTCACCCTTCGGCGCGCGACGAATCTCGACTTCGGAAAGAACAATGGCTTCGCCTTCGGCCATGACCGACTGTCCGGCTTCAAGCTTGAGGATGTCCTGCAGGCTCATCTTTTGGATTCCCGCTGCGACGGTTTTCATTTTTCCGCCCAGGCGCTTGCCAAGGACAGGGAAGTTCGCCTTAGCGGTGATCAAGATGTACTGATCTTCGTTCGAGTCGTACTCGACGGTTTGAACATTGAGCTCGTCTTTGAAATAAGGCTCAAACTTGCGCAGGTTTTCGAGAACGCGCAAGTCGCGTTGAATGATCTTGAGCGAACGAAGAGGGATTTTCGCTTTTACGCCGATCTTCTCGCGTTGATTGCGTCCGAGCATCACAAGCGCATCCATCACGCGCACGGCTTCTTCAAGCTCTGGCTTGATCAAGCTGCGATCGAATTCAGGGAAGTTCTCAAGATGAACGCTTTCCTTGTGATTTGCGGCGGCCTGGGAAAGATTTCGGTACGTCGCTTCAGCTAGGAATGGCGCAAATGGGGCCATGAGCCGACTCAACGTCGTCAACACTTCGTAAAGTGTCTCGTACGCCAAGCGCTTGTCTTCCGGCATTCCATCTTGCCAGAAATGGCTGCGGTTGAAGCGAATGTACGTATTGGTCAAATCTTCGATGAACTGAAGAAGCGCAGGCACGACATTGTAAAGGCGGTACGCGCCCATTTCTTCCTGCGTGTTCTGAATCAGATGATGCAAACGCGAAAGCACCCATTGATCCAAGATATTTGGAGAGCTCTTGGCGTCGCCACGCGGACGGAAATCGTCGATGTTCGCGTAGTTCACAAAGAACGAATACGAATTCCACCAGCGAAGAAGAATCTTGCGAACGATTTCTTTCACGCCGTTTTCAGAGAACCTGAGCTCTTGAGCCTTCACGACCGGAGAATCGATCATGTAAAGGCGTAAGGCATCCGCTCCATGCTGCTCAAGAACAAGCATTGGGTCTGGATAGTTGCGAAGGCTCTTGGACATTTTCTTGCCGTCTTCGGCAAGGACGAGTCCGTTGACGACAACGTTCTTAAATGGCGCCTGACCAAAGAGCGCGGTTCCGATGACCATGAGCGTGTAAAACCAACCACGAGTTTGATCGAGACCTTCAGCGATGAAATCGCCTGGGAAGTTTTTCTTGAACGCCTCGGCGTTTTCAAGCGGGTAGCCCCATTGCGCATAAGGCATCGATCCGCTTTCAAACCAGCAGTCCAAAACGCCTTCGATGCGTCTGAGCGGGCTCTTGCCTGTCGGAGACGGAATCGTGATCTGATCCACATGGTCGATGTGAAGGTCAGTCACTTTCTGTCCGGAGAGTTTTTCAAGCTCCGCGCGCGAGCCAATGCACATGACTTCGCCTTCTGGATTGCGCCAGATTGGAAGAGGCGTTCCCCAGAAACGATTGCGCGAGATCGCCCAATCACGCGCGTTTTCAAGCCAGTTGCCAAAGCGACCATCGCGAAGATGATCCGGCACCCAGCGCGTGGTTTTGTTGTTGGCGATGATTTGGTCTTTGATCTTTTCGACCGCGACGAACCAGCTCGAGACCGCGCGATAGATCAACGGAGTATCCGTGCGCCAGCAGAACGGATAACTGTGCTCGATCGTGTCTTGCTTAAGGAGGCGACCACGCTTCTTGAGATCCGCGATGATGTCCTTGTCCGCGTCTTTTACGCGACGTCCTTGATAGTCGGACACTTCGGCGGTGAACATCCCGTCGTCATCGACCGGATTGACGATCGGCATGCCTTCTTTCGCGCAGGCGTAATAGTCTTCTTCACCGAAAGCAGGAGCCATGTGAACGACGCCAGTACCGCTTTCAGTCGTGACGTGGTCCGAGTGGATGACACGGAACGCGCCCTTAGCACGGCGATCCGCAAAGTAGTTAAACAGCGGCTCGTACTGAAGCCCGAGCAGGTCCTTGCCCTTCATCTCAACGACTTCGTCGAGATCGGTGTCGGGATTTTTCCAATAATTCTTATAGAGAGCAGCGGCGAGGATGTAATGATTGCCTGTGGCCGTCTCGCGCACGCGGACGTAGTCGATATCGTGGCCCACGGCGAGACCCAAGTTCGACGGAAGCGTCCATGGAGTCGTCGTCCACGCCAAGATGAAGGTTTTTTCCGGCTGGCCCGCGCCCTGAACGGGAAAGGTCACCGTGATTGCCGGATCTTGAACCATTTTATAGTTCAAGTTGGCTTCAAAGTTTGAAAGAGGAGTCGAGATGCCGACCGAGTAGGGAACGACTTTGTAGCCTTCGTAGATCAGGCCTTTGTCGAACATCTGCTTGAAAACCCACCACACGCTTTGCATGAAGCTGACGTCCATGGTGAAGTAGGCGTTGTCCATGTCGACCCAGCGGCCAACGCGGCGAACGGTTTTTTTCCATTCTTGCGAATAGCGATCGACGATCGAGCGGCAAGCGGCGTTGTACTTGTCGACGCCGTACTCGATAATCGCTTTGCGGCTATCGAGCTTGAGCGATTTGTTGATCTCATGCTCAACCGGGAGGCCGTGGCAGTCCCAGCCAAAGCGGCGCGGAACCGAATGGCCTTTCATCGTCCAATAGCGTGGGACGATGTCTTTCAGTACGCCCGCCAAAATATGGCCGTAGTGAGGCAGGCCTGTCGCGAACGGAGGGCCGTCGTAAAAGCTATATGGCTTAGCCGACTCGCTTCGATGAAGCGACTTTTCGAAAATCCGATTCTCATCCCAAAAGCTGAGGATTTCGTCCTCCAGCTTAGGAAGTTGGACATCGGGACGGACAGGGGAAAACGGCTTTTTTTCATTTGCACTGGGTGCCATAGGGATGCTCGGCATCCTACCTTTCCGGTATGGCTTCTGCAACCTGAAGCGATGATGCAAAATGATTACTCTTCATCGTCAGGATTTCGGCGCCCACCCATCGCCGCTTTGCCGGCTTTCCTGGCTGGAATTGCCTTTGCGGGCTTAGGTTATTGGGTTTTTCGTGCGATCCAGCCCCGTCTCAGGCTGGGGGGTGGAGGGGGAGGCGGCTTGGCGAAAGTGCTGCCTATGCGAGGCGAACCTAAGATCGATTCATCGGCAGTTCCTGATGAAACCAAAAAATTTCGAGATGGAACCATGGACGTGGTCGAAGAGGCTTCAATGGAATCGTTTCCAGCCAGTGACCCGCCAGCGTGGTAGCCCGTGCGGCACGATGTAATGACGCGTTGCATGAATTGACGGCTTTGATGACTCGCCAAGTATTGCAACCCACCCCCACTGCATTAAACTTAAAGGCAGAGCGTACCTTAAATGACAACTCTGCCTCATTCCCTTCAAAACATTCCGAACTTGATCGATCCTCTGATTAAAAGGGGAACGATTCTCGTTTATCGCGTTTTCGATATCGCCGAAGAAGTCGATCTTCGCGCGGTTGAAAGCGCGCTTCGGGATGCTTCGGCGACGGCTCGTGTGACAATCGCCAGAGGTCGCGGCAATGCGATCGTGATTCGAAACGCGCCTGTGCGTCTCACGCTGGGCAAAGTTCCAGTCAGGATTTTCGACGGCGTCGTTCAGGCTGAACTTTGGGCAACGGTTTGGGATTACGGTGTTCTATCGCTTGTGTTTCAGGTGCCGATCGCAGAAGGGACCTCTTGGTCCTCGCTGGTCCCAAAAGGCGCGATTTTTAACGGAGATATCCCCGGGATTGAAGAGCTCAATCAGCTGGCGCGCGAAAAAGCTCGTGAGCTGACTCAATTGATGAAGCCCGCGCTCAAGCGAGTCAATGAGTGGGATGTTTTCGAAGACTATACGATTTATTTTTTGGAAGAGATCACGGGAGTCGAAAAAGCCGCGCAGCTTTTGGAACGGGGCGCGGTGCCTGAGTTGATTCTGGGCGAGCCCAAAGAGCATCTCTCCCCCAAGAGTCGGACTGGGATCACGGATATTTCCTTCCAGTACTCTGAGAATGATTTAGCGGTGATCGATTGGAATAGCGCGATCGTGATCGAGCCATCGGGACAAAGAGATATTCCCGACGTGCTTGAGTTCGCGCTGACGCATCTTTTGGAATTTCGGTATTACGACGATCTCCTGGATCGTAAGCTAACGGATCTCTACGATTCGATTGAGCTTGGAAAAAATACGCTTTTCCGGGGAGATTTCGCGAAAATCTCGCACGAAGCCAATTCGCGATACATCGAGTTTTCCGAGTTCCTCGAGCGAATCGATAACTCCCTCAAGGTCGTCGGTGATTTCTATCTCGCGGTGATTTTCCGCGGAGCGATTCGTCGCTTTCGCATTCCGGATTGGCAAGAAAGCTTGTCGGGAAAAATGAACTTGCTCGCGCGCGTTTCGGAGCTCTTGCAAGGCGAGGTCAATACTCGTCGCGCACATATGCTGGAGCTGATCATCATCATGCTGATCGCGTTTGAAATCGTCTCGGCATTGCTGAGGTAAATTTATGGCCGGCTGTTCGGCCATAACCTGCCTGCCATAACACGCCTGGAATGAATCGTGAAAATTCAATGGCGGGATGCGTATCACGATTCGCCAGCTATCTAAAAAACTCCATAAAATGAGCGGACTTGCTCTGCGCTCGGCTGGTTTTAAGCTCGAGCGCTGGGGCATTGATTCGTTGCAAAATAAGATTGGGCAGAATGAAGCTGAGCCAAGGGCTACCCAACTTGGAATATGGCGAAAGCCGCTTTCTTCAAAGACGCAAACGGATAGAAAAAAAGGTCCTCTGGTTCTCGTTCCAGGATTTGCGGACTCGCCTCTGAGCTGGCTGCCTACAATGATTCTGCTACAGAACATTTTAGCGGATCAGTTTGACGAGATCGTCTTGATCGAATTTCCGGGGTTTCATGGCTATCTTTACGACGAGCCGAGTTTTCACTCGATCGATGCAATGCTGGATGTTTTCGTGCCGGCGATCGATTCTCTCAATCCAAGCACCATCGTGGGTCATTCGCTTGGGGGAGGTCTTGCCGCTCATTATGCGGCTATTCGAGGGCACACGCATCCAAAAGAGAACCATCTCGAGCATGTGATCCTGATCTCGCCTTCGGGGGTATTCGTTGATGAAGCTTTTCGAAGTCGAATCGAAAGTCGAATCATCGAGATTGTTGAGAATGGAATTGAGTGCCTGCGAGAGATTCATCCTGCTCTCTTGGACAAAAATAACCGTCTCAATCGAATTGCCACCGAGCTGATGGCCTTCGCGTCGCAAGAGGAAATCCGGCAGTTCGTCCGATCCTTTCGTGACGACCATTTGCTCGAGCCACTCTTGCCTCAAGTCCGGGCTCGGGTGGATTTGATTTGGGGGACAAACGATCGTTTAATTCCGCCGACGGTGATTCCTTGCTGGCTTGAGGGGCTGAAGCATACGCGAACTCGAGTGGTTCGGATGAAAGGAATCGGGCATGCTCCGCAGTTTGAAGCTCCAAAGCGGCTGACGTCGATTCTTTCTCGCCTCATTCAGCCTCCCGAGCTAAGATCAGGCATATGCAAAAGCAGGATGTCCTCATTATCGGAGGCGGGGTCATTGGCCTCTCCGCCGCTTACGAGCTCAGCAGTCGCGGTGTTTCGGTCACTTTGATCGATAAAGGCGACCCGGGCTACGGATGCTCGTATGGGAACGCCGGTTGGCTGACTCCTTGTTTTTCGATGCCGCTACCGATGCCAGGCATGCTTCTCAAATCCATCGGCTGGTTGATGGACCCGGATAGTCCGCTTCGGATCAAGCCGCAGCCCAGTATTTTGCTGATGCGATGGCTTGCGCGGTTTCTGCTTTCGATGAATCAAAAGCAAGCGCTTCGCTCGATCGCGGTTCTGACCGATATATCTAAATACAGTTTAGAAGCATACTCTAAGCTGGATCAGAAGTTTCCTGGCGCCATCGGCTTTGAGCAAAAAGGCTTGCTCATGGTGAGTGCTACCGATGCGGGCTT
The DNA here is from genome assembly GCA_964496965.1 of uncultured Bacteriovoracaceae bacterium. Lineage (GTDB taxonomy): Bacteria > Bdellovibrionota > UBA1018 > UBA1018 > UBA1018 > CAZCBS01. The sequence goes on from CAZCBS010000015.1 coordinate 15,730, forward strand.
TGCGGCCGCAGTTCAAGAGATGGAGCTTGTCGCGCAGCATGGGGTCCCTGGTCAAAAGATGAACGAAGACGAGATCAAGGCGCTTGAGCCCGCTCTTCGTGCGCGTCTTCGAGGCGGGGTTTATTTTCCGAAAGAAGCGCATGCGGAACCTCTTCAGATTTCCCGGATTCTTGCGGAGGCGGCGATCGCGAACGGAGCGAAGATTTTGCCTCGCGCCGAAGTTTTTGCATTCAATGTTGCCGATGGAAAAATTGAATCGATCAGAACCACTCGCGGCGAGATGCGCGCGGATCAGTACGTGCTGGCGACGGGCTCTTGGTCCACCAACATTGCTTGCGAGCTTGGGCTGAATATTCCGATTTTGGGCGGAAAAGGATACGCGATCACCGTTAAGCCTTTCGAGCAATCGCCTACGCATCCGATCATGATTCTTGAGCGAAAGATCGCTGTGACTCCTCGCAAAGGAAGCGTTCGCTTGGCTGGAACTCTTGAGCTTGTGGATAGTCGCGATGATTCGATTACTCCGCGACGCTTGGATGCGATTTTGCGCGGCTCGCAAGAGTTCATGCGCGTGCCGGAAAAACCTGAGATTGTTGAGATCTGGCGCGGTCTTCGTCCTTGCACGCCGGATGGTGTGCCCGTGATTGGCAGACCTAAGCGTTATAGCAATCTTGTGATTTCCGCGGGCCATCAGATGCTTGGGCTTCAGTCGGGTCTCGGCAGTGGGCGTTTTGTCGCTGATCTTGTGACGGGTGAAAAGCCGATTTTTGATTCTTATCCTTTCCGGGCGGATCGGTTTTAAGTCATTGATTTCATGATTGTTTTTATTTTTTAGCAAAGATACGCGGCTGTATCTCGCCTTTTTTCATAGATACAGACGAGTATCCTGGATACCTGGCTGTATCTATGAAAAAATGATAGATACGGACGCATATCTTAGATACACGGCTGTATCTCTATAAAAATACAAGATACAGCCGACTATATTGAGTGCTGACTTCAAAAACAAAGAGTGAGGTTCGAGGTTCGATGAAAAGTCTGAGTCTGGTTGGCCGAAGCAGAGAAATCTCGATTTTGAAAGAAATCGAACTCAGCCCAAAGTCAGAATTCGTCGCAGTTTATGGAAGACGCCGAATCGGAAAAACATTTCTGATCGAAGAATACTTCAAGAATCGATCTTTCTATTTAGAATTCATCGGAACTGAAAATGCCCTGACCTCGCAACAAGTGAAGAGCTTCGTTTTAGAGATCGAAAGAGTATTGAAGCCCCAGATCGAAAAACCAAAAATCGCGAATTGGAGCGACGCCTTCAATTGGCTCCGAGATATTGTCGAAAGTTCAACGGTCGATCCTTCGTCAAAAAAAGTGATTTTCTTTGATGAGCTTCCTTGGCTGGCCTCCAAGAAATCTCAGTTCATGCAGGCTCTCAGCTTTTTTTGGAATCAATTCGCAAAAAAGAGATCGGATATCATTCTGGTGGTTTGCGGTTCCGCGGCGAGCTGGATGATTAAGCATACTTTTCATAGCAAAGGCGGCCTTTACAAAAGAGTGACCAAGAGAATTCCGATGTCTCCGTTTAATCTACGGGAGACCGAAGAATATCTGAAAGCCAAGGGGATTTCGCTTATCCGGGAGCAGATCATCGATCTCTACATGGTGACGGGGGGCGTAGCTCTCTATCTCGATGAAGTGAAAGCCGGGGAGTCCGCCGCTCAATTCACGCAAAATAATTATTTCGCGAAGGGCGGAATTCTCAAAGACGAATTCGACCCTCTATTCAGATCTCTTTTTGATGATCACAAGAATCATATCGAAATCGTGAGGCTTCTCGCTAAGAACGAGTCCGGTCTTTCAAAAAAAGAGATAGAGGAAAAATTGCAAGTCACGAGCGGTGGGAGAACAACTGATTACCTTAAAGAACTAGAGAAATCGGACTTCATCCACTTCAATCCAAAGCTTGGGGCGAAAAAAAGAGAGGGCGTCTATCGTTTGGTGGACGAGTTTTGCCTGTTTTATCTGAATTGGGTGGAGCCAGCAGGTAACAGTGCCGGTCCGGATTATTGGCAAAGGCAGATTGGTCTTGGAGCCTATAATCGTTGGGCTGGACATGCATTTGAGAATGTCTGCTTCAAGCATGCTGACCAAATCAAGACAGCTCTCGGAATCTCCGGAACGATCACACAGATCTCTGGCTTAAGAACTCCACTGGCTCAAATCGACATGATCATCGATCGAAATGACAAGGCCGTCAATCTCTGCGAAATGAAATACACCATCGATCCGTTTGAAATGAGCGATTCAGAGGCCAAGAAAATCAATGTTAGAAAGAGCGAGCTGGCCTCAAAACTTAAAAGAAAGAAAAACATTTTCGTTACGATCGTTACCCCGCAGCCAGCCGTTCAGAATGCCCACTACACAGGTCTGAATTGCAATCAGATCAATCTTCCTGCTCTTTTTAGTTAGTTCTTTTTATGGCGATGCAGATTTCTTTGGAAGAAGCTCGATCACGAATTGTTTCGGCGCAGGGTTTTAATGCGCAGAACTCCGGCTTTGGTCATGGGAAGAGGGGGGCTTTAGCGGCTCTTGAGCATCTTTCTTATATTCAAATCGATACGATCTCGGTGATCGAGCGGGCGCATCATCATGTTTTTCAAAGCCGGGTTCCTGATTATCAACCCGAGCATCTGCATGAAATGGTCACCGTCGATAAAACGGCATTTGAATACTGGAGTCATGCAGCGGCCTTTTTGCCGATGCGCGATTATCGATTTTCTCTTCCTCGAAAGAAGCGATACGCAGACGGTTTATCTCATTGGTTTGAGCCGACTCGGGAGCATAAGAAGCAGCGACGTATTATTTTAGATCGCATCCGCAGTGAAGGCCCTTTGCAATGCAAAGATTTTGAACGGCCATCTGATGCGAAAAGCGGATGGTTTGAGCGCACTCCCGCAAAGCAGATGCTGGAGCAGCTTTTCATCGAAGGCGAATTGATGATTCGCGAGCGCAAGGGTTTTCAAAAAGTTTACGACTTGACCGAAAGAGTTTTGCCAGCGAGCGTGAATACGGATTTTCCGAGTGAAGAAGAGATGGCGATGTATCTGGTTCGCTCTTGCTTGCGAAGTCAGGCGATAGCTACTGAGGCGGAGATCGCTTATCTTCGCTCGGCGGAGTTGAAGGGTAGCGTCAGTGCGAGTTTGAAGAAGATGGTTGCTTCTGGCGAGGTTCTCTCTTTTTGTGTCGAGGGTCTCAAGAAAACTTATTTTGCTTTAGCGATTGAGTTTCAGCGTGCAACGCCGTCGTCTGACTTAGGTGAAGTGAAGATCCTATCTCCATTTGATTCATTTGTGATCCAGCGAAAGCGCCTTTTGGATTTCTTTGATTTTCCGTTTCAGGTCGAAATCTATGTGCCTAAACCTAAACGCAAGTATGGGTATTTTGCTCTACCACTGCTTTACGGAAATCAGATGGTCGGGTTGCTGGATTTGAAAGCTCATCGAGCTCAAAAGAAGCTCGAAGTCGCGGGTTGTTTTTTGAGAGCGCAGTTTAAGCAGGATAAAGAGTTTTTGGATAAACTGAAGTCTAGCCTGAAAGATTTTGCTTTGTTTAATGGGTGCCAGAAAGCCGCGTTTTCACGGCGGCCTTTGCTTTATCAGGCTTGAGACCAGTCCTCCGGCGGGGGTGTTTGGCACCAGACCGGAGAAACCGGGCCCTGAATTAATGACAAGTACAACTATTTGTCTCCACACAAGAATTGGTTACACCCAAGTCACTGAAAGTCCGAATTACAGACGTTACAGAATTTGTGAGAGTCATTTTAACAGTGCCATTGTCATATACATATCTTACTTCCCCTGAAATATTGTCGCTATCGATCACTTTATCGTTTCTGCAGATGTCTTCTACACAACGACAGCTTTTGCCTAGTGTACTTTTGTTTCGAATGACGTAGACGACTGTATTTGCTAGCAGGATTTGTACTTTGCCATTGGCGTAGACTTGTCTAACTTCACCATTCATTCCGTCGTCGGTGATAACTTGATCGCCGACTTCGAGATGGGCGGTCGTAGCGGATGCCGAGAATGCAAGGGCAGATAAAATCATGTACAAAAAAGCGGACAATAGCCCATTAACAGCGTACTTCTTCATGGTTTCTCCTTAAATTGGTGATATTTAATTATAATGTCGCACTGGCGAGCGTTATATAACTTAATATGATGCGCAGCATTGGTTTCTTTATTAGAAACACTTAGCAAGTCAACTATGGAATTTTATGGGGAGTTCTTAACGTTCCTGTCGAACGAGTAAAGTGAAACTCAACTGTACTGGGTGAGAGCGCCCGATCCGAAGAATAAGATCTTTCGCTGTAATCGACCTCGCCGTTGGGCTTCATTAAAAGCAGAGTCGAGCATCGGGTTCCGTAACTAGGCATTGTGATAAATATCGAAGAAAGAGCGCGCTCTTTTTCTAGGCCAACACCTGTTTCTGGCAGATGTTCATTCAGAGCTTGGGTGGGGTCGGCTAGGATTTTGAAGAGCTTTTCTTTTAAGCTATTTTCGTCAGTGAACGATTGTTTCAATGCTTTCTCTAATTCGTTTCTCGCTCGAACGACCTTTGGCCAGGGAGTTTCGAAGAGATGATTGCTCACTCCGTAGACGCCTGGTTTTATTTCTTGGACTTTGTTGGTTTCACCGAGCTCGCTTGCGCGAGTACTTAAATAGAAAACCCCTTCGGGAGATCCTGCAACGAGATTGAAATCGTTGTAGTCGCCTACATGTGAGCGAACCGACTCGAGATACTCGCGTGCGGGCAGATTGGATTTTAAAAAATCACTGACTAAGAGCCCACGGGATTTTACGTTGGTGCGAATCCGCGATGGATCACGAAAATTTGTTAGAAGAGCGAAGCGTCCGTCGCGCGTGACACCCATCCATGTTCCGCCGCCTTGAATATCTTTTCCGGCGAGTACTTGGGGCGTGTCTTTGCCTGAGCCTGGCCAAAAATGCGCAGGCTCTGCGGGGCGATTAAAAAATTCATCTCGATTGGCAATTAACACCAGATCGTAACGAGGATCGGTTCGATAGGCGAAAGCAACGAGGCACATCAGCCAGCGTGCTCCTCGTTCAAGAGTTTCTTGAGTCGCATAAAAGCCTGCTCATCGACGACGGGTCCGTGGCCGGAGCATAGAATTTCAGTTGGAGGAAGATGTTGTAAATACCGGCGAATGCTTCGATGAGCGGTCTCCGGCTCGTCACTGAAATCGGGATCGGCCATTCGGAGCTTTTTGGATTTGCGGTTAAACGGCGATCCGACGATGATGGAGTCGCCGCTGAAAAGCGTCGCGGTGGATTCGTGATGAATCATGACGGAGCCTTCTGTATGTCCAGGGACAGATGTGATCCTCAGTCCGGATTTCCATAGCCCGTCAGTAAATACGTCATCGACATCGACAAAGGCGGGGCGTCGATCCTCCATTCCGCAGAGCCAGTTTTTAATGAATGGAGCGGTGCCGCGTTGCAGTGGCGGTGCGCATTTGTCGCCGCGTAAAATCTTGGCGTCTTGCTCATGGCAAAAAACCGGTGCGCCGAATTGCTTTCGCATCCACGCGGCGTTTCCCGCGTGATCGCTATGTCGATGCGTCAAGAGAATCGCGGCTAGGTCTCCAGGCATTCGAATGCCAAGCTGCCATAATGACGCAATCAGCGGAAGTCGCTCTACGGCGTGGCCCGTGTCGATTAAAAACTTCTTTCCGTCGTTTGGGTTTTGAAAAAGCCAAACGTTGGAGAAGCCTGATCCGACTAAATAAAGGTGAGGAGCGATCTTCTTCACTACTCCAACCTAACATCGCATCCGGGGATTAGGAAAGAGTTGTGGACCTATTCCTGCAAACGGCCTTTTACCGGTATGAATACTCGATCGCTGCGCGGTTTAGCCGCGGCATGGCTATTGTTGATCTGCGGCGCGCCGGATATGGCGCACGCCTACCGGTTTTCTAAGGCTCCGCTGATGGTCGGTTTGGGGGATTCGATTTCAGCGGGGGCATTTGCGGATACAAGCACCCAAAAACTGTTTCCTTTGCCGATAGCACTGCCCATTCCCAACGTGGATAGCCTGCTTGATCAGTTTGGCTTTAGATCGGATTTTGAGAGCAAGCGAGCCTTTTCGTGGGTTTCGGGAGTGATGATCAACTCGCACTACCGACACATGAATGACTATTATTTGAAAACCTATGGGAAGAAAATCGTTTCTCTGAACTTTGCCGAATCAAGCGCCCAGTCGCATCGAGTTCTCGATCAAGTCGATGAGATTAATACGGCGATGAAATTAGGATTATTTAATTCTTTGCCTTACATCACGCTGCTGATCGGGCCGAATGATTTATGCGCGTCAGTGCCAATGGAAACATTTCGTCGCAACATTCATCTGATATTCGAGAAAATCGCTTCGATCCGGCCGCCGGATGGGCAGTCGATCCATATCTTGGTGTCTTCTATTCCGAGAATTCCAACTCTAGGAGAGGCGCGTATCCTCGATTATCGCACGGCGGCCGGGTATCGCTGTCGGGCCATTCGAACCAATCCCCTCAGTCGTTGCCGCAAAATGACTGAATGGAAAACCGAGGAAGAACGCCGGCATCTTGACGATCTGGTAAACCAAGCCAATGAGATACTCAGATCGGAGACACTGGAGGCGGCTCAGCTGTTCCCAAGTCTCAAGCCTCACTTCAGTTCGATTTTATCAGAGCAAAAGCTGGAGCCAGCGGATCTTGCTATGGACTGTTTTCACCCTAGTCAAAGTGGCCAGGAAAAAATTGCCGAGAGTCTTTGGAATGAGCAGCCCTGGTTTCATTGAGATTTGAATATTTGGCGAAACTCTCTGCTATACTTAAGTAGAGAGGGAGGCCAGCTCATGGCTGCTCGAAACCGTACCGTTCTGACGAAAGAGACAGAGCACCATCAAGGATTCACGAAAATCACGGATCCTTTGGAGCTTCATCGTCTTTTAAAGCGCGCCATCGAGACGACGGCGAAGGTCGAGGTTCGTCTGTCGGATCAAAATCTCGGATTTCAGTCGACGATCCAGGAGAGCTCGAGCATTGAATCCGGTTTTCGAATCGAGGCTCCGCCCGAGGTGCTGGAAAAAAACATTCAAGCTTCGGTCTCGGGAGCGATGTTGATCGCCTTTTTGCGTGGACAGAATCTACTTTGCATTCACTCGAAAAAAGCCGAATGGAAAAACCGAGTTCTTACCGTTTCGCCGCCCTGGTCAGTCTTCAAGCTGCAGCGGCGAAAAGAGCCGCGCTATCAAATCCCGACAGCATACGACCTTTCAGTTTCAATGGAATCTCCGGAGAGTACGGGGCGTCGCCGTATTCAAAAGCGCTTATTGGATATCAGCGAGCACGGGATGGGGTTTCAAGTCGCGTCGATGCGTGAAGCGGTCCCTTTTCGAAAAGGGATTTTCCTCAGAAAAATGGAAGTGATTATCGAGAACCGCCAAATCTATTTCGATGCCCGAGTCGCCAATACTCTTCGAATCGTCGGCGATCCTCATCACACCGGAGTCAAAATCGGAATCGAAGTCATGAGAATGAGCCCCGGGGATGCCCAGTTTATCGCTTCTTATATCGCGCGCAACTTAGTGCAAATCTACACTTAGCGCGCGCTTCGGACGTGCTTCATTCGCCCGGCGAGCAGTATTCTTCTCAATCTTGAGTCATCGTCTTCGTCGTAAATTTCTCCGATGATCTCTTCGAGAATATCCTCCATTGTGACGACGCCAGAGAGTCGATTTTCCGAATAAACAATGCTCAAATGGCTTCGGATCTCTTGCATGGCCCGGAAAGCTCGAAAAAGAGTGTCGGACTCCTGGACGCGCAAGGCGGGTCTAATCAGGGTACTCCAATTTTCTTGGCCCGAGGCTCTGAGAGCCAAAAACTCCTTGGAATTGATGATTCCGATAACCGCGTCGTTGAGCAGGACTGGCAATCGAGTGTGACCGGATTGGAGAGCGATCGATTCGACTTCCTCCATGCTTTGATTGTGCCTGACGTAGATGACTTGGTCCCAGGGAACGAGCACGTCGCAAACGCGCTTGTGCTCGATATTGACGAGATTCATGACATACTGGCGCGTCTGCGAGGAAAGTCCGCCAAGCTCGACGATCTCGCTAGCAGCCGAATCTGGAGCAGCACCTTTGACTTTTCCGATCGACAGGACCCTTCGCGTTGACCACTCCAACGCCGTGACAAAAGGATTGAGTAACTTTTCAATCGCAACAAGCCAACGCGTCGCCTTGAGCATGATTCGGAGCGGATGCCGAAGAGCGAGAGTTTTTGGAACGAGCTCGCCGAGCAAAACATTCAAATAGGTGAGAGGAAGCACCACGGATACCATAGCGGCGATATCAGAAAGAGGTCTGGTTAAGCCGAATTTTTCTCGAAAAATCGGGCCGATGCTTTCGTATGCGCTTGCGCCGCCGACGGCAGCGCTCACGGATGCTACCAATGTAATCCCGATTTGAATGACCGAAAGAGTTCGTTCCGGCGCTTCGCGAAGAAACAGAATTTTCTGTGCTTCGCGATCTCCCCTTCCTGCGAGCTGCCGAAGCAGCGGCTTTCCAATTGAAACAAATGCCATCTCAACGGCGGCTAGAAGGCCATTGAGCACTAAGCAAGCCGCGATGATCAATAGCTCGATCACCATGGGACATGCTTATGAAAGTTTCAGACCCTTATGCTTTTGGCTTAAGTCCGATTTCGCGAAGACGCTCGGTGAGATAGGATCCCGCCGTGTGCCTTTCTGAAAGACGAACTTCCTTGCGCGGATGCAAAAAGAGAGGCATCGAGAAACGAGGTTCCTTTGCTGCCGGGCCGCTTGGATTGATCACGCGGTGAGTGGTCGACGGATAATATCCGCCGCTCGCCTCTTTCAGCATATCTCCTGAGTTCACTACGATCATTCCGGGATTGCAAGGCACGTCATGCCAGCGCCCCGCGAGATCAAGCGCCTGAAGGCCCGGCGCGCTGGCCGAAGGAAGAAGAGTGATCAGATTGATGTCTTCGTGCGCGGCCGCGCGGACGGCGCCTTCTTCTTCAGTGCCGGTCAATGGCGGATAATGGATCGTGCGAAGCAGGACCTCTTGGCTGTCGATGATCATTTTCGGCAGAGGCATGGAGAATTTCTTACGGACTTCCTCGGGAGTCGATTCGTCGATCCATCCCAGCAGCTTTGAAGCCATTTGATTGAGGATTCGATACATCTCCATTGTATAACGTTGCGCGGAGCTCGGAAGCTCTCCCCAAGGGTAATAGTGATAAAACTCTTTCAGGTCTTTTTGCGAATAACCTTTTGCGTTCTCGCTTTTGAACGGAAAGTAGCCGGACTGACGGGTGGGGTCGAAGGTGTATTTGAATTTCCCTTCAGAGCCGAAAAACCCTGCCAATTCCTTTAACCAGTTTTTAATGAGCTCCTCCCGTGTGGATT
>CAZCBS010000016.1:0-22309 GCA_964496965.1 uncultured Bacteriovoracaceae bacterium
AAAAGTGCTGACTCGATAGAACCCATCCTCCAAGACTTGCGCCTCCAAAACGTACATTTCCAAGTCGGTAATCATAAACGATTGGAAAATCCTCCGTGCTATCGGAGTAGGATAACGTGCGCGTGACTTCGATATTGGCTGTACCAGGATACACCTGACCGTTCGAATCTAAACCGTCCCAAACAAATGAGTAGGTTTGGTTTGGAATCAAAGGAGAGAAACTTTGCGTAACCGTGCGGCCAAGAAATTGGAACGTCAAATTGATCGATGTCACATTGCTAGGAAGCGGGTTTCCATTGGTCACGGGGATTTCGAGCGTGTAATCGGTGGATCGTCCTTCCACTTGGTTGCTCTGATACTCCAACGAGAATGGCGTACCAGTGATCGCCACAGACTCACCGACTGTGCGGGTATCTAATTGTATGACCGAGCCACACGCTTTTGGACCACTGCCAGAAGAGCCCGAAGTAGAGCCTCCCTTGCCAGGGCCTGGATACGTCTCAGGAAGCGGGCAAACCACCATAGGATCCGGACTTCCTGGGTTAAAATATCCACACAAATGCTCTACGCCATCGAAATAGCACATCTGCACGTAGTACCCGTCCAAACGAGGCACGTTCATATAGGTAGAATAGCTAGCTTGAACTCGACAATGTCCCTCAGCAGTCGTCGGCTCGGCCGCACGACATACATCCATCCAACTCGCCATACACGGATAATTATCAGCCAACGCCATTCTTTCAAAAAAGCTCGCACTCAAAAGCGCGAAAGTAGAAAAAAGAACGCAAGAATCCCTGAACGAAAAAACCATCTTTGGCTTCATCCGAATAGCTACCTATCTTGAGTGCGCGCGCGCGATAAGTCCGCGACAAACTCAGGTTCAAATTGTGACAGCGAGTGCTTAAACAGTAAGAACTGAATAAAGTTTATGCAATGGGATTTTATTCTTTTTTTTATATTGCCTCAAATCCGTAGCTGAGTGCCTGCGGAATCCCCGCTGCATGAAACCTGAGACGTTATCCAAGCAGAAAATTCGTAACTCATTGATTTCAGATAAAAAGCACCCTTCATTCGCTCAAAACAGCAATTGACACCTGGCGTTAAATAAGCAATAACCAGGCGCGCTTACGAGTGTCTAACTAGCGAATAGAGAAGGGTTGATATGGAGGACGTCGTCCGCAAAATACTGAGCGAGTACGAGAATCACGATTTCACCATCGGCGATCTGCTGGATGAAATCGCTCATCTCCGCACTGTGCGTACGGCGTATATCGACTTTGAAAGCGTCGGCACTGGAAAAGATCGAAAAGAAATCCGCAGAGAAGTCACATACGAAGAGGTCGTTCAAAAGGCAAAACGCCTCGCTTCGACTCTGATGACTTCCGGTGTTCGCCCCGGAGACCGCGTGGCGCTTCTCCGCCAGTCGGGCCCGGAATGGGTCATTTCATTTTTCGCGGTTCTCCTTTGCCGAGCCGTCGTTCTTCCCATTGATATCAAGCTCGGAACCAGGGAAATATTCGATATTTTCAAAAACGCCGAACCTAAGGCGATGATTACATCGCCTCAATTTAAATCTATCGTGGAACAGGCGGAACGAACTTTCCCCGGCATTATTCCTATTCTAGTCTCTTCGACAAGCCTGGATAAAGCTTCCGTGACGAGACGGTTCAGAAAACTGAAACTCTCGGGACTCCATTTCAACGAGCTAGCGGTGATTGTTTACACATCGGGAAGCACCAGCAATCCAAAAGGTGTCATGGTCCGTTTGAGCAATCTGCTCTACGAGGTCCACGCGATGCTCGAGACGCAGCCGATCGATTCTCGTACGAAGGCTTTGTCGATCCTTCCTCCCAACCATTTGTTCGAGCTTTGTTGCGGAATCCTCACTCCGTTTTTCTCGGGCGGACAAGTCGTGTTTAGCAAGAGCCTTCTCCCTGAGGACATCATCGGGCAGATCCGCTCTGAAAAAATCACCGACATCGTTTGCGTGCCGCTCTTTTTGAAAGTCCTAAAAAAGGGAATCCAGGCAAAACTCAATCGCTCCAAGCTGGGTTCGGCTTGGTTTTCCGCGACTTCACAGCTAGCGAGCCGAACGTCAAGCAAGCGGATCCGAAGAAACCTTTTCTTGCCGATTCATTTACAACTCGGCAACTCACTGAAGCGCTTTTACTGCGGAGGCGCTCCTCTGGAAAAAAGCGTCGCGGAATTTTTTGAGCTTGTAGGATTTTCCCCTTTGGCCGGCTACGGACTTACCGAGACAAGCCCTGTGATTTCCATCAACGCGGAAAATGGAAATCGAATCGGCTCCGTTGGACGCGCACTTCCGGGAGTTGAGGTCCAAATCAGCCCGAGCGGAGAAATCCTAGTTCGCGGACCGAATGTCATGAACGGATATCTCAATGCACCGGAGCTTACGGCGAACGCGATCGATTCGGACGGATGGTTCCATACCGCTGATTTAGGTCATATCGATAACGAAGGATTTATCTACATCACCGGTCGCTGCAAAGATCTCATTGTCTTAGGAAACGGGAAAAAAGTATTTCCGAACGAAGTCGAGGAAATGCTCAGCCCGCTGATCGACGCTCAGAAAATGAAAGAGCTTTGCGTTGTCGGGGCTACTGGCGGTCCTCAAAGCGATTCGCCTCATGAAGAAGTCTGCGTCGTCGTCGTCGCGCCAACTCTCGAAGAAGAATCGCTTCGCCAAGAAATCTTGAAAGCATGCAGGCCGTACGCGGCTTACAAGCGCCCCACTCGAATCATCGTCAGAAGAGAAAGTCTTCCGGTCACGACGAGTCTCAAAGTCAATCGCACCGCAGTCAAAAACTGGATCGAAGCCAAAACGGAGAGTGTATTATGATCAATGGTGTATCGGCGGTTATTTTGCTCAATTTCATCTATATCGGCGCGCTGCCAAGAGTCTTTTTCAAGAAGGATGGGAAATACAATCTCCATTGGTGGATCACGGCCGGCCCTCTTTTCATCTCTCCGGTCGTTCTAGTGCTGATGAATCTCGGCTTCTTGGACCCCATGGCGACTCCCATTGAACAACCCGCAGCTATTTTGAGCGCGATTTCGATCGGTCTTATTTCCTTCACGCTCGGAACTCATCGCATTCCGCTCGCGTTGTGGCATCAAACCAACGATGCTCCACAGGGAATCGTGACCTGGGGCGCTTACAAGAGAATCCGCCATCCATTCTACACTTCGTTCATTCTCTCCCAGATCGCCGCTCTCTTCGCTGCGCCACATCTCGTAACGATCGCCGCGCTGATCTACACGGTCTCGATTTTGACGTACACCGCGAAAAAAGAAGAAGGCAAGCTCAGCGCATCCGAGTTCGGCGAGAGCTACAAGAGCTATATGAAAAACACGGGACGCTTTGTCCCGAAAGTCACTGGCTGAGGAGTCTGAAATGAAACCGGTCTTCGTGAGCCATCTTGCATACGCACTCGGCGAACAGGCCTTCACGGTCGAGCAGTCTTTTGAGGCCAAGAGAATTTTCTCAGGCGCTCAACAGTTCAGAGACGCGGGGTTCTCCGAGCATCGCGTTTGCGCACCCGGAACTTCGCCTTACGCGTTGACCAAACAAGCGGTCGATCAGATCGCAACCGCGATTCAGGGAACGAATGCGATTATTTACGCCACTTGCCTTCCTTTGAACGGAAACATCGGTGACCCTGCGCGCTTCAACGAAACACGAGACGTGAAACATTTGATGGATTTTCCCGCTAGCCATCTTCAAGCCGACTTTGGGCTCGATCATGCCAGCGTGATCGGACTCAACCAGCAGGCCTGCACCAGCATGCTCGGATCGATGAGACTTGCGCGTGCGTTGATCCAGACCGAACCCGACGTGAAGAAAGTTCTATGCGTGACGTCTGATCGCTTTCCTGAAGGCGCCACCTACGAGCAGGCTTACAATGTGATCTCGGACGGAGCCGCTGCGTGCTTGGTATCGGACGAGCCGCAGGGCTACCGCCTCGTCTGCGCGCACGCGATTACGAACGGCGCGCTCGCGCAAGCCAGCGATGACGAGACCGTTGGAAGCTACTTCAACTATACTTACAGGCTGATGGAAGAAACTCTCGCCAAAGCCTCGCTCAAGATGAGCGATATTCGCTGGGTCATTCCTCAAAACACCAACATCAACGCGTGGATGATTCTTTCGCGCTTGCTGGGAATCGATTTTGAGCGCGTCTATTTCGGAAGCATCGCCGAAGTCGCGCACATCATCAGCTCCGACAACATCGTCAACCTCAAAAAGCTCGAAGCAACCGGAGCTCTTCAATCCGGAGATCGACTCCTGCTCTTCATGGCGGGCTTCGGTCTCAACTGGCAAGCCGTCATTTTGGAAAAGGTTTAAGCCTATGAAGGAAAACGACTCGGTCGCGTTAGCGGAAAAACTATCGGAAATCTCGGTGAAGAGCTTTTACAGCCCTTACGAGAATCTCGCTTTTCCCGAGACGATGGACAAGGTTCAATGGTTCACCAGCCCGGAGCTGATTTCTATCTTCGGAACGCGCGCGTACGATGAGCTTTCCGAAGAAAAGAAAAAACTGCTCAGTTTCTATGAAGCGGTGAACTTTTACAGCCTCAACATCCACGGCGAGAAAGCGCTGATGGAGGGTCTTGCGCGAAGGCTTCACGATCAAGAGCATGACGCGCACACAAGATACCTTCATCATTTCCTCGACGAAGAAAACAAGCACATGGTCTACTTCGGCACGTTCTGCACGCGTTACGCCGGAAAAGTCTATGCGGATCGGAAATTTCAATTTCCGCGCGAGTACGCTCCCGGAGAGGAAGAGCTTATGTTTTTCCTCAAGGTCATGATCTTCGAGGAAATCGTCGACCACTACAACAAGGCGATGTCCACGGATCAACGCCTCAACGAAGTCGCGCGCAAGATCAATCTCTTTCACCATAAGGACGAGATTCGCCACCTGATCTTCGGCCGTCAGCGCGTGAAAGAGCTCTTTCAGACGCATTCGCCTCAATGGTCACAGAAAACGATCGATGATTTGCGCGCGTATATCCAAAACTACTTCGTCACGACATGGAGGGAGTACTACAATCCCGACATTTATAAGGATGTCGGGATCGAGAATCCCTATGAGCTCGCCGAAGAAGTCTTCCATTCTGAAACGGCGAAACTTCATCGCCAGCAAGTCTCGAGTCACTGCGTGAACTATCTGATAGAGTGCGGCGTACTTATCGAAAGGCCAAATTTATGAAATCCGAATCCGAAATCAGAGCCGAAATCCGTGAATGGATTTTGAGGAAAAACACGAAGATCTCCGCCGCTGAATTAGCGGACGACACTCCTTTGCTCGAAAAAAGAATCATCAGCTCATTGCATATCATGGAGCTGATCCTCTTGATCGAGAGAATCAAAGCCTCGCGCTTTGACTTGAAAGCCATTAAGCCTGGCGCATTTAACAGCGTCGATTCGATATACAGGAGTTTCTTTTGAACTTGAAAAGGTTTCCCGATTTAAAGGCCCTCCCAGGATATCGATGGACCGAAAACGGCCAATCGACAATGTCCGGTGACGTCTATCGCCTTTATCTCGCTTTGGACAGAATGTTTCAGGCTTGGGCCAAGCGCGTGCAAGCGCGAGAGCATCAGTTTCCGATTTTCATCCAAGCAAAAGAGCTGAACAAGCTCGACTATTTCAAGTCCTTCCCTCATCTCATCAGTTTTCCGGTCTACCTTGACCCCTCCGAAGACAATCTTAGAAAATTCGTCGAAGGAAAGCGCGTTGACGAAGAAGGCCGACTCCATCTCACTGCGACGGCGCCGATTCACGACTGCTTGACTCCGGCCGCTTGCTATCATTTCTATGTGACTTATCAAGGCAGGGAATTTTCAGAGCCTCTCTATCTCACGACGCGCGCGAACTGTTTTAGACGCGAAACGCACTACGTTCCGCTCCGACGCCAGTGGAACTTCGGCATGCGCGAAATCGTTTGCATCGGAACCGCAAACGAAGTCACCTCGTTCATCAAAAGCTACCGGGATTGGCTGACGGAGATGTTCACGCTTCTCCAGCTTCCGGTCGAATGGCAAGTCGCCACGGACCCGTTCTTCGATCCCTCCCGAAATCCAAAACACCTCATGCAACAGATCGATCCGGTGAAATACGAAATGATCTATGAGGGCGAGCTTTCGATCGGTTCCACCAATAACCATCGAAATTATTTCGGCGAAGCTTTTCAGATTCTCCGCGACGGTGAACCCGCGTTCTCCGGTTGCGTAGCGTTCGGGCTGGAGCGATGGGTTTTCGCGATCCTGAACGAATTCGGTCCAGATGAAAATCATTGGCCAAGCGAAGTCAGGAGCCTGCCGCATGAGTAAGCGCGTATTGATCTCCGGCGGAGGAGGATATCTCGGTTTTCGAACCGCACTGAAATATCTTCAAGAGACGGACGCTCGTCTGCTCCTGACCGTTCACGCATCGAATGACGAAGAGTTAGCGCAGAAATCAGAACGGCTTCTCGCAGCCGTCGGAAAGTATGCCGATCGCGTTCAACCAGTCCGATTTGAGCTCGAAGAGGATGAGCCGCTTCGTGACCTCGACCCATCGGAAATCGACGAGATCATCCATAGCGCAGCGGTCACTCGCTTTAATGTCGAAGCGGATATCGCGCAAACCGTGAACATCAACGGAACCGAGAAAGTCTTGAAGTTCGCCTCGAAATGCCCTCGACTCCAGTCTTTTGGAATGCTGAGCAGCGTTTATGCATCCGGAATGCGCAAAGGCGAGATTCCCGAAACCAGGCTCTCCAATAACGATGGTTTCGCGAACCACTACGAGCTCTCCAAATGGAGCGGAGAAGAGCTTCTTTTCAACGGGTATTCGAACCTTCCTTGGAAAGTTTTTCGTGTAGCGACCGTTCTCGCGGATCGGAGCGACGGAACGACGATTCAGCAGAATGCCGTGCACAACACCCTCAAATTATTCTACTACGGATTGATATCGCTCATCCCTGGATCGGCGGATACGCCAGTTTATCTCGTCAACGGGGACTTCGTCGCGCAATCCGTGTTTGAAGGAATGCAAAACTTCCCGGAGAAAAAGATTTATCACGTCTGCCATTCTCAAGAGCATTCCATCAAGCTGGGAGAACTAATCGATCTCGCGTACGAGACTTATTCGAAAGATCCGACGTTCAAAAGCAGACGACTGCTCAAGCCTTTGTTCGCGGATGCACAGTCGTTTCATGCCTTGGTCAAAGGCGCGACCGAGTTCGGAGGCAATGTACTCTCGCAAGCGGTCTCCAGCATCGCGCCTTTCGGAGTCCAGCTCTTCATCAAAAAAGACATTCGCAATGACGAGCTCGTCTCGCGCTTGTCCAGCTATATTCCACCCGACCCGAAGGAGCATATTCGAAAGACTTGCGAGTTCCTGGTCGAATCGAAGTTCAAGAAACTCTCATTATCCGATATTAGCGGAGGAAACCTATGAGCGACCTATCGTTGAGCCCACTCACTGAAAATGAACGCTGGCTTTTAAGTTTTTATAGGACTTCCGAGATCAGCGGCGCCTTGTTTTTCGGTCGACTTGCCAAGTCGCTCAAGCCCGGCGCGATTCAACATGATATGACCAAGCATTTCGCCGACGAAAGCCAACACTCTTGGTATTGGACCGAATGCTTGAAAACACTCGGGTTCGAGCCGATCAAGCTGGATAATGCATATCAAGACCAATACGTGGCCGCGGGCGGAATGCCCGTCAACATCATGGAAATTTTGGCGATCACTCAAGTTTTCGAAAAACGAACGATCGGCCAATACGCCCTTCATCTGAATGCCCCCGGCACTCACCCTGTCATCAAACAGACTTTGCAAAAGATCATGGAAGACGAAAAGTGGCATATTCACTGGGTGGATAAAGCACTCGACTCTCTCGCCTCGGAGTACGGCGCCGATCACATCAAGAAAACCCTCGAGCACTATCGAGCCGCCGACCAATCCGTTTACGAAAAAAGCGTCAAAGAACATCGCGAGCGAATTGAAGGTCTTTTCAAATACCGCTTAACAAGCGAAAAGGAGACAACATGAATTTCGACAAAAATGAAGCAAGAACCAAGATCAGCGAGTTCCTGAAAATTCCCGTTACTCGGGTCCAAGACGACGTTCCGCTCGTGGATCTTGTCGCCGAGTCGTTCATGCTCATCGAGATGGTCATCGAGCTTCAAGAAGCTTTTTCCCTGCGGCTTGACCGCGAAGATCTCGAATCGATCAAGGACGTCGGAGAACTTCTCGACCTTCTGCAAGCTAAGCATTCGGCTCTCGTCGGATAAAAACCATGTCAAAAGATACGATTGTCCAGATCAAAGACGTCCATCGCCGGTACCAGCTCGGGTCAACGACGGTTCACGCATTACGTGGAGCAAGTCTTGATCTGAAGCGCGGCGATTTTACCGCCCTGATCGGAGCGTCTGGTTCCGGAAAAAGCACGTTACTCAATCTGATCGGATGCATCGATCAGCCTGATCAAGGAAGAATCTTCATCGATCAGGAAGAGATCTCCGCCTTATCCGAGACCGCATTGGGTGAGCTCCGCAATCGAAAGATCGGCTTCATTTTTCAGTCTTTCAATCTTGTTCCGGTATTGAACGTTTTCGAAAACGTGGAGCTGCCTCTTTTGATCCAGTCTGAAATTTCGGAATCGGAACGTCGCGAGCGCGTCATGGCTGCCATTCGCGATGTCGGCCTCGAGGACTTTGCTCATCAAGTTCCGGATCGCCTCTCGGGCGGACAGCGCCAAAGAGTTGCGATCGCCCGTGCTCTTGTCGTCAATCCAAAGCTCGTTTTAGCCGATGAACCGACCGCGAACCTGGACTCCGAGACCGCGCATAAGATCATCGATCTTCTTTTAGAACTGAACTCGAAGCGACAGGTCACGTTTTTATTTTCCTCGCATGACGAAAAACTCATCGGTCGAGTCAATCGTGTCGTCCGAATCCGAGACGGTGTCATTGTCGAATGAAGCTCACCTCCTCCTTTAGCTTTTCAAGTTGGAAACTTTCGTGGCGAAACCTGGGCAGAAATCGCAGGAGAAATCTCGCGACCGGAGCCGCCATCGCATTCGGCTACGCAGGGCTTTTGCTCCTGGGCGGATACATCGTCCGTGTTGAACATTATCTTCGCGTCAATTCGATCTATTTGAATCACTCGGGGCATATCTCGATCTATCGAAAAGACGGGCTTGAGCGCTATCTCACTAAACCGTCGCGTTACAGTCTGAGCCCAGACGAGCAAAATCGAATTCTCGAAACCGTTTCAAAAGACCCTGAAATCGAGTTCGTCGGAAGATATCTCAGAAGCGCGGGGCTTGCCGGAAATGGACAGAAGTCCTACCCGTTTCTTGCAACTGGTATCGATATGAGCGTCGAGAAAACGATTCATCGGCACCCTGAAGTGACCGAGTGGATTCCTGAGCTCAATCGAGTCGAGAAAGGGACCGGACTTTGGGATCTCTCTCCTGAGCTGCAGCGAGAGTCCGTCTCCGTCACCTCGGGACTTGCCCGTCTCCTCAGAAAACCCGTGGTATATTCAGAAGCCCGTACCGTCGCCCAAGACGCCAACATCCAGCTCGCCGGACGAACCTTTCAAGGCGATTTCTCGGCGGCCGATGCGGAGATCGCAAGTCACTACACGACGGGACTCGCTCTCACCGAGGACAGCGGACTGATCGCTCCGCTTTCCCTCCTTCAAAAACTTTATGACACGGACTCCGTGACTTACATCGCGTTGTACCTCAAGCCCGACGTCTGGGTTCATTCGTATCTCAATCGGTTGAACCAAAAACTCGCGTCCACTGGACTCGAACTATCGACCTATGCCTACGATAGCGAGGAGATCAGCCTATTCTACGTCGGCGTCTTGAACTTTCTTCTGGTGATGGCCGGATTTTTCGTCTTTCTCGTTTTCGGAGTCGTGGCACTTTCCATCATCAACGCGCTTGCCATGAGCATCATCGAGCGGACGCGTGAAATCGGAACGCTGCGCTCACTCGGCTACTCTCGCCCCTACATCGCCGATCTTTTTGCGCGAGAAACTCTGATATTATCCTGCGCAAGTCTATTCGCAGGATGGGCGATCACTCAAGCGATCGCTTGGGGAATCAACTCGCTCAACATCCGTTTTGAGCCACCTGGAATCGCCGGGACAATGCAATTTGTGCTAAAACCCAGCGCTCCGTTATGCGCGTCTTTAGCGACCGTGATTTTGCTCCTGTCCTATATGACCGCGCGACAAACCGCTATGATTCGAACAAAACGACGAGTTGCGGAGCTTCTCACAAGCTCGACAGGCTGATTAAAAGGAGAATGAAACTCATATGAAAAACTTCAAAGCTGCCGCCCTCCTTCTTGGCCTGACCTCGATTGCACAAATCGTTCAAGCCCAAACCCCGAACGCTGCCGATCTTCTGAAGAGCGCGGATCGCGCTCGTGGCGGACTGGTTTCCGGAATCGAATGGACCGTCAACATCGACAGCGTGGAAGACGGCGATCGATCCAATCGCTCGTTTCTAGTTCGAGCTCGCGACGTCAATGCCTTGGTGCAAGCCACCGCACCGGCAAGAAACAAAGGCGAAGTCTTCCTATTTAATGATCACGATCTCTGGTTCGCAAAGCCAGGACTGAAAAAACCCGTAGCCATTTCCGCTCGTCAACGCTTAAGCGGGCAAGCCGCTAATGGTGATATCGCTTCGACTCATTATTCACGTGACTACAACGCGACGATCGAAAACAAAGGCGAAAGCAAAGTCATGGTCGACGGCCAAGCTGTATACGTCATGAAGCTCAAAGCAAAAGACTCCAAGGTCACTTACGATCAGATTCGCTATTACGTCTCCGAGAAATCCGGACTCGCGCTCAAAGCGGAGTTCATGACCCTTCAAGGCGATGTCATGAAAGTCGCCAAGTTCGAATACAGCAACCAGATCAGTTCCGGATCCGAGCGTTTTCCATTTGTCAGCAAGATGACCATTCAAGACGCGAAATTTCCGGAAAATACGAGCGTCATTCAATACTCCGACCCGCGCTCCAAAGAGAGTCCGCAGTCGTTATTCAACGTCAACAACCTTTCAAGGTAGGATCAAGGCTGAGACCCATGCTTTCATTCTTAAGAATCGCCTGGAGAAACGCGACCCTGAATTGGCGACACAGCCTGATGGCGATCATTTCGGTCGCAGCGGGATTCGTTTCTTTGAGCATCTTTCAAAATTACATGCTCGATGTGGAGCATATGTATATCGACACCTATGAGCACCGCTTCATGTACGGACAGCTCATCGTCGAAAAAAGAGGAGCCCAGCAAAATCTCGGTGCGGACTCGCCTGGCCTTGAGCTCGATGAGCGCGACCAGGCTTGGGTCGGAAAATATCTGGCTGAACAAGGCAGCTCCGTTCTCAAGTCAGCTCGGTTTCTACAAATTTTCGGAATGATCGGAAACGGCTTCGCGAACACGATTTTTTCGGGATACGGCTACGACGTTCAAAACGGAGCGGAAATCCGAAAACCCGGCTGGGAATGGAATACGTTGGCCGGAAAGCCCTTGCATCTTTCCACCGACCCATCCGGCGTCGTCATGGGCGTGAGCCTTGCGTCGATTCTAGGATGCGAGCCAGAACAGCGCTCTCATTACCTCAACGGCAAAGGTGGCTACGAGGCGATTGAAAGACCATTCAAATGCCGGCGGCCCGATTTCCAACTCAGTGTCGCCACCGAATCAGGCCAAGCCAACGCGCTCAGCGCCACTCCCGTCGGGATCATCGACGCGGCTTACAAAGATCTCGATACCAAGTACATCGCGATGAGCCTGGAGATGGCTCAAACTCTTTTGGCCACCAAAAAATTAAGCTATGTCACGGTTCTTCTCTCGAACGACGTGAGTCCGCTTCTTTTTGCGCAGAAAATGAAAAAGGCCGCGACAGACGCCGGAATCGAGCTCGATGTCACGCGCTGGCAAGATCACCCTGCTGGAGATCTCTACGTACGCACCATGAATCTTTTGACGATTTTCAGGAACTTTGTCGTCGCGGTGATCTTGATGATCGCGGGACTCTCCGTCTTAAGCACGATGATCAAGATCGTCACGGAACGGACTCGCGAAATCGGAACGCTCCGAAGCATTGGCTATTCACGAAGTCAGGTTCTCACCCTTTTTACAGTCGAAGCGTTTTTGCTTTCGATGATTGGAATGAGCGTCGGACTCGCGACGGCGCTCATCTCTTCGTGGGTGATTAACCTCCTCGGTCTGACGTATAAGGCCGGGATGTTGACTGAGCCCGTGCCGTTCCGAGTCGCATTTTCAGCTTCGATCTATCTCGGAAGCGCGGTATTTCTTGTCATCATCGCGACATTCGCGGCAGCGATGCCCGCTTATCGCGCAACGGGAAGAAAAGTATCGGAACTTCTGACTCATGTTTAGAGCTCGTTTCAAAATTCCAATCGCCGCAAAATCATTCGGAAGCTTGCTCTTTCTGCTTTCGGCTATGTACTCCGCGCCCGCGGAGTCTAGCGAAGATCCAAGATGGAAACTCGATACCGCACTCGAGGGATACGGATCTTTAGCGGGGGCAAGAAACACAAGCCAAGCGAGCGCCGATCTGCGACCGAGCGCTACTCTCCAGTTTCAAGAAAATCTAAAAGCCATCGTTCAGCCTCGATGGCAGCTTGGCCCAAGCCTGATCGCGCACGACAGTCAACCTCAAGAGCGCCATTTCAAAAGTCAGCTGAGCGTGACACAAGCCTACGCCACCGCGCAGTTCAGCGAGCAATGGCTTGTTGCCGCAGGAGTGCAGAACTATCAATGGGGTCCCGCGGAGCTCATCACGCCGAGCAATCCGATGGCTCACTTCACTCAAGGCCAAAGAAGCATTCTCTGGGTTGAAAAAGGCCACGGCATGGTGCGAGCCAATTTCTCCAGCGGGCAGAATTTCTCCGCCGTCCTAATTGGCGATGTTTTCGATAACGATCTGACGCCAGCGAACTCCGGCGGAAACTTTTCTCGCCTCGGCTTAGCAAAGGTCGAATACCAAATCTCACCTACCTCATACGCCGGTCTTACAGGTGGCTCAGGGCAAGACACGCGAACTTGGATCGGTGAATATGGAAGCGTAGGCCTCCTCGATGGATTGTCGGTCTATGCAGACGCAAGACATACAATCGGCAGCGATGCATTCTATCTCGTGCCTCGAAACCGCTCGCTCGAGACTTTGATGGATCTTGGAGTTCGCTTTGAGGATCGAGTCGATGTTCGCAGCGAGCTGATCGTCAACACTTACGGATACGGGCGCGAGGAGTTTTCCCTGCTTACTCAAAACACTTCTTTGCGAGGTCTTGAGTTTCCCGGAAAAAACTATCTTTACGAATCCGTCCGCATTCCGGATATCGGCTATCAAAAGCGACTCAACCTGAACCTGCGCTATATCCATTCGCTCATGGATCAGTCCGGAGTCGTTTTCTTGAACGGCGATCAAGCTCTCACCGATCATTTCAGCGCCGTTTTTGAAATCAGCGCAAGTCGTGGAAACCCAAACTCCGAGTTCACGTTGTTCGAAGGCCGAAGCGGGATGATCGGAGCTCGGATCGCTTTATGAAGCTGATTCGTTTTGAGCCAAGCAATCTGAGCAACGTCGAGGCATTGAGCAAGCAGCCCGAGATGCCTGAAAACGACGAAGTGCATTTGTGGGTCCTGCGAGAAGAAGCGCTCAAAGGATTCGAAAAAAAACGCGCGTCGCTGCGAGCGGTTCTCGCTCATTATACAGGCATCGCACCGGAAGCGCTCGAGTTTGAAGAACAAAAAGACGGAAAGCCGATCCTCAAGGCAGACCAAAATCCAACCGCGCTTCATTTCAATCTTTCCCACACGCACGGAATCCAGCTCATCGCGATCACACGTTGGGGTGAAGTCGGCGTGGATATCGAAAAAGTTCGTGAGCTGAAAAAACTGAACGCCCTGCTCGATCGCTTTTATTTCCCATCCGAGCGTGAACGAATCGAAGCAAGCGCGCCCGAGCAGAAGCTCAGGATGTTTTTCACCATCTGGACCGCCAAAGAAGCCTGGGCAAAGGCTCGAGGCAAGAGTGTGTTTCAAGCCTTAGCCCACTATGAGTGGAATCCCGAAAGTCCTTCCGTCGCTTTAATCCCAATCGATCAAGACTACATCGCCCATCTCGCAGTCCATCATCCGGACTCGATGTCGGAATCCGACGCTCAAAAGCGGTAAAATCACTACAAACCTGGTCCAGATCTTTCATAAGTCCCTCCCGCTCGCAAAGAGCGGAAGGAAACAAACTTATGAAAACATTTAAAACGATGATGAATACCAGCGGCCAAGGCTTAACTGAATATATTACATTGCTATTACTGATTGCCGTGCTCTCCATCGGAGTCACTCAAACTCTAGGAAAACGCGTAAAGGAGAAAATTAAAAAAGCGTCCGAGGAAATCAACTCGGGGCTCGTGATCGATTAAAGGATTGAAGCGAATGATTCGCGCAATCAAAATCAATCACCAAGGGCAAGCCCTGATCGAATTCGCGATCAGCTTTCCCGCAATATTGGCGGCAGCCGCGGTCTCCATTCTGCTTTTTCGAACAGAATGGAACCGCACCCGCTGCGCGCGGCAAGCGTTTCTCGCGGCTCATCAGGCGCTTCGCACGGAAGACAGCCCGACGCTCCAAGCAAGTTCGCTCATGAACCGAACTCAAGTCGAAAAGACCGACACGGGAGTGCTGGCGCGAACGTACTGTGGCCAGACGATCGAAGAGGTCCGGCTTCCGGACCTGGAGCATGCTCAATGGTAACCAGAAACGAGAACGGGGCACTCACCGTTCCCCTTCTCTTATTAACCGCCATTGTCGCGTTTACAGGCTTCGGAATCTGGGGGCTGCTGCGAAGCTGGGAAAAGCAGGCTGAAATCCAACTGAAGCTCGATCAATGCGTCGGACAGAAAGCAAAAGAGCTTCAGTCGGTGCTCAAAACTCTGACAAGCTCCAACACTCGAATGGTCTGGGTCAGACGATCCGCTGCGGCAGCGATTGTCCTGGCACCGGAGGCACTTGAAGCGATTCGAGCGGAGCTTGAGATCGAGGTCGCGCTTCAGGAAGGCCTACGTCTCAAATGGCGCGGCGAAAGAGTTGCGATCGCGCTGGGAAGAACGTGCGAAGGACTGCGAGTTCTTCCGCTCCAATATCCTGTCTTGGAATGGAACCGACTTCCACCCGATGCGATCGGACCGCAAGCGTTTGAGTGGCTGAAACCTGATCCCGAGTTCAGTCTGCTCTTTTCGATGTCGTCGCATTTTTCAGGAGCGAAAGTGAAAGAAGATCAAAATGGCAAAAATCATTGGCTCGCCCAATGGGCAAGTATTCGTTGAGGTATGTGCATGGATCTCCGTCTTGGGTCTTATATGGATGGGTTACGCGATCGCGTTTCGCAAAGAGTACGTGGATTACGAAAAAATGATTCGAGCGCGAAGCGGCTACCGCGATTCTCGTTAGCTCTTCATCCACGGCTCAAAAGCGTCATTTCCGCGATCAGTTTTATCGTGATCGCCGGGGTTCTGGCCTGGAGCGCGCAAGATCTCACTTATTCTCAGGCGCTTCGAGATTGGGAACGCGGCCGCCTCCCTTCGGAGCGGGTCTGGGCTTATGCCCTGGGGAATCGAGGCTGGAATACGCCCAAGCCCTCGCCCATCGTTCATCAAGCTTTGAAGAAGCTACCCGCTTCGCTCGATACCGCCGGATCCGTTTGGGTCAGTCCTCACCTTGAATGGATCATCGTTTTCACCGACCCCAATCAAACGGTTTCACATCGACTTTTTTGTCGCGAATGCAAAGCTCCGCCGGAGCGCTGGGAGCCCGCTGGAACCGGTTGGAGCGCCTTTGATCAGGTCCTAGAGCGGCTCGAGCGGGAGCAGGCCGCACGCCCCCCTGCTCAAAAGGGAAGAAAAACGATAAAATTCGTCGACTCACGCGAGATCCATTATTGACAGACGTACCGCGTCAGGTTTAACTCCGTGCCCATATGCAAAAGAACTCCAGTATTCTCGCCGTTGGCTCCATGGCTTTTGACACCATTCAGGCTCCTGCCGGAAAGGCTGAGGCCGTCCTCGGCGGATCGGTCAATTACTTCTCAGTCGCAGCATCCTTTTATGCTCCTGTTGAAATCGTCGGCGTCGTTGGCGAAGACTTTCCAAAGAACCACCTCAACTGGCTTTCGACTCGCAAGATCGATGTGTCCGGAGTTCAAGTCGTTCCTGGAAAAACTTTTCACTGGGTTGGCTCGTACGATCAGAACTTGAACGAAGCCAAGACTCTTTCGACCGCTTTGAACGTTTTCGAGCATTTCAATCCTAAGCTCAGCGATTCTCATCGCAACGCCTCGCACGTTTTCTTGGCGAATATCGACCCAGTCCTTCAGCAAAGCGTTCTCGATCAAGTGAAGTCGCCAAGCCTCGTCGCTTGCGACAGCATGAACTTCTGGATCACCGGCAAGCTCGAAGAGCTCAAGAAAACCCTTCGTCGTGTCGACATTCTTTCGATCAACGAAGGCGAAGCTTATCTTCTCTCCGGTCAGAAGAACATCGCTCGCGCCGCTGAGTTCATTCGCGACATGGGTCCTTCGACGATCATCATCAAGCGCGGTGAATACGGCGCTGTTCTTTTCACGCCAAACGGCGCATTCCTCGCTCCTGCGTTCTTGGTCGACAAAGTGGTCGATCCAACCGGCGCAGGCGACAGCTTCGCTGGCGCATTCATGGGCTTCCTCGCAGAAGCCGGCGCTCATCGCGACATGGCGAAAAATCAGCCAGAACAATGGGAAATGCTCCTCCGTCGCGCCGTCCTCGCAGGCTGCGTGATGGCAAGCTTCACCGTCGAAGACTTCAGCCTCCACCGCTTGATGCGCCTCGAGAAGGGCGAGCTGGTCAATCGCCAGCATGCGCTTCTTAAGATGATTTCTCTATAAAAGGTGTCCGGCACCTTTAACCAAAAGGTGGTCACCTACTTTTGGTTGAGAGCTGCGTCATAAAAAACGATAGAACGGGGCGACCTGATCGGGAACCCATGGTTTAATTTATAGAGGAATCTCTTTGCTCCTGATGCCCTTGCGATCCTGGTCGACGAGCTGCAATTAGGTATTTGGTTTTTGATCGTCTGAGAATCTAGGATCGCTATCTTCAACCGCTTACGGTCCGATCGAATATCTGACATAGTCAACTGGCTAAGGTAAGATCGAGTAGTGACGAATGCGACGTTCGGACCCGCCAATCTTAGGCCATTTCTTTACTTTGGAATCTACGAATCTCTTTCATTCCTACCCTTGGAACTGATTGTTGGAAAGTTTGGAGCAGTTGCTTCCTTTGCCGTCATGGCAGTGTTCGTTATTGCGGTGATTCACCTAAATGGTCTCGGATTTAATTTAAAGATTAAGTCATTCGGAAAGCGTACTTGGCTGCTACTTAGACTGATTGTGCTTTGTGCCGTCCTCTCTCGTATTGGCATGACTTTGTTTCCTAGTAATCCGCAAGATCGGATGGTTCAGGCGTATGGGTTACCGGCATTTATACTTTTTGCGGTGGTGATAGGCCCGGCCATTGAGGAACTCTGCTTTCGACAGATGCTCTATCGATTTCTAGAGACGCGTGAAAATTCGCCACGCTCTATTATGCTCGTATCGAGCCTACTGTTTTCTTTATCGCATTTGACTTATTTGTATTACTTCGGCGCAAGCTTGTTCGTATTCGCGTTAATCATCGCAACCTTCTTTATCGGTATTATATTCTTCAAAATTAGGCTCGATACTCAATCCGTAACAGCCTGTATCGGGGCACATATTATTTATAATGGGCTTCTTGCCCTTCGGTACTTCTGAGAAAATTTACGCTCAAAAACCGCTTGCTCAAAAAGCACGATTCGCTCCCAAATACCACGCATCATCAAGTCAGACACGACTAAATGGCCGCTATTTAGACGATTCATGAGCGTCCTGTAGCACGCGCCATAAACGACGACTATATGAAGGCAACTCCCGTTTGCGACTTCAACGCTCCAAGAAACCAGCCAAGTTTTTGAGAAGCTCCGTCGTCCCTTCTTCTCGGTCTTTGGTGCCTTCTCTCCCGGAGGTGCCATCCAAAAATGTCACCTGCTCAGTAAAGATCAATCGAGTCTTTTTGGGCTCGAGGCTTTCGATCTCAACAGATGCTAGGGATACAGAGTGATGTTCGCCATTCAGATGCATATCGTAGACGAACACGATTCGCTGGTTGGGTACGATGCTGTGGAAGCGCGATTCATAAAGAGGCTCATATCCGTTTCCGAAACGCCCGTGCAGCACCTCCAGCCCCCCGACACGGAAGTCGAGTTCCCGTCTAATCGGTTTCCAATCGTCAGGTCCGATAAACCACTGAGCTCTAGCTTCGAGATCAGCCCATGCCGAAAATACGGCTTCAGCCGAAGCTTTGTATGTTTTTTCGATCGTAAAAGTTCCGTGAGCTATTTTCGATTTCATAACGCCTACTTCCTTCCCTTTTCAGTTCGCTCCAAGAATTCGCCCAAGCGATCCAAATTTTTCTCCCAAAACCTTCTGCGCTGACTTAGCCAGCCTTCAATCACTTCAAGCGAACGTGGCTCGATCCGGCACGTCCTCACTCGCCCAGTCTTTTGAGTGCGAATGAGGCCACTCTCTTCCAAAATCTGGATGTGTTGAACCACGGCCGCCATACTCATTTTGAGCGGCTGCCCTAACTCGCTGACAGATGCTTCCTTTTTGCTCAGTTCCTCTATGATCGCGCGTCGCGAGTGATCCGAAAGTGCGTAAAAGATTCGATCGAGGGACTCTGAATACTTAAGCATATACTTAAGCATATGCGACTGGCCGAAATTAGTAAAGCGATTGCTTAACTATTGTGTTATCGCAGGTTTGCACAGGAAGCTGCTAAGTTGAGTGATTAATTTAAACGTCTTGAACAAACAAAGACCACTCGAAGTAGGAATGACCTCCTTTCCTCGAGAAAGGAGGCAATCCTATGAATAATAAAAACGGCAAAATCCGTTCTTATTTTTATCGGATCCGACTAGAAAAGTTGAAACAGCAAACTTGGCGCCTCGTTGTCTACGCCAAGTTTCTGTCTTTTCTAGCTGAGTTAATCAATCACTACTTAAGACAATCATGAGGGGTGCGATCCGGGTACAGCGTAACCGGAGACTCTCATGATGAGAGCTGCTTGTTCTGGTGCCTCTCTCAAGAGTTCTTATCGGTCACAAGTGAAAAAAATTAAGGAAAATTCTGCCTTAGGATCTAAAAACAATCCGTCAAAAATCCGAAAAAGATGTGATGTCTTATGGTCCGAGAGTCATAACTTGCTGGATATTGCTCCTAGTTCTCGCGATGGGTACCCCTGTTCGCGCAGAAGAAGGATGTCTTTATCGAGCGATCGAGGAAAATCTCGCTGGGCTTAGAAGCAGTAATTCCGAGAAACTCTGGAGTACAGTTCTCGATTCGGGCGAAAACGGGAGTTTCACGATCTCTGCCAAGCGTGAAGGCGACCGGACCTGGGTCAATATCTCGGACAAAGACAAGCCATTGCGGAGGACGAAAATCCTTCTCAGCAATTTGATCAACAGGGATTTTCCAGAAGATGAGTTATTCAAACTGCTGCCTCCGAACTTCAAGCTTCATCAGCGATATCGCGTTCAAATCAAAGACAGTCCCTACATTCACAGTCTCGAATACATAGGCGAACGAGAGTCAAAAAACGATATCATTTACCTTTTTCGCAATAGCGAAGGTCTGGAAAAAGTAATTGAGGTAAGCGGGCAAGACCTCGCCGCGGCAAAGGAGATGGGCCGATCACATCATAACTTGGCTGCAAATTTGCTGAATCTCATTTTAGGTAGCGTCGCTATCGTGGATGACGTAGCTCGAACGATGTTTGCACCTTATTTGAAGCTCGCCTCAACAGATCACGTCAAGGTGATGGGAGGCCCCTGGGCATCAAGAAAGCTCGCAAACGAGATCGCCGAAACTCTTAACAAGATCGATTCGCGAATGGAAAAGATGGGCTTTCGTGCTCCAAAGATTCGGGTCGTCCTGCGGGACAAAGTGATTCTTCCTAATATCGTCGGTCCACACATGCTTCATATGCGAACAATTGCCCTTTTCGATCCTAAAAAGAAAACGACGATGATGATGACTCCGATCCTTCGAGATACGTCGGTTTTAAAAGATCCCACCGTATCGGCACACGAAAGAGCTCACTCGATTTTTCACTCAACTTATTCAAACTACGCATTCGTCAATAAAAACAGTTCGCTTCAGGAGGGCTTGGCCGACTACGTGTCCGCGGACACGTATGACACTCCTGTCATCGGAAAAAAGGCGGTGTTTGGCAAAGATATTAGAGATTTGAAGACTAAACAATCCGGAGGGGATACGATTAACTCCCTGCTCGATGTAAACTGGGATATCCACGAAAACGGCTTGTTTTACGCGAATACTCTTTGGCGGTTGAGGCAAAAAATTGGACCTGAGAAGATGGAGCAGCTCTTTAAGCCAATTTTGGATGATCTCAACTCGCATCATTTCAGTTACACCGGTATAGATGGCTTAGTTCGTCATTTTGTTATCGGAGATTCGAACGCCGATGCGACAGTCATCGAAAATTACGAATACTTTTTGGCATCACTCCTGAAGACCGGCAATGAGTCCGGCATTGGCAAGGAAGTGAAGTCCGTTGTTCATGATGCCGCGATCGACTTGCATCTGAGCCCCGAAAAAATCGAAACGGTGAGTTCTAAGCTGGAGCGATACCCGAACGCGAACCAGCACCCTCCCGGGCCTGGCGATAACGGCACCCTCGTTTGGGTGACGGCCGCTGGAGTCGCTGGAGGAGCTGGAGCAGCTGCTTTAAGCTACTGGATCGTCACACCGGATTCTAAGGAATAAGCCCTCGATCGACGGAGAGTTTCCAACCCTAATTCAAAACCCTCGCACCCCACCCAATATCTTTCGAAAAAGTTTTCTCAACCGAAAGAAATCAGGATCCGTCGGACTAGACCGCAACGCATCGAGATTGATCGCGGAACCATCCGAGAAAGTGCAAAGCTCGACTTCTTCTCGCTTGAGCCAAACCGACTGTTGGGCGACAGCTCCAGCATGAGCGCATGACCATTTTGGAGAAGTCATCAGCGCCGAAGCCGCTTGAGTTGGGCGATACCCTATCGTCGAAGCGAGGGAGTTGGAGTCGATCCATCCTCTGTCGATTCCGCAAAGCGCCCGATAGCGCGCGCCCTGCACGGCGCCATCTACCCAGGTTCCTCCTGCGTTGACGCAAATGACATAGCTGGTAATCGGCATTCCATGAGCTTCACTTCCGCCTCCTTCGGCGGCGGCGGCGTGCGCGGATGATGCCATGAGAATGAAAGGGATTAAGAGAGATCGCTTCATTGTTTAGCTTTCTTTTGCGTTCGGCGCATTCTGACTGGGTAAAAACAAACTCCTAGCTGATAAACTTCTTTTTGTCGTTTGGAGGTGAGCTCGTCGCGAAGTTTTCTTTGAAAATCGAGGATCATTTTTTTTGCTTTCCCGATGTTCTCCGGATCGATCGCGATGGTCAGCGAAGTCATGCTCCTCTGTTCGATGGGCAATCGCTTCAACGCCTGAACTCCGCGCTTGAGCACTTGCCCAATATGCGCTCGGTGCGCACGCGAAGTCACATCCTTGTCGGCAGTGGTAAGGAACTCGATCGCTTTACGAAAGCGTCCCTCCGAAACCTCGAGTAGGCCCAGATCAATGAGCCGATCAACGGCACGCGTCGCCGCCGCGACTGAAATTCCTAACTGAGCGGAGATCCAGCGAGGCTCGGGCTTAAATGACTCAACGAAAGTCAGCTCCAAAATCGCGTAATGATACCAACTCGAAATCGCTTTGAAGGTTTCCCTTTGAATCTCCTTGATCGCCAAACGCTGGGTGCGACCGCGATGCCTGGCTCGATCCGTACCTCGCTCGAGCATGGAGTCCAAGTGCGCTCGAGTCACGGATTCCATGAATATCTTTCGATCCTGTTCAGAAAGACTCAACGTATCGGCTATTCGCAGCGCCAATTGAACGGACGGAACTCGCTTTCCAGCAAGAATCAACGAAAGAGTCGTGGGACTGGTTTTCAGGCTACGGGCGAAAGCTCGCATGGAATATCGCGAGTTCCGCTGAGTTTTGGATCGAAGAGCGATTTGAAGCTGGTTGACGTAAGACACGTTCCCTCCCCCGATCATGTTGGCTTATCACAAA
>CAZCBS010000016.1:22319-25091 GCA_964496965.1 uncultured Bacteriovoracaceae bacterium
TTTTGTGTTTCTTCAGAACGAAACAGGAAAATGTTCGGAGATCCAGGATTTGATGGCCTCTCTCTCTTCGGCTTCGAGCGGTGAACCCATCGGCATGGGCCTGTTGCTTCCGACCTCAATGCGTTTAAGCACTTCGGAATAGAGAGACACTCCCGACGAATGACTGGGGTTCAAAAGAGCGGATGGCAAAACCGAGAGATCGCCAAACGGTATTGAAAGGTTCGCAGGCGCTGAGACCGAAGGGTCATGGCAACGGATGCACTTCCGAAAAGGCTGAGGGAGAGAAGAAGCCGTTTTTTCAGGCAGTGCGAACGCGGATCCATTCAACCAGCTCATCTCAGAAATCGGAAGAGTCTGGACTCCTTCCGGGCTGGCTTTCTTTGCAATGAGCTTGCACAACTCTTCATTGCCCACGACTTTCAAAAGATCCAGACGATTGCCGAACGGAAACCCGGCTTCTTCGAAGGGGTTGTATGTCGCAAAATAGGGCTCAAACTCTTTGTCCTCGGATGCTAGATCACCTAGCATTTCCAAAATCACATCTTCCTTGAGATAAAAACTCCGTCCGTTGACGATTCCACTCAAGATGCCGTCGAAGAAGGACGCGGCGCCCGGCTCAAAAGCCATTGACCATTCGCTCCGGCTGATTTTCAAAACTCCAGCTAAATAAAAAATCTCGGCGAGATTGCGTTTGAGCTCCGGGTTGAGCTCTTGCATCTCCAAAGCCTTGGCGAGATCGGATTTCGGATCGATGCCCGCTCTTCGAAGCTTGGCTTCGTTTTCTAGCGTCGTTAGATCAAAAGACCTTTTCTGAAATTCATCGGATAACGGGAGCGGTGAGCATCCCGCCAATCCGAAAAGAATCGGATATCGCAGACGCTTGAAGCCTTCCGCCTGTTTCAGCTTGCGCGCGATCCGCGCGCGATTCAATTCGGTGAGTGCCATACCGAGCCGGGTATTCGGCAGCTGCTTGAGCTGCTCTGGCTTTTCCAAAGGACGAGGCGCTTTTCCATTGGACGGCATATAGGGATAGACCGAAGAAGTTTTCGCCCATTTCAAGCCTCCGTAGGGCAAGTCAGCACGGTTCTTTTGCTTAGCCAAAAACTTTTTGTAGTTCACGAACTCCGCCGGATTGAGCCCTGGCTCATCCGCCAAGCTTCCATAAAAACCAGGCCAGACATTGTAAGAATCGAAAATCGGCCTTGGATCCGAACCATGGCAGCTCGTGCACTCCGGACGATTCGGCTTGCCATTCAATGGAACAAGAGGCGCAAGACTCGGGTCCTTGACCACGGCATCAGACAACACAAAACGGCTGGTGAAGAATGCGGCTTGGTTATCGTCAAAACGAATGGTTTCGACCGTATTAAATCCAGGTTTATCGGGGTTACCTGTGAACGCGACCATCAGCTTTGCATCCGACGTGAATAACACGACACGAGGAAAAAGCGGATCAACGGAGCTCAGAGCCGGCGCCGCGGCATTTCCATGAGGACTTCGGCTATCATAAATGAAAGTGAAATTGGAGCGAAGCTCTGGACTGAGGAGAGGGAGAAGCTCTAAGATATTTCTCGGTGCGGGCTTGCCTGGAGTGCCCGAAATCGTTTTTGCCAAGACATCGTAAGCCGACAAGGGAGCGGCAGCTGGCAAAACCGCGAGCGCATCCCCTCCGAAATGCAATGTCGTAAAAAGCAATACCGTGCCGAGCGGTCCAGTTTTTATTCTCATAAAGTTTAAAACCATCTCGCTATAAAGCCCGTGACTGACATCAATCCAATGATGGTCGTCACGGGCTTCGAAAGGTCAGAGACTTTATTAGCGGCGAACAGGCATGCCCATCACGGGACGAACAAATCTTGCTAAATTGGCGCAAAGAGGAACTGCTCCAATCGAGATCTTTCCTTGCGCCAGAGACATATATGCCCATTTTGCGAAGGCTTGTTGTTCAGCTACGCTGACGAAAGTATAGTTCACGCCGCAAGCAGGGCGATCCACGATCACGCCATTGATGATCACGCCGGCAAGATGAAGAAGGCTACCAGTATTGCAAGTGCCAACGGAAACGATGCTTGCGCGATCCGCTGGGACCGGAGCCGCACGATAAGCGCTAGCGCTTCTATAAAATGCATCAAACTTGCTAGCCGCAGCCTTTGCCGCCGCGTCCGCCTGAGCATCTTGACAAGGTT
The DNA here is from genome assembly GCA_964496965.1 of uncultured Bacteriovoracaceae bacterium. Taxonomy (GTDB): domain Bacteria; phylum Bdellovibrionota; class UBA1018; order UBA1018; family UBA1018; genus CAZCBS01. Next base: position 24,506 of record CAZCBS010000016.1, read on the forward strand.
GAAGTACTGGCATGCCAAGTACGCGAGGAGGCAAGCCTTCGGCAAAAGAGGCAACCGAACCGAGAAGGGACAACATAAGAACGAGAGCGATTTTCATAACAACAGACTCCATTTAATAATGACGGTTAAGCGGGGATATTCCGCTTGTTTTTCTTTCTAATGGGGCCGTTGACTACATTTACGTTCTCGGCGCGTCAATCAATTTGACCCGCCAAGTCAAAAGAGTGTTTCGTAAAAAGCAAACACTCGAGAGCCGTCAATAACCGCAAGGGTTGATGAAATTTACATCGGATGTAAATTTCATTAAGCCTTGATGGAATTTACATCCGATGCGGTTTTGACAAAGGGTTTAAAGAATCGCGTTTCATTGGCCTACTAGATGCATCTGCCGCGCGCGATGAAGTTGACACCCATCCCTAGCGCCATTGCACCGTTACTCATCATCTACGCATCGACTTGCGCCGCTCAGGAGCATCGCGCCGAAGTCCCCACTGAAAAACCTCTGACCGAACTCTCATTAGAAGAACTATCTCAAGTCCGCGTCACGACAATCGCTACCGGAACTAAAAAAACAATCGACGAAGCT
>CAZCBS010000017.1:0-15992 GCA_964496965.1 uncultured Bacteriovoracaceae bacterium
TTTTTCAGTGAGGACCGCTACGATCTTTCTAGCGTGGGTAGCTTGAAGTTGAATTAAAAGTTCCTAGAAAACAATATCGTTCCTGAGATCACTATTCTCTCGAAGCAAGATATTCTTTCGACCTTGTACTACCTCTGCGAATTGAACAACGGCCGCGGAACGATCGATGATATCGATCACCTCGGAAATCGTCGTGTTCGCGCAGTCGGCGAGTTGATCGAGAACCAGTATCGCATTGGTCTCGTTCGTATGGAGCGCGCGATCAAGGAACGTATGAGCATTCAAGAAATTGAAACGCTCATGCCACATGACTTGATCAATCAGAAGCCAGTTTCGGCAGTGGTGAAGGAATTCTTCGGATCCAGCCAGCTCTCGCAGTTCATGGATCAAACCAATCCATTGTCTGAAGTTACCCATAAGCGTCGCTTGTCCGAACTCGGACCAGGTGGTTTGACTCGTGAGCGCGCAGGCTTCGAAGTTCGTGACGTTCACAACACTCACTACGGTCGTATCTGCCCGATTGAGACCCCTGAAGGTCCAAACATCGGTCTGATCGCAAGCCTTTCGACTTATGCTCGCGTGAATGAGTTCGGTTTCATTGAAACTCCTTATCGCGTGATTGGCGGCAAGAAGATCTCTGATGAAATCAAGTTCTTCACCGCGACGGAAGAAGAGAGCAAGATTATCGCTCAAGTTTCGCCAGAGGCTCTTCGCACTGGGAAGCTTCAAGGCGACTTGATCTCCGCTCGTCGTAAAGGTGACTTCGCACTGGTCAACCCAGATGATGTCGAGCTCATGGACGTTTCTCCGAACCAGCTGGTTTCGATCGCTGCTTCGTTGATTCCATTCCTCGAGCACGACGACGCTAATCGCGCGTTGATGGGTTCGAACATGCAACGTCAAGCTGTGCCTCTGATTCGCACGCATGCGCCTCTTGTCGGAACAGGCATTGAGCGCGTGGTGGCTCGCGACTCTGGTCAAATCATCGTCAATAAGCACGAGGGTGAAGTGATCATGGTCGACGGAACCAAGATCGTTGTTCGTCGCTTGAACACGAAGGCAACGGACGATGTTGGATCAGATGTCGATATTTATAATCTGACGAAGTATCAGCGTTCTAACCAAAATACCTGCGTCACTCAGCGCCCAGTCGTCAATGTTGGCGATAAGGTGAAGGCTGGCGATGTCCTTGCGGACGGTCCAGGTACGGATGCTGGTGAACTCGCTCTCGGTCAAAACGTGCTCGTCGCGTTCATGCCTTGGAACGGTTACAACTTCGAAGACTCGATCCTGATCTCTGAGCGTTTGATTAAGGAAGACACCTTCACTTCGATTCACATCGAAGAGTTCGAATGTGTTGCCCGCGACACCAAGCTTGGTAAGGAAGAAATCACCCGCGATATTCCAAACGTCGGCGAAGAGGCCCTCAAGGATCTCGACCAAAGCGGTATCATCCGCATTGGCGCTGAAGTGAAACCGGGCGATATCTTGGTCGGTAAGGTGACTCCGAAGGGTGAGACTCAGCTCTCTCCTGAAGAAAAGCTCCTCCGTGCAATTTTCGGCGAGAAGGCCGGCGATGTTCGCGACACCTCTCTGCGCGTTCCTTCGGGCGTGCAAGGCATCGTGATCAATGCTCAAGTCTTCGCTCGCGAAGGTACGGAGCCAGATGAGCGCACCAAGCAGATCCTCGAAGAGCAGATCAGCAAGATCCGCCGCGATGAGAAGATCGAAACGGACGCAATCCGCCAATCGGCATTCAATAAGATCGCAAAGTCTCTTGAAGGCACTTTGACGACCGGTAAGCTCCTTTCTGAAGACGGCTCTGAAGAGTTGTTGAAGAAGGGCCAGAAGCTCGATCGTGAGACCTTAGCTGCAATTCCTTTCGACCTCCTTGGATTCATTCCAGTGAAGGAAGATTTGGAACAAGAAGTCACTACGATCATGAAGACCGCTAAAGAAAAAATCGAAGCGGTTCGTTATGTCTTCAAAGAAAAGACTGACAAGCTGAAGCGCGGTGATGAACTCGCTCCAGGCGTGATCAAGATGGTGAAGGTCCAGATCGCTATCAAGCGCAGACTTCAAGTCGGCGACAAGATGGCAGGTCGCCATGGTAACAAGGGTGTCATCAGCCGTATCCTCCCAATGGAAGATATGCCTTTCATGGCCAACGGTACTCCGGTGGACATGGTGTTGAACCCTCTGGGCGTTCCTTCTCGTATGAACATCGGTCAGCTCCTCGAAGTCACTTTGGGTTGGGCTGCTTGGGGTATCGGCGAAAAGGTGAATGCTTATCTTGAGCAGTTCCAAGGCGATAAGCTTCGTAAGGTTCTGAAGGATGTCTATAACCATCCTGAAGTGAACAAGTTTGTCGATGGTGCATCTGATGATGAGATCAAGAAAATGGCTCGTCACTTGCGCCAGGGTGTCCACGTCGCAACCCCAGTGTTCGACGGCGCGACGGAAAAGGACATCGAAAGCGTCCTGAACCTCGCAGAACTCCCTGTTCGTGGTCAGACGACTCTCTACGACGGCGTTTCGGGTGAACCGTTCGCTGAAGAGGTGACCGTGGGCATTATGTACATGCTCAAGCTCCACCACTTGGTCGAAGAGAAGATCCATGCTCGTAGCATCGGCCCGTACAGCCTTGTGACTCAGCAACCGCTGGGTGGTAAGGCTCAGTTCGGTGGCCAACGTCTCGGGGAAATGGAAGTCTGGGCACTTGAAGCTTACGGCGCTGCTTACGGCTTGCAAGAATTCTTGACCGTGAAGTCCGACGACGTCACGGGCCGTAACCGGATGTACGAAGCAATCGTCAAGGGCGAACAGCTTCTCGAACCGGGTCTCCCAGAGTCCTTTAACGTTCTTGTCAAAGAACTCCAAAGCTTGGCGCTTAACGTTGAGCTCATTGAGGAAGAAGACAAAGAACTTAAGGGTGAGATCCTGTAAGTCAGCCGCAGAGGACCAGGCACGGCGGCAGCTGGGCCGAGAATGCGAAGATTCAACCAGTGTGTCCGGGCCTCGGCCCGGCACACGATTTGAGGACTGAAAATGAAAGACCTGCTTAACTTTTTCGACAAACCGAAGGATCCGCTGAGCTTCACGGGGATCCGAATCTCCTTGGCATCGCCAGCGAAGATTCGCGAATGGTCGTACGGTGAAGTGAAGAAGCCGGAAACCATCAACTATCGTACGTTCAAGCCTGAGCGTGACGGCTTGTTCTGTGCCAAGATCTTCGGCCCAGTCAAAGACTATGAGTGCAACTGCGGTAAGTACAAACGCATGAAGCACAGAGGCGTCGTCTGTGAAAAGTGCGGCGTCGAAGTCATTCAATCTAAAGTTCGTCGTGAACGCTTGGGTCACATCGAATTGGCAACTCCGGTTGCTCACATCTGGTTCTTGCGTTCGCTTCCTTCGCGTATCGGCGCTTTGCTCGACATCACTCTCAAGGATCTCGAGAAAGTACTCTATTGCGAAGCTTACGTTGTTCTCGATCCAGGTAATAGCGGACTCGAAGAAAACTCCGTAATCGCTGAAGAAAAGTACAACCAGCTTGTTCGCGAAGGCTCGACTTTCACCGCCTCCATGGGTGGCGAAGCGATCCGCGATATGTTGAAGAAAGTCGATATTGAAATCGCTTCTCGTCAGCTCCGCCGCGAACTCAAGCAAACGACCTCCGAAGCTCAGCGCACTAAGCTTTCGAAGCGTTTGAAAGTCGTTGAGTCTTTCAAGGCCAGCGGCTCCAATCGTCCAGAGTGGATGATGCTCGAAGTGATTCCGGTGATTCCACCAGAACTTCGCCCTCTCGTTCCTTTGGATGGTGGACGTTTCGCGACCTCTGACTTGAACGATCTCTATCGTCGTGTCATTAATCGTAACAACCGCTTGAAGCGCCTCATGGAGCTCAATGCTCCTGAGATCATTATTCGTAACGAAAAGCGCATGCTCCAGGAGTCCGTTGACGCTCTCTTCGACAACGGCCGCCGCGGTAAGACCTTCACCGGTCCGAACAAGCGTCCGCTCCGCTCATTGTCCGACATGCTCAAGGGTAAGCAAGGCCGTTTCCGCCAAAACTTGCTCGGTAAGCGCGTCGACTACTCGGGTCGTTCCGTTATCGTCGTCGGTCCTGAACTCAAGTTGCATCAATGCGGCTTGCCTAAGGTCATGGCGCTCGAATTGTTCAAGCCATTCATTTACAACAAGCTTTCTGAGTACGGCTACGTCACGACCATCAAGTCTGCAAAGAAGATGGTTGAGAAGCAACGTCAGGAAGTTTGGGACATCCTCGAAGAAGTGGTCAAGGAACATCCGGTTCTCTTGAATCGCGCTCCGACCCTTCACCGCCTCGGCATCCAGGCTTTCGAACCTGTGTTGATCGAAGGCAAGGCGATTCAGCTTCACCCTCTCGTCTGCGCAGCGTTCAACGCTGACTTCGACGGTGACCAAATGGCCGTGCACGTGCCGCTCTCGATCGAAGCACAGATCGAAGCTCGCGTGTTGATGATGTCGACCAACAATATTCTTTCACCTGCTCACGGTAAGCCGATTATCGTGCCATCGCAGGACATCGTTCTGGGCTTGTACTACATGTCCCGTGAGCGTCCGTTCGCAAAGGGTGAAGGCAAGGTTTTCTCGAGCCCAACCGAAGTTCACTTCGCTTACGACGCGGGTGTCGTGACCTTGCAGACCAAGATCAAGTGCCGTATCAGCGGCAAGCTCGTCGATACGACGGTTGGTCGCGCTCTTCTCTCCGAGATCGTGCCAGAGGAAATTCCTTTCTCTGCGTACAATAAAGTTCTCGGCAAGAAAGACTTGGCAGAACTCATCGACCTTTGCTTCCGTTTGACCGGAAACAAGAAGACGGTTCTCCTCGCCGACCACCTGATGCAGACGGGTTTCCGTCAAGCAATGCGCGCAGGCATCTCCATTTCTGTCCATGACATGCTCATGCCGCCAGAAAAGAAGGAGTTCCTCGACAAGGCTTATCAACAGGTTCAAGAAATCGAAAACCAATACGTCGAAGGTCTCATCACCGACGGCGAACGTTACAACAAGGTTATCGATATTTGGGCACAAACCTCTGAACAAATCGCAAGCGCCATGATGAAGCGCCTGTCCTCGCAAACCTTCAAGGCTCCCGTGGGCTGGAAGGGGAAGGATCAGGAAATCACCGGCCCAGCATTCAACTCCATCTTCATGATGGCTGACTCTGGAGCCCGCGGTAGTAACGCTCAGATTCGTCAGCTTGCCGGTATGCGCGGTCTGATGGCTAAGCCATCGGGTGAAATTATTGAAACCCCGATCGTCGCGAACTTCCGCGAAGGTCTCTCGGTTCTCCAATACTTCGTCTCGACCCACGGGCCTCGTAAGGGTCTCGCCGATACCGCTCTTAAGACGGCTAACTCCGGTTACCTCACTCGTCGTCTCGTTGACGTCTCCCAAGACGTGATCGTGACGGAAGTGGATTGCGCGACTCTCGATGGTCTCTATGTTGGCGCCCTCGTTGAAGGCGGCGAAGTGATCGAAAAGATGGGCGATCGTATCTTGGGTCGTGTGGCTCTCGATGACGTGATCGATCCTGTGACGAACGACACGCTGGTTGCGGCTAACACCGAAATCACCGAAGACCTCGTTAAGAAGATCGACGAAGCTGGAATCGACCGCGTTCGTATTCGCTCTGTGCTGACCTGCCAATCCAAGAAGGGCATCTGCGGCCTCTGCTACGGCCGTGACTTGGCTCGTGGACGCATGGTCAACATCGGTGAAGCTGTCGGCGTCATCGCTGCTCAGTCCATCGGTGAGCCGGGCACGCAGCTCACGATGCGTACCTTCCACATCGGTGGTACCGCTTCTCGTCGCGCTGAACAGTCCAGCCTCGAAGCTAAGACCAAGGGCACGGTGAAGTTCCTCAATGTGAACACGGTTCGCAACAAAGAAGGCTTCTTGACCGTCATGAATCGTAACGGCGAACTCGCCATTATCGATGCAAACGGCCGTGAGCGTGAAAAGTATCAGATCGTCTACGGCGCTAAGCTCGTCGTGAAAGACGGCGATCCAGTCGAAAAAGGCAAGCTGATGGCCGAGTGGGATCCATATTCCACCCCGATCGTCACCGAAGCTTCCGGTATCATCTCCTTCGAAGACATCGAAGAAGGTGTGACCATGCAAGAGCAGTTCGACAGCGTCACGGGTCTTTCGCACAAGGTTATCGTGGAGTCCAAGGCTAGCGACAAGCGTCCTAAGCTCCTCATCACCGATGGCAAGGGCAACCCAGTGAAGATTGAAGGCTCTAACCGCGTAGCACGTTACATGCTCCCAGTTGGCGCTAACTTGATTGTGGCTGACGGAGACGAGATCAAGGCCGGTGACATCATCGCCAAGATCCATCGCGAAACCACCAAGACCAAGGACATCACCGGCGGTCTTCCTCGCGTTGCCGAGCTTTTCGAAGCTCGTAAGCCGAAGGATGCTGCGGTCATCACCGAAATCGACGGTGTCGTTTCGTTCGGTAAGGACACGAAGGGCAAGCGTAAGCTTGTCGTCACTCCTGAGACCGGCGAAGCTCGCGAATACCTCATCGGCAAGGGTCGCCACCTCGCAGTGAATGAAGGTGACTATGTCAAGGCCGGTGAGCCTTTGATGGACGGTCCAGTCAACCCACACGACATTCTGCGTGTTCTTGGTGAGAAGGCTCTCGCTAAGTACCTCGTGGACGAAGTGCAGGAAGTCTATCGTCTCCAAGGCGTTAAGATTAACGACAAGCACATCGAGACGATCGTTCGTCAGATGCTCCGCAAGGTTAAGATCAAGGATGTGGGTGATACCACCTTCTTGCCAGGCGAGCAGACCGACAAGATCACCTTCGAAACCGAGAATCAAAGAGTCATGCAGGCTGGCGGAGCTGCCGGCACCGCAGAGCCTCTGCTCCTCGGTATCACGAAGGCATCGCTCTCGACGGAAAGCTTCATCTCTGCTGCATCCTTCCAAGAGACCACCAAGGTTCTCACCGAAGCTTCGATCAGTGGACGTGTCGACTACCTCCGCGGCTTGAAGGAAAACGTCATTATGGGTCGTTTGATCCCAGCGGGTACGGGCTTGATGAAGTACAAGAATCTCCGTGCTAAAGTGATCGCTGATGAAGAAGTGACTCAGCCTTCGGGCGAGCAGGTAGCTCCTGCTTCCACGATGGTCCGATAATTAGACATCGGAGTTTCGATTAGAAAAACAAAGGGCCTGGCAGCTTTCGCTGCCAGGCCCTTTGCTTATGCCAAGATAACCTCGAACTCAGTCGATGTTAGCCGCTGATGGAGGCAGGGTTGCTAGGAGCCTTAGCGGTCTTTGCAGCCTTGCGGTTCACATTGCGAGCGCTCACGCGCTTGGATTTCTCGCCACGCTTTCCAGCAATAGCGCGAGTCGCTTTATGAGTAGAGCGATGCTTATGGGAGCGCTCTTTCGCGAAGCTCATCGAAGGAGCCATGGCTCCGCCTACAATTGCTGCCAACATCATGATCGATGCGATTTTGTTCATATTCATTTTTCCTTTATTGATTTTGAGTTACAGACGTCGAAATTGACGGCTGTTGTTTGGGAATATGAGCAAGGTTCGTGCACTCGCTCGGTATGGCTTTGCCAATGTTGAAGTGGTGGCGGGGTTTATGCTTAATTTACTGATTTTCCATGGTTTTTGACTCCATGATCGGGAATGAATCCAAGCAAAGTTGAAAGTTGAGAGGGACATTGTGTGGGCGGTTCTCGAACGTTTTGTCCAGCTTGCAGACTTCGTATGGATGGAGAAATTCTTAAAAAGCGCTTTATTCAGGCTGAGGGAGTTGATAGAAGTGTGGTAGAAGTAGAAAAATAAAATGGTCGCGTGCGAGCTTAGCTCAGCGGTAGAGCAACGCTTTTACACAGCGAAGGTCGGGGGTTCAATCCCCTCAGCTCGCACCATTTTAAAAATTAAAAAGCACTGAGTTAAAAATAAAAAGTCGAAATGATTGCGAACGGGCATCCTGCCCTTCACATCCGACTCGCTTTGCGAGTCGAAGCCATCCTGGCGATGTGAATCGAATCACTTCGACTTTTTATTTTTAACTCAGTGCTTTTTAATTTTTAAAATGGTGCGAACTCAATGGTGATCTTTCGTTCTTTTTGGTACGCGGCCGTGGCTCGCTTATTATTAGAGAGCGCAAGAGTTTTGTGATGAAGATAAAGTCACGCAAGTCCATTCCATACGATTTTGTGCTCGATGAACTCGAGAGTTTAGCACCGATCACCAAGGCGATGTTCGGGGCTGTTGCCGTCTACGTGAACGGTGCGATTGTATTCATTCTTCGAGATCGACCCAAGTCTCCGAAAGATAACGGAGTCTGGCTTGCGACCACGGCCGAACATCATGCTTCTCTTCAGAAAGATTTCCCAAATATGCGCTCTCTTGAAATGTTTGGACCAGGTCCGACTGGATGGCAGGTACTACCAAGTGACGCTGAAGACTTTGAAGAATCTGTTTTGAGAGCATGTGGATTCGTTCGAAGACGTGATCCTCGAATTGGAAAGATACCGCAGCCAAAACGTCGACGTACTAAGGCACGTGCGCGATAGTCCCCTTGGAAGAATCGCTGTTCCAAGCTTAATCTGGTCATCAAACCAGGTATAAGCTAGTCCGTTGTTTCACTCAAGCCGTTCGGTTTTTACGCCGCAGGATACTTTTTGAAGATGTCTTTGATCGCGGAGCCGACCTGTTCTTGGCTTGCGCCTGCGCTGCTAACCGTGTCAGTGGCCGAGCCTTGCCAAATCGTGCGATGCATTTTAGGGTCGACGAGCATCACGGTTAAAGTTCCTTCTGGAGTCACGTAAGCTGCTGGCGCGCCCCATCCCCAGTAGCCAGGTTCGGCGCCGTAGGTCACCTTATCTTTCGTCCTTGCCGAGTAAGAAACCAGGAGATCCGCTTGATCGGGTGAGGTCTGTTGCAGGCCTTTTGCGGTGAGTTGCTGATCTGTATCGGCTTTGACTGTCTCATCAAGAATCGATGCGTTAGGTTTGGTGAGCGCTCCTGGCGACGGAGGTGCCCAAGCGTAAGTTTTGTACTGCGCTAAATTCGCTTGAGGGTCTTTTTCCGTTTTCACTTCAGTTGAGGAGCAGCTTGCGATGGCGACGAGCATCACTGACGCAAATGCGAGCTTAAATGAAAGGTTTTTTCGATGCATTGGATTATTCCTTTTAATCCAATCTCTGCAACGGCCGTTCCCGGCTAAAGTGTTGTGGTTTTAAAACTCGTAAATGAGGTAACCCGAGGTTCGGGTTTCATTTGAGCTGACAGAAGCGCTGTTTCCGACGCTTCCTTTTCGGGTCAATTTTTCGTGGGCGAGCTTGACTTTGACGTGCTCGGAAACTCTGAACGCGACCCAGACTTGATTGGATCGATAAACATCGGTGAACTGAGTGTGTCCCGTGACGCCTACTGGTCCTTGATCATATAGGTGACTTGCGCTGGCGTTTGACGACTGAAAGCTCCACCCGGCTTCGACTCCGCGGTATTCGATGGCGAGGCCTTGGGCGATCGTTTTGCCATAGCCCCAGTACGCGCCTTGTTTGTTGATGATCGATTGCATGCCTTCGAACGAGTTGCCTTGAGACTTGTATTGATCGAGAGCGTAAGATTTCACGATGGCGAAGTCGCCGTAAATTCCTAGCTCGGCCCGGATCGTGACTTCGGCTTTTTTCAGCATCAGCGTAGCGGTTGCTCCCGCGATATTGATAGTTCCATAGTAGTCATTCTTGTTTTCCGTGTCTCGATTATTCCAGGTCACCGCATGTCCAAGCCCGATCACAAAATCGTAGCCTTCGAGCTCGCCGCTATTGTTCGCTTTCAGTCGGCGCTGTTCCCATGCCAGGGACATGACCTGCGCGATGACTCGTAGGTCCTCGATCCGTTCGTTTTTGACGCTCCCCTCGAGAAGAAACTTGGATGTCGCGATATCTAAAATGAGTTTATCGACATCTCCTGCTTTTCCATATTCGGGAACGGTCACGACATTGCCTGAGAATCCGAAAACAGCGCGTGATGGAGTATTTGACGGATCAAAGGGTCTTTGCCCCGACTCGACGCCCAGGTAAGCGCTGATCTCGGACCATCGAGGTTTTTTGCAATCCCTGGCGATGCGCTGGTCTCTTCTTTCGTCGATTGTGGTGCTAGTCGACTTATCCAATTTTAAAATAGAAGCGACGGCTTTGGAAAGTAGACCGGCATGAGTCACCTTGAGAGCGCATGCGATTTGATAAGCGGCTTGGCCGATGACGTATCCGCCGAGAGGACTGGTGATTTCGTCGTTAATCGTCACGACGTCATGGTACTCAAGATTATCCCAAGCTGCGGACGAGCCTAGGCCGACGAGGTAGCTCTCAATCGAGTTAAATCCGTTTGCGCGCGCCATTTGAAAGTAGAGAACGCTCGCCAACGGGTGTTCGGCGCTTGAGTCGTCATCGGTGCTATTGCGATTTTTAGAGCTGTCGTCAGCCGCGGATGGAGCGGAGCCGGCTTGACGATCGATCAAGTTTTTATAATAGACTGCAACCCCGGCTCCGAGGGTCGCGCCGATCTCGATCCCGGTCCGCAAGTAGTTTTTCTTTCGCTCGCTTTCGTTGGCAAACTGTAGGTATGCCTGATTCTCGGTGAGCTGCGAGCCTGACAGCGCGTCAGTGAATTTTCCGGTGTTTTCATCGTATTTAATGCTTGTTGATTCTGTGATTCCGGAAGTCAGGAGTGCGAGTCGAAAATAGCTTTGATTTCTTAAAAACAGAGAGAAATTGGAGACTGCACGGAACAGGCCGTCTTGCCAGGTGGCGTTCTCTCCGTCGCTCAATTTCCACGAAAGTGTCTTAAAGTCGGTTTCGTCTTTTGGATTGTTGTTATCGATTTGTAAGACGTATTCGTGGGCGTTTTTGCGATAAAGAGCGATGTTGAAATCGAAGTCGTCGCGGATTTTGTGAGAAAGCTTATCCAAAAGCGAGCTCATGTCGCGTTTACGGCATCGAACGTCCGCAATGCTGCTGGAATAGCGATTGAGGACGCTGTGAAACAACTGGCAACTGCTATTCTCCCAACCGTCGCTTTGGCCCGTGTAATCTGCGAGCGTGATCAGATAAGATCGCCGGGCCTCGGCTCGTGCCAGAGCGGGGGAGGCGAGGCTCGATACAATCACAAAGAATGCGGCGGCAAGGCGGACGGCTAGCATCGGTCTGTGTCAAGCACGCCTCATGCCATCTCGTTTAGATCGATTTTCGCAAGAATTTCAGGGGTTAAGTAAGCTGCAGGCAAACCGGATTGCTGGATTCATTCGACGAGTGAATAAGCTTTATACAGTGAACAGTGTTGCACCGATTTCCTGTGTCAGTTATCGTCGCCTCACTGGAAATGACGGCTGATTTTGAGCAAACACAGAAGTCTTGGCGGGACCGGATTGGATTACAGGTCGTGTTCTCGATTTTATTCGTGACCCTTCTCCGTTTACCCTCGCTTGGGTGGGGGGTGATTTCGGATGACGAGGCCATTTACGATGCCATGGCCCAGGTCATTAACAGTGGCGGGGTGATGTACCGAGATGCGGTCGACCATAAACCCCCGGGATTGGCTTATTTATATGCGGCGATCGAACGGGCGGTAGGCGCTCAATCGGCAGGAACGCTTGGAATCGTCGCTGTCCATGCTTTTGGGATCATACTGACAGCGCTCACGGTCATTGGGTTGTTTTTTCTTTCGCGTGAGTTTTTGTCGAGGCGGGCGCAGCCCGCTACGCAGATAAAGAGAGAGCTTTGCTGGCTCCCTCCGGTCCTCTATGGCCTTGTCTCAAGTACTCGCTGCGCTTACGACGGGCTTGCGCTCAACGGCGAGATTTTAATGAATGTGCCGATCGTTTTCGCGGTCCTTGCGGTGATTTGGGCGGGTAAATCGAGCCGTGGTCGAAAAGTCCTGTTTGATCTGACGGCAGGATTTTTGATGGGCCTTGCTGGATTGGCGAAGTGGCAAGCTCTGGTCGCAGGATTGGCTTTTCCGTTTTTTGGGCTTGATGGCTCGACCTTTTTGGATCGAGTTTTGAAGCGTGGGCCTTTTTGGCTGATCGGCCTGATGATTCCGGTGGGTGCGGCTGCGCTCTATTTCAAGTCGCACGGAGTTTTGACCGAGTTTCTTCAATGGGGCGGGCTATTCAATTTGAGATATATTTCGGAAGGCCCGGATCTGATTTGGGCATTGAAGCGGCTTGGAGTTCAGTTCGCTTCGGTCATTTTGCCATCGATCGCATTTTACGTGGCGGCCCTCAGCGGATTGTTCGCGACTTCAAGTGAGGAGAGGAGTGCGGGGAATGTGGGACTCTTGATCTGGTCCATTGTCTCCCTATTGTCGGTTGCGATCGGTGGTCGTTTTTTTGGGCATTATTTTTTACAGGCGGAGCTTCCCCTGAGTTTGCTGGCTGCGGCTCCTTTGTATCGAGCTTATTTGCGCGCACCGAAGACTATTGGATCCGTCGTCGCGGTACCGGCGGTGTTTTTTTTCGCGATCTCGCTTTTTCCGCAAGTCACGCACGCGGTTTTTGATTCTGGCGAACCGGATTGGGCAGCGATCGGTCTGGCGATCGCGAATCAGAGCAAGCCGAACGAGACTCTTTTTGTATGGGGAAACGTGCCTGCGCTCTATCACTATTCTCAAAGAAAAATGGGAACTCGTTTCTCGTTTTGCAACTATTTGACCGGACTTTCTCCCGGGACGCGATCCGAATACGATCCGGATTTTCAGCCTGCTTCTGTTAGCGAGTCCTGGCCTCTGCTTTACGAAGATTTACAAAACCGGCGGCCGGCCTTGATTCTGGATACTGCGTCGGCGGGATGGAAGTCGTATTCAAAATTCAGCATATCTCGATATCCGTTGTTGCAAGCTTACTTGAAAGCGAATTATCGCCCGGTGGACCGAGCTCCCGCATCCTTAGGCGGCGCGACCCTTTACCGGCGCATTGATTAAGTAGGCAAACGAGGCCCTGCGGTGGTACTGTCGGAGTCATTCTATATGGTTCGAATCTTAAGATACTCGGCCGCGGCCTTGAGCTTGAGTTGGGCGACTTCTGTCGCGGCCTCGAGTGCGACACTGAGTCTAAACGAATACTTGCTGCAGGTGGAAAAGTCAGATCCGGCTTATCGGAGCCAAGTTCAAGTGGGCGTCGCTTCGCAGGACACCGCGCGCTCGGCCGACTTATTGTTTAGGCCGCAGTTTTTCGCGAAGGCGCAGTTCATCGATGATACTCGAAACACTTCGGCTCCTCAAATCTATGGTTCGAGCAATATCCAGCGGAGCTTTTCTGTTGGAGTGAGGGAGCAGACTCCTTACGGATTGGGGATTCAGCTTTCATTCGATGCAAATTATAGCACTTTGATCAATACGGATCCTTCCCTGGTGAAGTATCCTAACTTTTCCAATGTCTACTTTGTTCCGGTTTTCAATTTCTCGTTATGGCAGAACTTCTTAGGGCGCTCTGATCGCGCTAATCAAGAAGTCACGCGTGCGCAAGAACTTGCCAAAGCTTACGGTGAGGCTTATCACGCGCGTGCGACGTTGGTCGAAGCCGAGGTGAATTATTGGAAGCTTGCCGTGGCCCGCGAGGTGGCTCGAGTTCATGCGGAAAGCCTGAGCCGGGCGCGCGCGATGTTGGAGCACGGCACCGATAAAACAAAACGGCATCTGGGCGACCCAGCTAACCTGCTTTTAGCGCAGGCGGCGGTGAAGGGAAAAGAGCTCGAGCTGCGAACGCACCGGGATGATGTTCGTAATCTGGAGCAAGCTTTTAATCTTTCGCGCGGAGTGGATTCGGAGGATGTACAGGAGGCCTTGGAGCTTCCTGATCCAAAAATCCTTCAGCAGCTGCGCGTGATTCCACGCGATGAAATGCGGGGAGATGTGAGAGCGGCCCAACAAGGCGCGATCGCTCAAGAGGCAGGGAGTGAGTTGGCGCGCCAAAAGCTTCTTCCAGAGGTGAATTTATACGGATCCATCTTTGCTTGGGGCTTGAACTTCAGCGTACCCATGGATATCTGGACGACGTCCGCTATTCGCCAGGGATATGCCGTGAAGGCCGCCGCCGCGGATCTCGAATTCCAAAGCAAAGCGATGAAAGACGCGAACGAGTGGAAAGACCTCGTTCGGAAGTTTGAAGACGCCAAAGAGCGCTTGGCCATCGCCGTCGATTTTGAAGAGATTCAAAAAATGAAATTTCAAAGGATCCAAAAACGTCGGGACCTGGGACTGACGATTGAAGATCAAGTCTTTCAATATGAGCTGGACTATTTAAACTCCACGCTGACGCGCGTACAGATCCAAGGCATGATCCTTGCCTTGAGAGCGCAGATGAAGCTTTACAGCGCGAATGGCGGTCAGATGGGAACTGTTCAGGGAAGTATCCAATGAAACTTGCTGAGCTTTCGGTTCGACGGCCGGTCTTTGTGACATGCGTGTTTTTATTGATCCTGATTCTTGGGATTCTGGCTATGAATCGACTTCGAGTCGCTCTCTACCCGGATGTCTCGTTTCCGGTGGTCAACGTCATTGTTCCGTTTCCGGGAGCTGGTCCAATCGAGATCGAATCTCAGATTTCAAAGCCTATCGAGACCAGCTTAAGCGCGATCGAAGGCATTCGTACGGTCCGTTCCTTGAGCTTGGACGGGGCGGGAATTATCACCGCGGTTTTTGCGATGAACACCGATCTTCGCTTGTCGGAGCAGAAGGTGACGCAGACTTTGGCGAGAATCAGAAGCACGCTGCCGAACGGGATCATGGAGCCCATCATTCGAAGCGTGGATCCCACGGAAACTCCCATTGTCACGCTGACGTTATCCGCGGATCTTCCTGAAGCGGAGCTCTTCGATCTTGCCGACCGAGAAGTCAAGCCTCTGCTCGAGCAAGTGACGGACGTTGGCGATGTCGAGCTTCAAGGCGCGAGAAAGCGCGAGATCCAGGTCAATTTGGATTTGAAGCGTCTTCGAGCGCATGAAATGTCGGCTGAAGAAGTCGTTGGACGCTTGAAAGCCACCGGGATGAATATTCCCGCAGGCGAAATCGAGCATAACCAGCGAGAAGTTCTGGTCCGCATGCTAGGAGAGTTTGATTCGATCGAGTCTCTTTTAAAGACGCCGATTCGATTTGTCGGAAATGAAGCGGCGACTTCGCTCAATCAAATCGCTACCGTGGTCGATGGCCTAGGGGACGAGAAGAACCGAGTTTACATCGAAGGCAAGCGCGCTCTGATTCTCAAAGTGTTTCGACGCTCCGGAGCGAACGCGATCAATGTCTCGAATGGCGTCAAAGAGCGGGTCCGAGAGATTACCGAGAACATGCGCGATAAGGTCAAAGGCTTTCAGCTGGCGATGATTCGCGACGGCGCAAAGCCGATTCATGACGGCGTTCAAGATGCGAACGAAGCCATTTTGCTAGGGATCATTTTGACGATCGGTGTCGTGCTTTTGTTTTTGGGAAGCGTGAAATCCACGGTCATCACGTCGCTTGCGCTTCCGAACTCGCTTCTCGGTGCCTTCCTCTTTATGTGGATCGCCGGCTTTTCGATCAATATCACGACGCTTGCCGCGCTCGCTCTAGCCGTGGGCCTTTTGATCGATGATGCGATCGTGGTGCGAGAAAATATTTTCCGTCACATCGAGGAAGGTGCGCCTCCAAGAACCGCGGCCATCGTGGGCACTCAAGAAGTCGCGTTGGCAGTCATTGCAACGACCTTCACGGTTTTGTCGGTTTTCGGGCCTGTTTCATTTCTGGGT
Organism: uncultured Bacteriovoracaceae bacterium; assembly: GCA_964496965.1. Classification (GTDB taxonomy): domain Bacteria; phylum Bdellovibrionota; class UBA1018; order UBA1018; family UBA1018; genus CAZCBS01. The sequence continues at coordinate 15,805 of CAZCBS010000017.1, forward strand.
GGAATAATTGGCCAGTTTTTCAAAGAGTTCGGTCTAACCATTTGTTTCGCGATGATGATCAGCTTGCTGGATTCGCTGACGATCGCGCCGATGCTCTCCGCTTAATTCGCCGGAGGCAATCAGACCGAAAATCACAAAGGCCCCGGCCAGTTCGCACGGGCATTCCAGACAATTCTTGGACCATTCCA
>CAZCBS010000017.1:16002-24046 GCA_964496965.1 uncultured Bacteriovoracaceae bacterium
AATACATGGTCGCCTTTACTCACTTCAAAAATGCTCCGCTTATTTCGCCGGAGGCAATCAGACGGAAACTCACAAGAGCTCCGGCCGATTCTCACGGGTATTCCATAAAATCTTGGAGCCTTTCAATCGGTTTCAAGACGCGCAAGCCCGAGTCTACGATCGTTTGCTTCGTCAAAGCCTGAGACATCCTTTGAGAGTTCTTTTGATCGCCGGACTGGTTTTCGGCCTGAGCTTTGTCGTGCTCAGCGTGATCCCAAAGACTTTCGTGCCTTCTCAAGAATCTGGCGAGTTTCAAGTCGTCATGGATCTCCCCGTCGGCGTTTCTATGAACGCGATGGATCAGGTTTCGGCTCAAGTCGATCAAAAGATCCAGAGTTTGCCTGAGGTCGCGTCAACTGTGCGAACAGTCGGGGGCGGAGTGGGCGAGAAGAACCACGCAGAGATCATCGTGCGCTTGAAGCCCGCTGAGAAGCGCAAACGAAGCACTTCCGAGATGAAAGAGGTGGTTCGTCATGAGCTTGTCGGAATTTCCGACCTTTCTTCAAGAGTCGAAGACATGCTTGATATCGGCGGTGGGGCGGGACAGCCTTTTGTCGTCCATGTTACGGGCGAAAACTTGGAAGAGCTCAAAGCGGTTTCGGCTGATGTCGTCGAGAAGCTCAAAAAGAGCGGCAATCTTACTGACGTCGATCGATCTTATCGCCCAGGATCTACGGAGCTGCGCTGGACGGTTGATCCGGTGTTGAGCCAACAGCTAGGTGTTTCGAGCGCAGAAGCGGGTTACGAGCTTCGTCTTCTTCTTGCAGGAGACACGCCGGCAAAGTTTCATCAGAACGGAAACGAATACGATATCCGTGTCCGACTCAATCCGGCCGAGAGAAATATCAGCGAGAATCCATCGTCGATCATGATTCCCAACATCGATCACCATTTGGTTCCTTTGACGGCCGTCGCTCATCATTCGTTCACGGAATCGCCTGCGAAAATTGAGCGCGAGAACCGCAAACGGTTTATTGAGATCACGGCGGACGTCAGCGCTAAAGGCGGCGGACTTTCGGCTGCTATCGATGAGTTTAAACGGCTTTTCGATTCGGGAGAGATCAAGCACTCTCCTGGCATTCATTATGAGTTCGCAGGTCAGACCAAGGATTTTCAGGAGCTTTTGGACAGCGTCTTGATTACGGTCGCGCTCTCGATCGGCGCGATGTACCTGGTTCTTGCGAGCCTTTACGAGTCGTTCTTCGTTCCTCTCTCAATCATGCTGGTGCTTCCGTTAGCGGTTTGCGGAGCATTTTATGCGCTCTTCATCACGCATTCGAGCCTGGATATTTACTCGATGATTGGATGTGTTTTGCTGATGGGGGTCGCGGCGAAGAATTCGATCTTGCTGGTTGATCACATTCAAGAAGGACTGCGTTCTGGCAAGTCGTTGGCGGATTCTATTTTGGAATCTGGACGGGTCAGACTTCGTCCGATCATGATGACTTCTTTCGCACTGATCGCCGGGATGCTTCCCATGGCGCTTGCGATTCAGGAATCTGCTCGCCAGCGTGCGCCGATGGCCATTGCCGTGATTGGCGGCGTTGTCACATCGACACTTTTGACGCTGGTCGTTGTGCCTGCGGCTTACGAGTACGTGCTCAAAGGTGAGGGCTGGGTTTTGAGGTTTTTCAGAAAATATCTGAAACTCAGCATCCCGCGATTGTGAATCTTTGGATTTCGATGTAATCGTGCGAATTGAAGGGGCTCTGATATGCGATTCCGTACGATTTTTTCTGCTCTTCTTTGTAGCATTCTCGGTGGCATTTTTGCGTTGAACGCTGCTTATGCTGCATCGCGCGCGACCGGTGCTTTCAGCCCAGATGTGTTACAAACTCGGCCATCGAGCCTCGGACCAGGTCAATGGAGCCAAGGCCATTACGTGGGTTCCACTGGTGCACGAGATTTCTACGTTTATGTGCCGCTGTCCGCGAAGAATCGCGGTCCCTTGCCGATGATGGTCATGCTGCATGGTTGCTCTCAGGGGGCAGAAACTCTTGCAGGCGATACCGGCATGAACTTGATCGCTGAGAAGTACGGATTCGTTGTTGTTTATCCCGAGCAGAGCTTACAAGCCAATCCATCCGTTTGTTGGAATTGGTTTGATCCAGAGAGTCAGCGTCGTGGGGGCGGCGAGCTTGCGATCGTCATTGGCATCATGCAAACGGTCGCTCAATCGATCGCGATCGATCGTTCTCATGTTTACGCTGCGGGACTTTCAGCGGGTGCGGCGATGGCTTCCAATCTCATCGCTTGTTAGTCGGATGTTTTTGCAGGCGCCGGAATCGCGTCTGGCTTATATTATAAAGCTGCATCGAGTCAGACTGAGGCTTTTATGGCGATGTCCATGGGGCCGACGAGCCAGAACATTCAAGTTTCAGCGCGTGACGCAGTTCGTTGCACAGGTGTTCGCGCCAATCCAGTCGCCATTCTTAATATTCATGGTTCTGCCGACCCTTACGTGAAGACGGTCAATTCTGCCAAGATCGTGGAGCAGTTCACAGCGATCAACGATCTGCTCGATGATGGTCAAAGCAATCATTCGCAAAATCTCAATCCGATTTTGAACCTCAATGGATTGGTTCCTAACGGCTACAGATATAGCTTCAGCTTGTATGGCGGAAATAGCGGTGCGCATGTCGGAAAGATTTTCGTCGAAGGCATGAGTCATGCTTGGAGCGGCGCTCCTCGCAGCGGACAATTTGCTGATCCAAAGGGACCGAATTTTTCCGAAATGCTTTGGCAGTTCATGATGAAGTACTCGATTCCGCGCTAAAAAGGCGTCGATCGAAAGCTTCGCTATTTTCTGCGTTCGCGTTCTTGAATTTTTTCGATGGCGCTACTGATGAGTGGCTCCATTTCACGCAGGAAGTCTCCGTCTCTGAACTCGAGCTGTCGATTGGGTGACATTCCATCCACGATGGATTGAAAAAAACAGCGTAGTCTCACCAAAGGCCCGGCGATGCGATGGGTGATGATCAGTGTGATTCCTGCGGTGAGTGGGAGTCCCACGCCTAATGCAATCAGCAGGGCTCGTTGGATTTGCGCGGCTTGATAGTCCACGTATTTGCGAAAGAACTCAGACTCCATTCCCGAAAGTCCAGCCGCGGGCTTCAAGTCGATCAAAGCATTTTGGGTTCCGATCCATGCGATCGTAAAAAAGACGAGAAGCACTGCTAAGTTGGTGATGATGATCGGGAGTTGAAACTTCGGATGAATCACCAAGTTTCTAAGCGATCGAAGGTGAGGCCTTTTGTTACGATCTGGGCGATTTGCCGAGTGCATAGGGGCTACTCCATTTCGATTTGTAGTTTGTTAATATTATTTAACACTTTAAGGAAAATTTCAATAGAAATATGTTGAAATTTATTCCATCAATACAAGCACTTAGAGATCGCAAATGTGTTGGCGCGTTAAATGAAATGGAACCTTCGAAAGGAGTCTCATCTCATGTCCAAGGCACGACCCCTCACGCGGATTCATAAGCGGTCTGAACAGGACGTACTCACACGCATGTCAAAAGGCCGGCGGTATGTACGTGCGAACAGCCCGACGATCGTTCATGGCGAGCAGGGGATGAAATCGGAGAACATCCGGGGAAGGTTTTCTCAACCTGATCTTCAAGAGTTCGAGGATCTAAAAGAGGACCGAGAGCTGCGCTCGCGAGTTTTGGGCAGAAGAAACAAGCTTACCGCTCGAGTCGCGGGTCTTAAAAAGACTAAGACTTGAACAGTTGTTGTTTACAACTTTTCGAGGCGGCCCTAGACTTTAGTTCTAGCCTGTATCACCTGGAGGTACTTCAATGGCGGAGCTATCGCAGCTGCACTTTTTGGTCGTGGATGACATGCTTACGATGCGAAAGATCGTTTCGCAGCAACTCAAATCTTTGGGAGTTGCTCAAATCACGGAAGCCAATGATGGCTCGACCGCATGGCAAGCATTAGAAGCCGCAGCAGCGACGCCGGAGCGCGCTCCTAAATTTATCGTCAGCGACTGGAACATGCCGCAGATGAAAGGGATTGATCTTCTCAAGAAGTGCCGTACTCATCCCGTCTATAAGGACATCGCTTTTCTTCTCGTCACAGCCGAAGCTGAAGCAAGCCAAGTGAAAGAAGCAATCATCGCAGGCGTTGACAATTATGTCGTCAAGCCATTCACTCCGGCTGCATTTCAAGAGAAGCTGAACGCCGTTTACACAAAGCGCTTTAAGAAGTAAGCGTTTTTAGGCATCGACCACGAAAGTCACCGGACCGTCGTTCTCGAGGGTGATTTTCATATCCGCTTGAAATATTCCACTTGCGGTGACTGCACCCAGCCCTTTGCTGAAATCAATCGCCCTTTCGTAAAGAGCTTTGGCGAGTTCGGGGCGTTCTGCGTTGATGAATGAGGGACGTCTTCCGGAGGACGTGTCGCCCGCCAGTGTAAACTGCGAAACGATAAGATGAGACCCTCCGATATCCAGCAAGGAACGGTTCATTTTACCTGACTCGTCCTCGAAGATTCGTAGTTCGACGATCTTTTGGATGATTTTTCTCATCTGCTCTTCTGTGTCGTTCTTAGCGATGCCAAGGAGCGTCAGTAAGCCCGTATCGATCTTGGAAACGATTTCACCATTAACCCGAACTTCCGCTTTGGAAACGCGCTGAATGACCGCTCTCATATTTTCGCAGTTTAGGACAGCTTGTCAGGCGGCGCTATCTTTTCCGACTTTGTTTTTATGCAGCTCGGATGGCTCAGGAGGCGGCGGCGGATAATGGACCGCCTGGAAAGACATGCCGTCTTCAACCCATTTCGCTTTTCCGCCTTCGTAGATATAGAGATTGTCGTAGCCCTGAGAATGAAGCAGTTCGGCTGCTTCCCAAGCTGGCTCAGTTTCGTAATCCTCGGCAAATATGACGATTTCTTTGGCTCGATTCCCGATAAATGAGCGACTTACTTGAGGGTCTTTGAGCCTCTCGATCGGAATGTTGATCGCCGACCGAGGATGGAGCTTCTGATAGGAGCGCTCAGATGTGATGTCCAGAAGAACCGGCTTTTCGCCGATGTTGAGCTTTTCGCTGATGGTTTTGTTCCGAATGAAGCGAATCATACAGAGCTGATACGCATTCAAATCCAGGCCCACTCCTGCATCTTTTTTTTGCACGCTCGTTTTTAGATTTCAAGAAGAGGATGTCTCGCTCTTTTTGCGGAACGGGATACAGGGGCCATTCTGTTCTCTCGACAGCACGCCTCAGCGGCGTGGCCTCGTGACGCCAAAAGCGCTTCAAGGAGTTCAGGCTTTCCTGGATTTTCTTCGGCGAATGGCGGGCTCCCGCGTTTTCGACAAGCGAGAGGACAAGGTTTTCGCATGCGATTTTGGATTCGCCCTTCCAAAAGAGCGCCCAGTCGTCGGAAAAGCTATCCGGCAATTGCCGAAAGGCCACGATATAGGAATGCCTTGCCTCGCCTGTTTGTCGGCTTGGTTTTTTCACGCGGTGCCCGACATAGCTTAATAAATCCATCAAGGCAAAGAAGGCGTCTTTGGTCATGTGGCGGGAACGAAAGGAGCCGTGAAATCCGAACTGAGGAAAGAGCTCGGGTTGCGTCGTGTAGCAGAAGTGAGTCAGACCCTCTTGCCTTCGAATGCCGACCATCGGGTAAAGAAAGTAGAACGCGCCCGCTACGTTCCATTTGGGGCGATGTTGCTGGATCAGGCGAGTTTCTTCGAGGCAAGCCTCGAGATCTGAAGTCAGCGTGCGATATTCGATCTTTTGAGCTTCGGCAACGATCGAGCGCATCTTGGCGTGTTTTTTTCTTCTTTTCGCGTTTTTGTATTGGCCTAGCCTGCGGCGGAGGTTTTTTGCTTTTCCGATGTAGATCAGCAGTCCGGATTCGTTATAGATGAAATAGACGCCCGGGCATGTGGGAACCGTAGACAGAAAGTCTTTGCCGAATTTCGCTAAAAATTTTTTTTCGGTCGAAACGCTCTGCTTTGCCACGTTTTCTTATTGTTTCACATTTCGGGTCGGCTTGCTACTTGGTGCGCGAATTGTTAGGTCTTAGAGGTATGAGCGAACCTTCTCATCAGTGCGACGCTTGGGGTTTGGCGTTGCGCCGAATTTCGATCCGTGAATACGGGGCATCTGAGCTCAAGGCTTATTTGATTCGCAAGGGAGCGACACCCGCGCAGGCGGAAGAGGTTGTGGACCAGCTTGTCGCTGACAAGCGAATCGACGATCACCGTTATGCTCGTGTCATTGCCCGACATCAAGCGTTTCGCGATAAGGGCCCTGCTTACGTTCTGGCCAAGCTCAGGCAAAAGGGGCTCAAGCTGTCGATGAGTGAAGTGCACGCGCTTTACGAGGAAAGTTTGCCGAATTCTCGGGAGTCCGAGCTCGAGATGGCGCGCGAGGTCCTTGAGCGTCGATATCCTCGTGCGCTCGAGAGCCAATCCGAGAAAAAGCGGGCGTACGAAGGTCTTTTGAGGCGTGGATTTTCTCGTGACGTCGTCAGTAAGTGCTTGTTCAAAAGACGTGGAAGCTTGGAAGACATTGACTGAGACCTAAAAGAGTGGAATGTATCCCGATATCATTCGATAAATCGAGAGGTGTGTATGACTGGTTTGGCTAAATTTTCGTCGATCGTTTCGTTGGTTGCTTCTTTGGTTTTCTCTTTTTCCGTTGCTCAGGCTGAAACCATGAGCGCCAAAAGTCTGGCGGATAGTCGCATTGTCGAGGCGGGCAAAGCCAGCTACGCATATAAAGTCGAAGGCGTCACTTGCAGCGGATGCGAGAAAATGATCGGCGCAAAGATCGAGGCGATCAATGGCGTGAAGGGTGTGCAGTTTTACGACAAAAAGGATCTTGTCACAAAAAAGACCGCGCACTTCCTGAAGGTAAGTTTCACTCCGAACTCAGTTACCAATGATGCGATTTTGAAGGCAATTTCTAGCGCCGGTGATCATTACAAAGCTGTGCCTGTGACGAATTGATCGCTCAATTCGGTTATTTTTCGTCACTTTCATGACGAAGCAAGTGAGCTATTTGAGCTACTTGTGCGTTGAGACAAAGATCATCTAAACTTAGGTCATAGCATGCGTAGCGGGCTCTGCCCGCCTCGACGAAACGGGAAGTTTCATGACAAAGGTTTACAAAGGTTTCTTCGCAGGTCATCAGATTTTAATAGCGGATGATAGTTCCGTTTCACGGGTATCGATTGCTCGATGCCTAACGGAGCTAGGGGCGAGCAGCACCAGTATCACGCTCGCGGAAACATTCGAAGTGGCTCAATTGCTCATCGCGACAAAGAGCTTTTCAATGGTCGTTTGCGAATACGACTTGGGCGGGAGTTGCGGAATCGACCTGTTGAAGACAGCGAATCGTGGCTCCAAGCTCGCGCTTTCCGCGGTGATCACCAAGAGTCAATCTGAAGTGGCCGCTGCGGTTGCAGCCGAAAACGACGTCGATATCTTTCTTCGCAAGCCGTTTTCGATGGACGCGCTCAAGAACGCATTTGAAAGCATCATTATCGAGCGACCGGTTGAAGACGCTATCGATCGATTCAAGCATATTCAGGACAGAAAGCTTGTTTACGATAAAACTGGATATCGTGCTCTTGTTCAGCTGTTCGAATCTTTGATGAGTGAAGGAAATAAAGTCGACGCTTATCGGGTGTTGCAGAGGCTGGTCACGACCTATCCAGTTCATCCGGATCGTCTGAGCGCGGCTTTGCGCCTGGCTGTCGAGACGCGAAACTTCAACGATGTGGATTCCTACTATTCCTTTTTCGTAAAGATTGAGCCTAAGGGAGATGATTTAGTTCGCCACGTTTATGCCGCGTTGGTCTCGAGCGGCAAGGCGGCGTTGCGTGCCGGAGATTTGCAGTGCGCGCTGAAGCGATTCAAAGAAGCGGCGAAGACGTCCGGCAAGAGGTCCTCCGTGTTGAGAGAGATTATTCTCGAATTAGCGAACGGAGGCTACCACGCCGAAGCAGACGCGTTCCTCTCGGCGTTTCCGCAGCACGAGCG
>CAZCBS010000018.1:0-3158 GCA_964496965.1 uncultured Bacteriovoracaceae bacterium
TTTCAGTGATGGCGAGCGTGATCTCGGGGCTAACGCTTATTGAGTATTTCTATCATCTCAACTTCGGAATCGACGAGTTTTTATTTAAAGATCCGGAATCGATCATTCATAAGTCTCCTCCAGGGCGTTTAGCTCCAATTACCGCGGTCTGTTTCATTTTGATGAGCGGCTCTTTGATTTTGGCGAGTAATCCGTGGAAGAAGTTCCACAAAGTATCGCAATTCATCAATATCTGTGTTGGCCTCGTGGCCTTTCAAGGTTTTGTCGGTTATTTCTGCGGAATAACGTCGACCTTCGGATTTTCGTTTTACACGCAGATGGCGATTCACACGACGCTTCTCTTTTTGTTAACGTCAGTGACCAATACGCTTCTCCATTCCAAAACGGGATTTGTAGCGGTCTTGCGCTCGAGATCCATGAGCGGATCCATGGCAAGAAGGCTAATACTCGCGGCAGCTATTTTGCCTCCTGTGATGACCTGGTTTGAGAATCTTTGCGAAAAATCGGGATGGCTTGACGACAACGGCAGCGTGCTTGTGCGAACGACCGGAATCGCCGCGCTTCTTATCGTGATCGTCTGGAAAACGGCGACGGAGCTGCATGATTCGGAACAAAAGCGATTTGCGTCCGAAACGGATATCACCGCCCGAAAGAAAGCTGAGAAAGAATCCAAGCTCCATAATCAGCATTTAGCCGCGATTATCGCGACTCAGTATGAAATCGCCACGGCTGGGATGAACCTAGAGAGAGTGGTTAATCTCGTGGTAAGCAGAGCGACGACGCTTCTTCATGCGGATGGAGCCATCGTCGAGATGCTCAGCGGGGACGAGCTTCATTATCGTGCCGCGAGCGGGCACGGGGTACAGTTTCTCGGGCTGAGATTGAAGGTTGATTCCAGTTTTTCAGGACGTTGTGTTCGGGAAAAGAAATTATTGAAATGCGATGATACCGAGTCGGATCCGCGCGTGGATGTGGAAGCTTGCCGAAAGGTGGGTGTCGGTTCGATGATCGTCGCGCCGCTTTTAAACGAAGACGAAGTGATCGGCGTTTTCAAGGCCTACTCTTCGTCAAAGCACGCGTTTAGCGAATCGCACGTCAACACTCTTCAACTGGTCGTCGGGTTGGTTTCGGCGGCGATGTCCAGAGCTCGCTCTTTTGCGGAAAAGCAGAAGGCGCAGGACGAGGCGCAAAGAGCCGCGCAAGCAAAAGCTGAGTTCCTCGCGAACATGAGTCATGAGATTCGCACTCCCTTGAACGGGATTATTGGAATTGCTGACCTGCTGTCGGAGATGCCGCTCGGGCCGCAACAAAAGAAGTATTCGGATATTATTCGCTCGTCAGGACAAGGTCTTTTGACGATCGTGAACGATATCCTCGATTTCTCGAAGATCGAGGCCGGAAAAATGGACCTCGAGTTGATCGAGTTCGACTTGGGAACCTTGGTCGAGAGCCAAGTAGGTCTTTTCTCCAGTGTCGCGAGAGAAAAGGGCCTTACCGTTTCAACGGAGATCGACTCTTCGCTGAATGGACACTTCCGTGGCGACTCCGGACGCATTGGGCAAATTCTGCTCAACCTCATTGGCAATGCGATTAAATTCACGAGCTCAGGAAGCATTTCCGTACGAGCGATGCCGGAAACGATTGCCGAGAATGGCACGCAAACGATTCGATTCGAAATTGCGGACACCGGCGTCGGAATACCAAACGAGGTGATTCATCGGCTGTTCAAGCCATTTACACAGGCGGACGGTTCGACTGCAAGGAAGTTTGGTGGTACGGGTCTTGGCCTTTCGATCAGTAAAAGGCTTGCGGAGATGATGGGCGGGCAGATTGGAGTTGAGAGTCAGCTAGGCAAAGGTTCGATCTTTTGGTTCACAGTTCAGCTTTCAGTTTTGGAGCGTGAAGTCTGTCCGATCAACAAGGTGCAAATGGCCGAAAAAGTCATCGAGGCCATTCAAGAGAGCTCGGATCGGGCCAGATTCAAGGTTTTGGTGGCCGAAGACAATCCGGTCAATCAGATGGTAGCGTTGGCTCAGCTTAAGGCTCTTGGATATAGCGCTCAAGCCGTCGCAAACGGAAAAGAAGCCGTCGATGCCTATATGACGGGTCAGTTCCATTTGATCTTAATGGATTGTCAGATGCCCGAGATGGACGGTTTTGAAGCCACTCAAAAAATTCGTGAGTTTGAGGCCAAAGGCGTGAAACGAATTCCAATTATCGCTCTCACGGCGAATGCGCTGAAAGAAGACGAGGAAAAATGCGTCCAATTTGGAATGGATAGCTTTATCAGCAAGCCAGTGAAGCGAGAGCAGCTTTTAGAGAAACTCGAGCAGTATCTGTCCGTTTCAAAGGAAAGGGCGGCTTAGCGTGACACTTACGGTGATGCAGCAAGTGGACAAAGTGCTGGGCGATCCGATTGCCTGGGTGCTGGGACTTTTTTCTAAGAGAGCGAAAACGCTTGCTGGCGATCAAACGCCGCAAACGCCGAGGAAAGTGATCTGCACGAAGTTCGTTGGGCTCGGCAGCGTGACTCTGGCTTTGCCAATGCTGAAAGCGCTTAAAGAGTCAGGCGTCGAAGTCGCATTTTGGACATTTTCGGGGCAAGCCGAGCTTTTGAGAATCTCAGGCTATGTGGATCACATTTGGGTGGTAAAGCCATCGCTGTTCGGCTTTCCGTTCATGATGCTCAAATGCTTGTGGAAGGCGATTCGATTCAAAGCCGATGCCTTCATCGACATGGAACAAACCGCGAACTGCTCGGCGATCCTGGCACGTCTTTCCGGAACACCGGTGCGTGTAGGATTTCTTTGCGGCAAGCCATTGCGAGAAAGACTTTTTACGCATTTGGTTTCGCTTACGGCGGGTCAAAACAAGGTTAAAAGCATCATCTTTTTAGCTCAATGCTTAGGAACCAAAAAGGGAGTTCTGGCCCTTTAACCCCAACTTTTCTCTTCTTCTTCGCGATCGCATGGCACCCCTCGCTTCCACCACTCGCACGCTGTTCTTCGCCGTGGTGGTGGTGCTGCTCCTCCTGTCGGCCATGGCCATGGTCACGTAGACCGCTGCAGCACACGACGACACGTCGTCCCCTGCGCCGACGCCGACTCTGTGGACGCCCAACGAGCCCAACATTGGACGCTTCGTCAAGATCATGTCCG
>CAZCBS010000018.1:3168-16977 GCA_964496965.1 uncultured Bacteriovoracaceae bacterium
CAGCCCCATCTTTTGCTGCCATCTTCGTCGGCTGCAGCTGCAATTGCTCAATCAAGGTCAAGACGAAGGATCGTAATCAATATCAATACGAGCGACTTGGGCCAGCGTTTGCGGAAGTGGCCGGATTCTGGCTGGGTCGCGATTTGCAAAGAGCTTTTGAACGATTCACAGGTGGAATTGATTTTTCCTGGTGTTCAGTCCGAGTTTTCGAACAATCAGCGAGTGATTGATCAAGTGATTGCGGATGCAGGCGAATGCGTTCGTTCAAGGATTATCAATCTTGCGGGAAAATCAACGCTCACGGAATTGATGGGCGTGTTTAAGGACGCCTATCTGACGATCAGCGTGGACAGCGGAGCCATGCATCTCGCGGCGTGGGCTGGGACTCCGGTCATTGGCCTATTTGGTCCCGAAACTCCCCAGCTTTACGCCCCTCGGAGCAAGAGGTCAAAAGTCATTTGGGCTGCCCTTCCCTGCAGCCCTTGCTGCACAGTCGCGACGGAAAAGCATACCCGATGCCGAGATAATCAATGCATGAAGAGGATATCGCCATCTCAAGTGATCTTCGCGAGCCGGGTTTTGCTTGAGGAAGTCTCTCGAGAGCAAAATACGCTCGTCGCGTAGACTGCTTTATGTCTCAGTGTCTCCGAACACGCGCGTAAATGGCTCTCTGATGAAATCGATCGGATGCGGGAGCGTGCCAAGAGTTAAGCCAAAGGCCAAGAGTCCTGGAGCCAGAAGGTATCGTGCGTCGATTCCGAAAGGAAGCGTGACCGCAAAGACATACGCAATGTTCATGAAGACGTATCGATAGGCGTCGGTTATCTCGTTTTTCTTGAAATAGCCGATCCATATCCAGACCATTCGTGCCCAAATCAGCATCATGACGAGGTCGATGATCGTCCTCGGGCCTTTCGGGACATAATCATAGGGAAAGATTTGGCCCCATTCGAAGAAAAGGCTCCATGTCTTCACCGCGATATTGATCGTGGTGTCGAACGGTTTTTCTTGGACGCAGCTAGAGACTCGCGTCCAAGCCTCCGTATTTAACGAGAGCACTTGCTCATCGGTCATGCATTGCGAGGAGATCAGCTCTCTGAAGGGGCTGGTTGTCATCACGTGCTGCACGTCGTTCGAGTCCCACCAATCAAAGCCTCTTTGGCAAAGTCCCAAGTAGGCTTGCGCTCCTGCTGTCCCAGTTTGGGAAAAAACCGGGCGCTTCAGCGTGATCAGATTGCGGCCAATCCAAACCGATGGCGCCGCAAGACTCAATAATGCGGCGATGACCAGCGCGCGCCTGGAGAAGCGCTTGATCGGGCGAAAGACAGCGAGCAATGCGGGAAACAAAATATAATAGGATCGGCAAAGCGCCAATAGTCCAAAGGCGAAGCCCGAGCGATAAATTCTTCCTTCGAAGAAATAAAGAGAGGCTAAGAAAAACAAAAGCACGCTTAGGCTCTCGGTCAATGGATAGTTGCCCATCGTGATCAGCATTGGACAAAGAGCGATGATCCAGGGGAAAATCCCGGGCCTTGTAAGACCCATGGCTCGCGCGAGTTTCTCGCTCGTTTTCATTGAAAATAGATCGAACACCAGATTGAGGATCGCAGGTCCATAGACGTCGCTGATTTCAAAGGCGTACAAAATAGAAAGAATAAAAGGAAAAAGCGGGGGGCGTTGGGAAGTTGGCGGAAACGGGGACGCCCAACAGCGGCTAAAGCCGTGTCCCGCCGCTAAGTTATGAGCGATCGTTTGGAAGTCGGCGGCATCGCCCCGCGGATGAGGCTGCATCAGCGCGATAAGTCCTAAACGAAGCAAGATTGCCCATAAATAAGGATTGTTCAGGCGCAGCTTCCAGCGCATAGAAAAATTGTTCCTTTGAATATGATTTTATATCATCATTACGACATGGAAAGATCGACGAAAAAATATATTGGTGTGGCCGTCGTCGTGGTCGTCGCGATTGTTGGCGCAAAAGCCTATATGGCGATGCAGTACTCCAAACAATGCGGGATTCCGAGAGCGTCTTGTCGAGAACATCTTGAAGCCGGATGCGCGAACAGCGGAAATTTCACGATCGCCAATCCTCACGGAACGACGTTTAAGGCTTACTGCGATCAAAAGAGCGATCAGGGCGGTTGGATGCTTGTCTTGAATTATAATCATCGAGGCGGCACTAATCCGGCTTTGAATGCTCGAAAAAGCGACCTCCCCCTTTCTTCGGGATCATCCATGGGAACCGAAGAAAGCGGAAGCGAGAATTGGGGCCATGCTGCTCCAGAGATGATGAAGACATTGGACTTCTCCGAGCTACGGTTTCATTGCCAGGTTGCGGATACGGATCGTTTGATGGATTTCAAGACGACTTCCAAAAACTGCATTTCCTATTTCAAGACCGGCAAGGGCGATTGTTCTGGAATCAATTCGGAATTCACCGCGCTCCCCGGCCATACCGCTAAACTTCCGAAGTCTGCGACGGGGGGTTTCAAAGACAAAGGCGATTATTCCATGAGGGAATTCCCTTCCTTTCTGGCGATGCAAAATTATTGGGGCATTCATGGACTAGAGCACCGTTGGGAATGGGACGATTACAGGAACGGTGAAGGAAACAACTCGCTTCACCAAATCTTTGTTCGTTAAAAAATGCGCTCTTACCAACCCCAGTTGTAAGGGCCGTCATAACGGTAAGTTCGAGTACAGTTGGCTCCCGGCTTGATGAAGCGCGGAGGATATGGGGCGCCGTCATTCCAATTGAGGGTCGTTTCGTTATAGACCCATTGCCACGCGCTGAACTCGACGCAGCACGGTTTTTCGGAAGTGCATTCGCTTGATCCCGGCGTGCGAGTGATTTTCTCGTAGAGCGCGAGAGAGACTCCGCCGTAATGTTTAGCCCAGTTCCATCCATTCATCAGAGTGGCTGATGCGGTGATCGCTCCGCCCACGTAGAGCAGGACAGCTAATGCATAAAGTTTTTGTCCTTCGGCTTCTTTGCTCCACACGGCGCGAATCGCGATCAAAGCCGCGAGAAAGATTTGAAGGCGCAGGCCATAGTAAACGAGGCTACGGTTCTGCATGACGAAATAAGGAACCGTGCAAATGAGTCCCGCCAAGGGGAATAGCCAGGTTAACTTGATGCGGGTGTTTTCTTTTCCGGGGAGTCGGCCAGTGAACGGGTTAAATGCCAGGACCGTTCCCGCAGTGGTCAGGAAAAACGCGATGGGTAGCTCGGCCTCACTTTGTCCGAGCACGATGGGTTTGAGTGAAAGAAGAGAAAGAAACGGCTTGCTGATCGCATAGAGGCCGATCACAAGATAGTACCGAGCCGTGTGAGCCATGGCGATTGGCGCGTACGAGACGACAATTTCGGGACGGTTCGAGGTTCCCGGGTTGAGTCCACGATAAAGCAGGACATAGGACATTGCGATTGCCACAGGCGTTAGGATGGTCTTCCAGTCCGGATTTTTTCGATCCGATGCGATCCAGCTCCAGAAGGAGGTCCAAAGCAGCATGAAGAAAGTCGCTTCATGGCTTTGGCAGGCTAGAAAGCAGGAAAGAAACGCGATCGAGTAACGAACCCAAGGCCGCTGTGACCAAGATGGAAGGTCTTGGCGTTCTCCGAAAAAAAAGACCCAGAAAAGGCCCATCAGACCGGGCTGCATCCAACAGTCCGGATAGATTAGGTTGGTGCATAAGATCCATGTGGGCGTCCACCAAATCAAAAGCGCGATCAACCAGAGCGTTTCTTTACCAAGCGGAATCGCTTTTCGCGCAAGAACCAATAATCCCCAAGCGAGCGCGAGACAGGCTAGCCATGAGCCAACCCAGTCAAAATAATTATATCCATGAGCGCTGACTCCCATGGACGTTAAAAGCTTGAAATAGAATCGGTAAGGAAGGGGGCGAAACGTTCCGAATAGAAAGATTTTGTCTTTTTGAGGAAGAAAGAGCAGCGAGAGATGTTCAAGCCAAGACATCGCTCCTGCGCCGTCTTTATAGAGGAACTCCCCTTCATCCATCGCTCCCCATCGCGAGTTTGGGATGAAGAAAAAGATCGCGGCCAGAGGCAGCGACAGAACGTATGCCCATCTCCAAAATCCGAGACCGATCTTTTCTAAGAGCCGATTGAGCGCCATGATTTAACCGATTTGAGCGGTTCTCGATTTTTTTTCTGCAGCCTCGGAAACCGCCGAGCTTTCTTGGATGATCACGTTGGGCCTTCCGAGGCTGAGCTCATAGATTCTCCCTACGTATTCGCCCAGGATTCCGATGCAAACCAGCTGGATTCCACCCACCAATCCCAGAAGCGAAATGGTTGATAGCCACCCGGGAACGAAACTTTTGTGAAAAAGCGAAAGTGCCAAGTGCACTCCAATTGTCGCGATACAGAGAAAGCTGACCGCGATACCGACGTAGCTTGCGAACTGAAGCGGCTTTCGAGAGAACGAAAAGACGGCATTAAACGCGAAAGCCAGCATTTTGCCCAGAGGAAATTTCGTCACGCCGGCGTGTCGCGCTTCCCTTCGATAAGAGACAATCGCGCGGGGAAAGCCGACCCAGATCGCAAGACCGCGCCAGTAAGGCCCGACTTCCTTGGTCTGAGCCATGATGTCGAGGATCTTTCGATCGACGAGCCGAAAATCGCCGACATGCGCTGGAAACGCGCCATTCGTGAGAGCCGCGATTATTCGATAAAACACGCTTGCGGTCGCGCGCTTGAACCATGTGTCGGTCGAGCGATCATGACGTCGACCAATCACGACGGCGTATCCTTCGCGCCATTTTTTGACCATTTCCACGAGAACATCAGGTGGATCCTGAAGGTCGACGTCCATCGTGACGCAAGCCGCGCCCCTGGCTTCTCTCATTCCGGCAAGCAAAGCGAGTTGATGGCCGAAGTTACGGGAGAGCTTCACGAGTCGCACGTGATACGAGCGATGGCGCGCGGACTTTCGAATCGCTTCGACGGTCTGGTCGGTCGAACCATCATCGATAAAGAGCACTTCGAGCGAAGGGAGCTGGTCGAGATGTTGATCGATGGCGTTCAAGAATGCTTCGATGCAAAGCTCTTCGTTAAAGCATGGAACGACGATTGAGAGCTCTGGCCACATACGGGTCTCATTCATGATTCGTACTCCTTCGATCGTCCGTTTGAGCGCGGATCGCCACGTTCCACGCGAGCCAGCGAACTCCCGGAATCCAAGAAAACAACAATCGGTCAAGCCGATGAAGGGCGCCAAGCCATGGGCCGATGCGAGCGGCGTCCTCGATTATTTTTTTCCAATAGCGCGATTGATTGGGATGAATTCGGTCAATCAGGAAAAACTTAAGAAAGATCGCAAGTGCGGTATACCAATAGAAACGCTTTTCCACGCGCGCGAAGCGTTTGCGAATCAAAGCAAGATCCGAGCGCTTCAGTGGGTGCTCGTCCGGAGTTCGCACCTGCGTTGCCATCTGGCGATAAACTTGAATAACGGGATTATAGTGAATCGGATCCCAAAACAGGGCGCTCCCGCCGCGTTTGAGCTTGGGCTGAACTTGATCGAGAAACTCGCCGATGTTTACGTGGTGTAAAAGATTTGCGGCATATACGAAGTCAAACTGCCCGTTCGGAATTTCAGAAAGATCCATCGCAGATGCTTGAACAGTCTCAACCGAGACACCGTGTCGAGTGGCGAGTCGGCCAGTGATCTGAAGCATTCCGAGTGAAATGTCGACGGCGGTTACGAGAGCGCCTTTTTTTGCGAAATAGACGGACGATTCGCCGAGACCGCAACCGATGTCCAGAACGCGTTTTCCTTTCAGCACGCCCATCCATTGAATGATTTGGCGGTTTTCCGGGCATGACCCGGACTCGAAAAGCGCATCGACCTCGATTTGGCCGACGTCAACGCTAGCTGCCCATTGGTCGTGAAAGCTTTCTTCCGACTTTTCTAAAGCTTGAGCATGGCTCATGATTGACGAGCTCCTGTGGGAAAGACGGGCTCGGGCCCTGATCCTCTGACCCGATTCTGCGTTTTTCTGGTTTCGTTATCCTGTCTTAAAATTTCCTTTCTTCTTTCGGAGTCTGTCCAGTCGGACACGACTTCTGAAATCCGCGGATCCTGCCAGCTTGCGACTGGATAGACGTCCGGAAAGGCCTCGCGAACCCGCTGAGTTTCCAGTACGAAATTTTCCGTGACCGAAGCGCGGGCAAGTTTTCCTTTTCCCGATTTCATCACCATCCAGCTTCGTTCGAGAAAGACGCGCGGATCGTTGACCGAAAGACTGACTTCCGGGTAGCTTCCGTAATGGCAACCCTCGCAGCTCTCTACGATCTGCCGGACTTCCTTCATTTTTCGAATGGCTCCCGATGAGTAAAGAAGCGGAAAGCGATCGTCGTAAAGTTTTGGAGGAGCGGAGAGCGTATAATCGCAGCAGGTCGTGAAATCGCCGTTTGGCCGAACGACAAAGTAGAGATCTGGGCTGTCGCAGACGCCGTCTCGTCGCCAAGAAGGGCCGTTGCCCTTCAAAAATGAAACCGCGCTTCGCACGTAGCGTTCGGAGTCGAACAATGGCCAGCCCTGTTTTTTCATTTCAAGCACGCGATCAATCGTTTGATCGAGGTCGTTATAAAGAGTCGGATCAAAACGAAAGAGATCGTCGAAACTTCGAAATCCTCGTGGGGAGCTTTCCGCGGCGATATGAACTGGAACAAGCGAAAGATACCAACCGATGCGCTTTGCGAATTCGAGAATCGCGGGGATCTCACGATGATTAAAGCGACTCAGCACGGTTCCGAAGCTCAGGACGGAAGATCCTTTCCTGAAAACACGTGAGATTCGTTCGATCGTTTCGATAGCGTTTTGGGCGGAGCCTGGCACGGCGTTGATGTAATCAAATGTATTGAAGTCGAGGGAGTCGAGCGAGACATTGATATCGCGCGCGCCGGCGTCATAGCAGGCTTGAAGCTTCTCTTCGGTCGCATAGTGCGTTCCTGCGGTTTGAAGCCGCACATTGAGTCCCAGAGACGTAAAGATGTCGACGATCTCAGGGAGGTCCGCGCGCATAAAGGGCTCGCCGCCGGTGAGCAGAACGATCCCTGCTCCGACATCTCTCAGGTTCTTCGCGGTTTTCTTGATTTGATCGAGAGACATTTCGCCGATTCGCGAATTAGTCTCGACGATGTTGCATTGGCGGCATTTTAGATTGCACTTTCCGATGATGTAAAACTGGATGTAGTACGGAGAGCGACGCGTGATGAGCGCCTTCGCGATCGATTTGTAGGTTCTCCAAGTGAACATGTTTCCCCGCGCCAATAAATTATACAATAATAGTATAATCTCTGGGATTGCGGAGCGCAGTCGGTAAGATATGCCTAGCGCTAGTCCGTCTCGGTTGTTCCGATCGCAGGCTCGTCTCGGCGATCGGCGAACTCATATTTCTTGAGTGTGTCGGCCGCGGCCTTGAATCCGCTTCGGACGATGTCAGCCATTTTGCGCGGCGATAAGGTGAAGTGCTCGCCAAAAAACATCTGTGCGTCGTCCGGGCGTGGATGAATGTAGATCGTGTCCACGTCCATCCGATGATGCAGGCCGGTTTCCATGATTTCGAGGATCCTTTGACGGTGGTCCTCGGAGATTCCCTGGTCTTTGCAGTATTTCGAGACGGCCTGTATCGTTTCGCGCTGGATGTTTTTATTGAAGATGTGGTTGTTGATCTTTTGCTCGATCAAAAGATAGATCGATTGCACGGCGATTGCCGGCAGGCCAAAGTCCGTCAGAGAGCCGATTTCCTTGAGAAAATGATAGGGTTGATGGGTATGGCTGGCAAAAACCAGATCCGCGCCGGCATCGATCGCGACGTGAGTGGATAGGGTGTCGCGAATCTCGCCGTCGATGTACCAGATCGTTCGATCGTTTTTATTTTTGATCGGATAGGGCGCGAAAATGATTGGAAGCGCGGCGCTTGCCGCGCAGGCCTCCGAGATCTCGACATCGTTGTCGTATTGGCAGGTTAAGTCCCAAGCCGGCGGCTGGTAGCTGTATTTCCCGAAGACGACTTTTCTGGAATGGTTAAGCTGGGTCGCGACGATGAAAAGATCCGCCAAGTAGTCCTGGAATCGATTCGATACAAGGACCTCGTCGCGAAGGTATTGCTCAAGTCCAGAAGTAGAAAAAAGCCCGGTTGCACGCAGCCATTGGAGCTGAAAAAGAGCTTCCCAATCGCCTGACATGAGCTTCCCAACGGTGTTGCGCATGAAGGTGAACTGGCTGATTTGCTCCCGCGCAATGGCTGAGCGAAATTTGAACATCTTCTGGTAGGTCAGCCTTGGAAGGATTTTAGGACTGACATCCGTCGGGTCGATGGGTTCTTCGGGCTTTCGCGAGAGGAAGGAGTTGAAAATATTGTCGAGGGAATAGCCCGCCGCTAAATAGGAACAGATGATCGAGCCAGCGCTTGAGCCGACATAAGTGGAGATATCCATGGGACCGGGAATTCGACTTTCTGTCGAGGACGAAGCTGTCCCTCCAAAGAAACGAAATCCATGCTCTTGCAGGGCAAGAGCGACACCCAAGTGAAACGCTCCGGCTTTAGTGGCTCCGCCACTGCAAACAAACGCGATTTTACCCTTATGACCGATCTGGATCTTTTGAGTCTTGTTCGAACCGGATGATTTGATCTTTATTAGAGCCAGATTTATTCTGGTCAACGCGGCTACTGAAGCTTGAAGATGCGGACAAATGTTATGGATAAGAATACTTGAATTTACTGATCATGGAAATACAATTGAGGTATCATCTAGGGAGTAAGTAAGGAGTAACGCGATGGGTGAGTGGATTCCTCTAATGGATTACGCGATGAAGAAAGGCGTCAGTCTTTCTACTTTGCGTCGCCATATCAAAGCGAACAAGGTTCAATACCGCGTAGAAGACGGTCGTTATCTACTTTTTGTTGAACAGGGCGATGCGATTCTCACCTCTCGGCCGGCCGCTGCGCAGCCCAATCCGGCGAGCGTCAAATTGTCGGCGCAAAGCGATGATTATCTAGTTTTGCAACTGCAAGCCAAGCTCAAGAAAGCTCAAGAAGAGATCGTGGAGCTCAAGACTTTGATCGCCTTCTACGAGGAGTCGCTTGGATTCGCCAAGAACGGTCCTTCGACCCAACCATTCGCGAATCGTTTCGATGGGTAGTCGCTCTCGCCCGATCTGCACCCGCGCCGCTTCGATTCTGCTGGCAAGCTTAGCCGTCACGTCGGCTTTTCCGTATCGCGAGGCGCGCGCCAACTCGGATCTTGATCGAAAGTACGCGCTTGAGAGTGTCGGAGTACTCAGGTCTTGGGACAACGTCGACGGCCTTTTCGCTGATTATGTTTGGGCCGCGTATCGCGAATATTTCGCGAAGCAAAGTCGGTTCGTGCTTCAGGATCTTTCCAAGGGCGATAATCTTCTCAATAATTCGCGAATTCCTTACTTTAAGCTGATCGAGGATCCGGAAATCCTCGGACAGCTCGCTCGCTCCACGCGATCGCAAAGCGTGGTTCGGACCAAGATCCGCAAAGAAGGTTCGCAATATCGCTTTACCATTGAATGGCTCCATTCGCCCGATATGGAAGTGATGTCGCGCGAGTCATTTACATTGCAGGAGCCGCGCGGAAACGAAGGCCTGAGCGCGGCCGAGCTTAAGGCGAAGCTCGAGCTGGCTTTGGATCGCGCGATTCGCAAAGTGCCGTTCGTGGCTACCGTCACGGGGCGAGACAATGCGTCGGTGACGATCAACGTCGGAAGCGCGGGGGGGATCGAGCCTGGTGATACTCTGATGATTGGAACGATCGCAAGAGTGAAGCGGCATCCTCTTCTAAAAGAGATCGTCGAATGGGACCTCGAGAACACTGGCAAGGTCAAAGTCGAGCAAGTCGAGGACAGGCTTGCTTTCGGCAAGGTGATCGAGGAAGAGCGCGATCACCAGATCATGCGTCAGCAGAAGGTCCTTCAAGTCGTTCATCCGGCGCCCGAGGCGAGCGCGAAACCCGATATCAAAATAGAGCGCGAATCGCCGATCGACGAGCCTCCACATCTGGGATGGATCGATGCCGGATTGAACCTGGGTGGCTTTAGCCGAAGCTATTCCGCACAAGACAACTCGATTGGCAAAGACGGTGGTGGTTTTGCGTTAGGCGTAAAAACGGACGGACAGCTTTGGTTTACGCGAGAGTGGTCCGCCGAACTTGGGTTTAATTTTGTTTATTTCCCCTACTCGCAAAAAGATACGACGACCGGTGGTTCGACGACATCGACTTCGATCGGCTCTGGCGATTTGCTCGGATTCAAGCTCGCCGGAGGCTATACTTACCATTTGTCCGACGACCTTTTCGGTCCTAAGGGCTGGCTGAAGCTGGGATATCGTTCGAACGCCTACTCGCTTCCTTCGTCATCGTCGGATGCAACGGCATCCATTACGTTTCATTCCCTTTTTATTGGGCTCGGCGGAGAAGTTCCAGTTCGCGACGCCTTCGGTGCCACGATCGATTTTAGTATCGGAATCCTAAATGGTGCGTCAGAAAGCGGCAATTTTTCGGGCAACGTCAACTCCGCTTCCGATGTCTCATTCTCATTGGGTGGATACTATCGTTATACGCAGCGTATTACATTCCGCGCGACCATTGATGGTCAGTTTAACAACGCGGATTTCAGCACGAATCGATCGCTTTCTCAGCACGTCCTGACATTCGTTCCTGCAGCGGTCTTTTTCTTCTAAGATCTTTTCAATCCCGTATCAGTTGTGCGATTACAGGATGAAATTATGATCGCCAAGAACAACGCCGCGCATCGGATCGCCGAACTGACAGACCTTATTCATCATCACGATTTTCGGTACTATGTTCTGGATGATCCGGAGATTTCGGACGCCGCGTACGACGCGCTCATGCGAGAGCTTCAGAAGCTTGAGGATGATTTTCCTGATCTGAGGCAAAGCAATTCGCCAACCCAACGCGTGGGCGGCAAAGCGCTCGACATGTTTCAAAAGGTCAAGCACCGCGTGCCCATGCTCTCGCTCGCGAACGCTCTCGCGGAAGAAGAGTTCACGGATTTCGACGAGCGCGTGCATCGCTTCCTTGAGCTTGAGGCCGGAGCTCCGATTGAATATTTCACGGAGCTTAAGTTTGACGGGCTTTCGATCAATCTGACGTATGAAAATGGCGAGCTGGTCTGTGCAGCGACTCGCGGAGACGGCGAGACGGGTGAAGATGTCACCCAAAACGTTCGAACGATTCGAAGTGTTCCGCTGCGACTCAACTCCAAAAATCCGCCGCGCTTGATCGAGATTCGCGGAGAGGTGATTCTTCCGATCGCGGAATTCGAGAAGCTCAATAAAGAGCAGGAGAAGAAGGGCGAAAAGCTTTTTGCCAATCCGAGAAACGCTGCTGCCGGTTCTCTCAGGCAGCTCGACTCGCGGATCACGGCATCACGTCCGTTGACCGCGTTTTTCTACGGCATGGGCGATGTGGATGGTATCCGCTTTACGAAGATGTCGGACTATGAGGACTGTCTTCAGGAATGGGGATTTCCAGTCGGAAATTGGCGCGAAGTCTGTGACGGCCCGGGCGATGTGCTTAGGTTTTATCGAAAGATCGAAGCTCAGCGAGAAAAGCTTCCGTTTGAGATCGACGGCGTCGTCGTCAAGCTCAATCGCCTTTCGCAGATCGATCAGGCAGGCTACATCTCGCGCAGTCCACGTGGCATGATCGCGTTCAAATATCCGCCGCGTCAGGAAACGACGACCGTCGAAGACATTCTTGTTCAAGTGGGCCGAACGGGTGCCCTCACCCCGGTTGCAATCGTTTCTCCCGTACGCTTGGGGGGCGCAACGGTTCGTCGGGCAACGCTTCACAATCAAGACGAAATCGATCGAAAAGATATCCGGATCGGCGATCGCGTCGTGATTCAACGTGCCGGCGATGTGATCCCGGAAGTGGTCAAATCGGTCGTCGATGTCCGCACTGGCAAGGAAAAGAAGTTTAGTCTTCCTGAAAAATGCCCGGTTTGCGGAGCAAAAGTCGAGCGACGCGAGGGCGAGGCGGTGACTCGTTGTCCGAACCGAAGCGGGTGCCCTGCGCAGCTCAAAGAGCGGATTCGTCACTTTGCGTTCATTGATGCCATGAACATTGACGGGCTAGGAGAAAAAATCGTTGAGCAGCTGGTGGACGAGGGGCTTGTCAGCCGTTACGGGGATTTGTTTAGGTTGACGCAAGAGAAGATTTTAAAGCTTGAAGGCTTTGCCGAGAAATCGAGCCAGAATCTCATCAATGCGATCCATGAAGCGAAAGCGCGCGAGCTTTATCGACTTATTTTCGGCTTAGGCATTCGTCATGTCGGTGAACGCACGGCAAAGACCCTTGCCAATCATTTTGGCTCTCTTGAAAGAATCATGGAAGCAAGCGTTGAAGAGCTCGAGAATGTGCATGAAATTGGGCCAGAAGTGGCCAAAAGCGTGCACCATTACTTTTCGGATAAACAAAGCCGCAAGGAAGTCGAGGATCTTCTTCCTTTCTTGAAGATCATAGCGCCGGCAAAAGGCGGAGGTGCTGGGCGATTTGCGGGTAAGACCTTCGTGTTGACGGGCACCCTTCCCTCTCTCGGTCGAAGCGATGCGACCCGAATGATCGAAGATCTAGGCGGTCGCGTTTCATCCAGTGTTTCCAAGAAAACGGATTTTGTCGTCGCCGGTGAAGAGGCAGGAAGCAAGCTCGACAAGGCTCGTGATCTCGGAGTGCTCGTGATCGACGAAACCGAGCTCTTGCGAATGATCAATGCCTAGCTTCGTTTAGGGCCAGCGACGCGCTTGATTTTTCCTGACTCGATGTCGGCAAGAAGCTTGTCCCAACGAGCTTTATGTGTCGAATGCGATTGAAGCACTCCCGAAAACCTAAAGCGATCCGTTGTAGTGCCTTTGATGGCATGCGAGAGCTGAGCCATCATCTGCTCTAAGCGATTGCGTTCTTCGATCGGAGGACGAGCCAGAACTCCAACCGCATATTGGCGATACAGATGTTCGAGCTGATCGATCGTTACAGAGGCACGACGCAAAAGCTCGTCGAACGACAAGCCTCCAGAAGCATCCGTCGTGGACGAGGAAGGCCCGGAGGAAAGCTTTTGCTTTCGTTGGCGCGCTTCTTCTTCCGCGCGCTCTTCAGCCTCGCGTTCTTCTTGTTCTTCTTCCTTGCGCTTTCGTGACCAAAAATCGTCAGGAGTCATAGAAAAATTCTAAGGCTAACCGAAGGCTTTTGGCAACTTTTGATGGCCTGGGAAATTTTTGCCGACTTTTCGTTCGAATACGTTGCTACGCTTTTAAAGTCACGCGAGCTACCGCGGTCTTCCAGCATTTCAGCGCCGCTTCGCGCTGGCTTTCGGAGAACGTCGGAGTGAAAGAGCGATCTTCTTTCCAAGATTTTTCGATGTCTTGAAGATCGGTCCAAATTCCCGCCCCTAATCCCGCCGCAAAAACGGCTCCCACGCTCGTGGTCTCAAGATATCTCGGACGAGTGAGCTTGACTCCCACGATGTCGCTTTGGAATTGCATCAGTAAATTGTTCGCGGCGGCTCCGCCGTCGACATTGAGGCTGGCGAGAGATTTCCCGAGATCTTTCTGCATCGCCGTTAAGACGTCCGCGTTTTGGAACGCGATGCCCTCGAGAACTGCGCGCACGATGTGAGCGCTTGATGTTCCACGAGTGATGCCCGTAAACATCCCGGTCGCATTGGGGTCCCAGTAAGGGGCGCCAAGCCCCGTGAGAGCCGGAACAAAAACGACGCCGTCGCTAGAAGGAACGGA
>CAZCBS010000018.1:16987-23978 GCA_964496965.1 uncultured Bacteriovoracaceae bacterium
GGGCGCGCGCGCCCCGGGCGGGCCGGGAAAAAAATGGCCCCGTCGCTTGGAGGGACGCGATGCGGGGGTTTTCTCCCTTTCAGCGCGTCCCCAAATGATTTTCAGTCCGTCACGCAACCACTGAATCGCGGCACCCGCAATGAAAGCGCTTCCTTCAAGAGCGTATGTGTAATTCTCGGGACCTAAGGCCCATGCTACGGTTGTCACCAAGCGGTGATGGCTCTTGACGGGCTTGCGACCTGTGTTGAGCAAAATAAAGGAACCTGTGCCGTAGGTACACTTTGCGGATCCTTCGCGGACACAGGCCTGGCCCATGAGCGCGGATTGTTGATCGCCCAATACTCCCGTAATGGGAATTCCATCTGGTAGATCGGAGAATCCGCGAGTGAGCGCGAAAGTTCCAGTCGATGGCATGACTTCTGGCCAGATATCCGTTGGAATGCCTAGCGCTTTGCAGAGATCGGAGTCCCATTTACGTTTATAGATATTAAAGCAGAGCGTACGCGAAGCATTGCTAGGCTCAGTCGCGTGGATGGCGCCGCCGGAAATTCGCGCGATCAAGTAACTATCGATGGTTCCTACTGCGAGACGTCCCGCTTTCTGTGCTGAGCTGACGTCGCCCCAGTTCTTGAGCGCCCACGCGACTTTCGTTCCGGAAAAATAGGGGTCAAGCAGAAGGCCGGTGGCGTCTTGAAAAAACGGCTCAAGGCCGCGCTTGATCATATCTTGGCAAATTTCCGCCGTACGACGGTCCTGCCAAACGATGGCGCGACCCAACGGCGCAAGCGTTTGTTTGTCCCAAAAGCAAATCGTCTCGCGTTGATTGGTGATTCCAATCGCCTGAATTTTTCGAGGATCGATGTACTTCGTCACCTCGCGCACGGTTTGAAGAACCGCTGTGTAGATATCCTCGAGATCGTGCTCAACCCATCCTGGTTTCGGAAAGTGCTGATCAAAATCTACACTCGCTTCCGCGACTCGATTGAGATCCGCGTCCATGAGCAGTGCAGTGGTTCCCGTTGTTCCTTGATCAATGGCAAGAATGTAGTCCATATCTTTCTTACTCATCCCACATCCTGTGGGAAACTGTCCACAGGCCAGCCGGTGTGGCCAAGGTCAGCGACGCAGAGCGTGATCAATGAAATGATATGCCGCGGTAGCCGCTAATCGAGAGGTACGATCGTCGAGGTCGAAAATCGGATTGAGCTCGAAAATTCCGAGCGATGCCACTTTTTTATCTGTTCCAGCGGTTTCCATCATCTCAATGACGTCAGAAGGCGAAAAACCTTCGGCTTGTGGAGCTGACACGCCAGGCGCGAAGGCTGCCGCAGCCGCGTCAATGTCGAGGCTAATGACGATAGCGTCGCAGCGGCTCCGAAGTTTTTTCAGCGTTTGTGAAAAAACGGCAGCAGCTTTTCCGTGACGCAGTTTTTCGAAAGGAACGACAGAGACTTTCTTTTTCGAGATGTATTCCCAAAGCTCGGGTCCGTTGCAATGCGCTTGAATTCCAAATTCGATCATTAAACTCGGATCGATGACTTTGTTTTCGATCGCGAGATAAAAAGGTGAGCCGCTTGTAATGACAGGTTCCGCCTTGCGAACGTCCAAATGAGCATCGATATTGATGCAACCGAGTTTGAGCTTGGATTTCTTGCTCTGCAGCGCTGCGCGAATTCCATGGAGATGTGAATAGCCATGGTCGTGGCCTCCCCCGACTACGACCGAAAGGCCTGTTCGTTGGTGAGCAGAGGCGATTTCAGCAGAGGCGATCGAGTGATTTTTCGCGACTTCAGGCCCGAAGCCTGACAGATCGCCCAGATCCAACAGAGAGCTCAGGACTTGGCCCTGGCCTTTGAAGCGCCCAAACACCTTGCGAAAAGCGGGCGGCCCCATCGAGGCGCCTAGCCTTCCACCGACATTCATCACCCCTTGTTGGTCAGGAATGCCCAGAAGACTCCATTTGGACGTCGCTGATTGATTGAATCCTTTTGATTTTCGGTTAGAGTTACTTAGAGTTCTCACGGTTAATACATTATGGATCAATTCGAAGAAAAAAAGTGGTTTGTTTTTCTAGGCGATCATCATGAAGGTCCATTTTCCATGGCCGAGATGCTCTCCAAGGTCGACGATAAGTTCATCAGCTTATCCAGCTTTGTTTGGGCTGAAGGAATGCCCGACTGGAGGCTGATGAAGGAAATTCCGGCCTTCGAAGGCGTGGAAAAAAGGATTGCCGCAACACTCTCTCAGGCGCCGAAGGCAGATGAGAAGATTAAGACAGCCCCTTCAACCGTATCAAGCGCACTTAATTTAAAGGCCGAGTCTCTCACCTTGGATATAGCACCTTCGCAAGCCGCGGAGAGTCTTCCGACGAGCACCGAGGAAGTTGAAAAGTCGTGGAAGCGCCGAAGGCTCATTCGAAAAGCAATCAAGGCATCCGTGGCGGTTGCTTTGATCGGAGGATTGGGCGCAGCTTATACGAGTGGCGTGATCGATAGGTATATTGATACAGCCGCTCTTTTTGCAAAGGCGCAAAATATCGCCGCTCTGGCGATGGACCAAGCAAGGCCGCATTTGCTGAGTCTCGCTGAAAAATATCCCGTTCTCTCCAAAGTGATTTCACCTATTCCTCGTTTGAAAGACGTGAGCGCCGAGGATTACGAAAAGCTCCGTATGGCGGCCGGTGGGCACCTTGAAAAAGGTCCGCTCATCGAAGTAGCGACATCGACGGAAGATCTCGCTCGGCCTGCTTTCTATGTGAGCTCGAATTTGCCTGATGGCGCTAAGTTCGATGTTTATTTAGAGGGAAAGAGCGACACATTGGTTGGAAAAATTCATTCTTCAGCCAAGGTCACGGTGACCGTGCAGAAAAATCTCGGAAAGACCGATCCGTTGGCTCTTCCTCAAAACGCATTGCTGCCGATGGGCGAGTACCAGGTTTTCGCGACTGAAAGCGACGCCCAGCCTGAAAACGTGATCGCGATCCTCAAATCCCTTCCGCCCCTCAACGCCGCGAAAACCGACCGCTTGCCCGCGGGTCTGAAGCTTTTGGCTCGTCGCACTTATTTCTTGGGTGGCGCGAAAGACGAAGCTTACATTCAGAAATTGCGCGCCTATCGAACTCAACTTCAGCAAAAATCGCGAATTGAGATCGCCGACCTGAAAGACCTGGGAGCGGTACTCGAAAAGCAGATCCAAAGCACGATTCGTCAGTTCACGCAGATTAGAAAAGGTCGAGGGATCTCGGCTTCCAAAAAAAGAACTTGGTCCGGCTTCCATGCCGAATGGATGAAAAACGAGATCGCTTGGCTTGATCATTTCACGAAACTGACTCCAGATGCTTTGCGGGACGAGTATGTCTTCGCTGAGCAATACGAGCTTGCTCGTCAGGCGGGACAAGAGCTTCAGAAGCTCCACGATTTGCAAAACGATTACTTTGAAAGCCGGCTGGATGAGCGGGGATTGGACATCCAGCTTGGAACGGCAAAGTCCGTGGTGGAAAGCGCGTTTTTGACCTTTAAAACAAAAACCGAACAGGCTGAAAAAGCGTCGGCCAACCAGCCCGGGAGGGCGACATGAGCAAATCGACAAAAGCAGTAACTGAGACCGGCGCTGAGCGCAGAAGGTCGAAGCGCCTCGATATTCTCGATACTTTTTCTCTTTTTGTCGTTGTGCCTGCTAAGGGGCCAATGCGTTTAAAAGTACACGATATCAGCGATGCAGGGATCGGCTTCGACCTCGACATAGAGGAAGAGCTGGGCGCCGCGGGATTTGAAGTAAAGATTGGAAACGAAATGGAGATCCATCTTTATCTCAATCAATCCCTCTACCTGTCCTTGCCGGTGACCGTGCGGCGAATCGTTGACGCTCAAGGGATCCGTAAAATCGGCGCTGAGTTCCGAGGCAAGGGCACGAAAGCTCAAGTCGCTCTCCTGGCATTTTTAGACATGCTTGACGCGCTTGGTGAAGTCGCCCGTATCGAAAGCTGAGTTTTTTCGATTAAAGGTCCCCAAATTGCTTCCGATAAGACCCTTGGAGGAATTGATATGCCCCAAGGATCGGGAAACTTCGGAAAACGTACTACTCAGAATGGCGATAGCGGTTCGCCTCGCGTCATCGACTTCAACGAAGTTCGCACGCAAAAGCTCGAAGAAAAACGCCGTACTACCGAGCGCATCTTCTTTAAACACCTTTTGAATGTCTATTCGGTCGTCAATACCGATCAGATGTTCCCAATCGAATTTATCGATGTCAGCGACGAAGGTTGCTCATTTCAGATTCCATACGATCCTGAAAAGCCTTGGCCGACGACGACGAACGATATCCCGCTTCGGATCTATTTTAGCCAAGATACTTATCTCGAGATTCGCGTGACGGTTCAAAACTCACGTCCGTCGATCGAGAACAACCGCCGGTATGTCCGTTATGGATGCACCGTCGACACGAACACGGCTTCATACGCCGCGTACAAGCAGTTTGTGCAGTTCTTGAAGCTCTATTCCGAGCATGCCCACAAAGACATGGGCGACATCAGCATCTTCTATCTCTAATATTTAATTAGAGCTGACCGGTTTCGCCGGCGACTGGGGTGTTTCTCTGAACATCGCTAATCGTCGGCGTATCCACTGGAATCTCCTCAATATCATCATCCACAGCGGCGCCCGTTCCCGCGCTTACCCCATCGAGAGGCTTGGGGGCAGTCAAGGCTGCTAATGCGGCTGCTTGTGAGGGAAACTTCTGGGGTTCCACGGCTTCAGCCGCAGAGCTTGTCAAAACATAGATGCAGGTCGAGACGAAGACAAAGCTCTTCATGAGGAGTGCGATCCCTTTCTCCTAAAGATCTTAACATGTGAGATGAGATTTGGAATCTTAAAAAAAGCCCGTAATTTATCCGACTTTTTTACGCGAAACGGCAGAGGTTTCTTGAGAAGAGGGGGAGTGTGATTCGAGCCACTGTGTCAGAATCGCTGCAGCTTTGGCAGGATCTTTTCCGACAAATTTTGTTATTTCGTCGCGCAAACGAAAAAGCTCCGCCTTAACGTCCTCTGATTTGACAGGGGCGTCGGGGCGAAGCTTTTTTACGTTTCCGTTGTTGTTCTTAAAACCTTTCATGAATTTCCGATTTCTTGACCCTTGAGATTCGGCGCGGCGGATTGCTCTAACGCTGCGCCATCGAGTTCTTCCTGGGAAATGGAGCCAACAAACACTTCTTCGTCGATCAGTGAGAACGCAAACCAGCGGTTGCCCATCTTTTGATAGAGAACCTCGACGGTTTGATCGTTGGATTTGCTGATTTCGATTTTTTTAGAATTGTTTGCCATGGCACCCTCCTTGGTTATTTGGCTGAATTTGCTTACATGAGACCTATCGGAGGCTCGCGGAATTCCTAAACGGAGAAAATTTTGCCGCATTTTGACGTGACTGGACCGATGGCGCGCTCCCGGATAAGATGGCAATCGATGAAAAAACAGGCCTTTTTGATTCTCTCTCTGGCTTTCGCCTTTCAGTCGGCAGGATCTGCCGAGATCAAACCTAAGTACGGACCGATGGCGACGGTCCTTTCGCAATCGCATGAGTATTTTAGAAACGCGGACGCCCCCGACTTTTGGGCGCTTTCGCCTTATTACACTGCGCAGATGAACGAATCAGCTTGTTCGGTCGCCTCGATGACGATGATCGTGAACGGCGCGCGTGTCGGAAAAAAACTGACTGCCGATGATGAATTGGTCACGCAACAAGCGATTTCTGAAAAAGTACTCAATAAGGCCTGGCACAAGGGCTTGTTAAAAAAAGTCGCGGGCTTTGCGACGACTCTCGACGAGTTAGGAGACATCGCGCGCGAGGCGTTTGAGAAATACGGAGTTCCGCCTAAGTCGATCGAGGTTGTTCATATTGATTCTGTCGACGAAAAAACTAAGGCGCATTTGCATCAAGCGCTCGTTGAAAATGAGAAGTCCGCGCGCGATTTTATTCTCATCAATTTCAATCAGCAGGTTTACACAGGCGACGCAGACGTCGGACATATCGCGCCTATCGGAGCGTACGACGCAAAAAATCGCAAAGTCCTTGTCTTTGATCCAGACCGCAAATGGTACGAACCATACTGGGTTTCGGAAGAAACGCTTTTGCGGGGAATGGCGACGAAAGACAGCGCGACTCAACGAAATCGCGGGTACGTCTGGATCAAGTTCTGATCATTGAACAACGATCGTTCCGTTGATGGCGCGATTATAAACGTCGTCAAATTCGTAAGAGCCTGTCGTCGAGAGAGTGACGACATGGGTTCTCACAGGATTTGACGAGTTTGGATCGCTCAAAGAGCTCGTCTGAAATGTGGGTGTTGCTGTCGACTGGATCTGGTGAAGCAGCGTTGTACTGAGGTACCAGAACCAAATGGATGTTCCGACGGGTACGGTGCAGGTGATGCCGTTGGGGGGATTGGAGATTTCCGGAGACTCCTGGCAGCCACAAACACTTTGTATAAAGGTGTCGTAAACGACCAGCTGAGCTTGGCCGGTTATGCAATCTCCCGATATTTGATTGGACCCGCTCAGGCTGGTGTCCTGATCACAGGCTGAGGCCCCAAAGATCAAGGCGCCGGCTAAAACGAGGGACCTAAATTTCTTAATGCTTGCCATGTCCCCGTAATTTAACCTGATTGCCGTTTCCCTTGTACTTAAATTTTTGACGAATAGGGCCTTGCGCTATGCGGCTATTTCAGGTATCTCATGGTCCACCTTTCACAGTGGACCCGTAGCTCAGTTGGATTAGAGCGTCGCACTACGGATGCGAAGGTCAGAGGTTCGAACCCTCTCGGGTCCGCCATTTAAAATAAAAAAAGCCGCGAAGCGAAAGCTGAGCGGCTTTTTTATTTTCTATAAGCTAATGCCCAATCCTTAAATTCACTAAAGGAGCTCAAAATGTTTAAAATCTTCGCATTTCTTAAGAAAAAGAAGGAACTGAGCGCCGAAGAGTTCATCAACTACTACGAAAA
>CAZCBS010000019.1:0-22862 GCA_964496965.1 uncultured Bacteriovoracaceae bacterium
CCGGCGCTGGTGGTGGGTCTCCTGCTGTTGAGCGCGGTAAACACCGCCGTCGTCGCCCTGATCGGTCTGCTTTATCTCCTCGCGCGGGATGGCGAGATGCCGAGGGGATTTGCGAAACTGAATCCACACGGTGTTCCATGGGTGCCGGTGATCATCGCAACCGTGCTGCCATTGGCGGTGGTCGCGACGGCGCCGAATTCCACTGAAGGACAGGTGCACCTGATGGAGTTGTACGCTATTGGCGTGGTGGGAGCAATTACAGTGAATCTTGGCTCCTGCATCTTCAACAAGCGACTCGGCCTGAAGTGGAATGAGCGGGGCGTCATGATTGTGACCGCGCTGGTATTGCTGGCTGTGGAATTCACGCTCGCCAAAACCAAGCCGAACGCACTGTTCTTTATCGTTTGCATTCTGGTCGCAGGCTTCGCGTTGCGCGCGATTGCTCAAAGAAAGCCGGAGCCGGCGCAAAATATGATTCGATCATTTTGCCAGTAGACTTTTCGCAGGGTGACCACGGCAAGCCCTTGGTCTTGTCCGTTTTCGTCTTTCCAAGCAGTCCCAAATGGAGCGCCGTAGCGGTTGCGAGGCAAATCGTTTTGATCTTCGAGAAGGTGGAGCCATTTCCATCCGGCGTCGCGAGGAAAAGCGCCCAGCGCAGGAGTGGGGTGAAGCGCGCGAATCAGCTCGTCAAACGAGACCTCCTGGTTTTCAGGAGAAAGCTCGATCAGGGTTTTGAGATGTGAAAGCTGCGGAAGCACCGCTACTTCAGTCGCACCAATGGAGACTTTGCCAAAGCCCCGAAGCTCGGAGGCGATCGAATCGATCACCAGCTGATGCTCGCGGCGTTCTTTCGGATCTTCAAGAAGAGGCAGGCGACCTTGTTCGTCATGACGACGAGTTCCTGCCATGGCCATAGTGCGAATCGCTTTTCCATCTCGCCGAAAGAGAAGTTCAGGAGTGCAGCCCAGAATTCCCTCGCCATCTTGCCAAAAGCCGTAAGGCATCACCGGGCGCTCCAGGGCGTAGGTGAGCATCGCTTTCAAAGAAGCGAGAAGTCGCGCGGGCGACATCGATGCCTGGGCTCGCTCAAAAGTAAAAGGCACGCCCTTTTCGAGTATCCCTTGGCGAATTTCGTTTTGAAGATGGTCAAAGGCGCGCTCAAAACGATCTTTGGGCGGAGCGGGCCAAGTGAGCGGTTCAACGGATGAAGTCGGGTTGAGTTCCGTCAGGTATTGAAGAAGCTCTAAGGTGCTGACTTCAAAGGTCGTTTCAAAGTTCAGCCAGGGGGTTTGATGCGTTAGAAAAAAATCCGGAGCGTAAAACGAAGCCGGAGTCTCAGCAGCAAAATCAGGGCGTGAGGATCGTTGGAGCTTTCCTGCTCCAAGCAGGACGCGTCCATTCGAGACCCCCAGAATCGCACCGGATTGAAGCCACGAAGTCCCCAAGGAGGACCAGTTTGCTGAGTTTATCATAGGCTGTGGGAGCTCTTTTCGCACATCTGGTGCGGTAGGTCTAGCTACCAATAAAGGCAAAAAAGTATGCCATACCTTTTTGTCTAGCGGCGCGTCATTTTGATGAGCGCATGATTGTTTCTCGAAGATGGAAGTGGCTGGCGAATTTTCCAATGCTTTTGACGTGAAAGTCGAGGCGGGTAGGATTGGACAGGGCTGTATCCGTCTGAAGAAGAAGAAAGTTATGGTGCCAGCTGCACTTTGTTCGGCGCGGATTATGCTTTTTATAGGGGGTCCATGGGAAAGTCAGGCTGTGAACAGATGAGGAAGTGAGCTCCCAAGCGGTGTAGCCCAGGACTTTCTCCTCGATTTTCATGACTTCGCTATAATGGACATCGCCCGAGCAGAATAGTATTGGCGATTCCACGGACGCGAGCCGTTTCATCGTTCGCGAAAAGGACTCAGGATGATCGCGCTCATAAGATTCTTTTCCCTGATACCCTCCGAAGAATTGATTTCCATTGCAGAGAAGAGTGGGGCGAGTCTCGGTGCCAAGATGTTCGGCCAGGAAGTTCTCCTGATCTTCTCCCCAATGCGTGCCGCCCGGAGATCTCGAGGGAGACCGAAAATAACGATCATCCATGAGCGCGATCCGAAGCCCGAAGGCGTAGGCGATTCGACACGCTGCTGGCCCGCGAAAGTGACGATCTTGAGAGAATGAACCGAACAGCCCATCGAAGATCCGCAAAGAATCGACTTTGTTTCGAAAGGTACCGTCGCCGTCGTTTAATCCGAAGTCGTGATCGTCCCAGACCGAGAACGACGGAATGAGTTTTTTCAGGCGATAGACATCGAGCGTGCGCCGACTCTCACAATGTCTTCTCCAGATGTCCCCAGGAGAGCTGTCAGAATTAAAGTCGGCGTAACAAGCATCGCCGATGAAAAGGAGGAGGTCTGGTTCGCTCCTGGCAACGGCTGCCCACATGAGTTTCTGCGCGACCCAGAACACATCCTGCATACAGGAAAGAATTGCGATTCTTGCGGAAGTCTTTTTCAAATCCAGCGCCGAAAATTCGCGGATATCCAAGCAACGGTACTCGTCGTGGATCAAAAGTTGATACCGTTTCTCGAGGCTGAGCCCTGTCACTTTCAGGTGGTCGATCGAATCGGCGGATAGCCGACTCAAGCTGAACTCCTCTTGGACCTCGACAGCAAGATCTTGCCCATCCGAACTGCGAACTTGGTAGTGATATCGCTGAGATTTCGGGCGCATGACTTTTATTTCAGTCTCGGTTTCCGTTGTCCAACCTTGGAGAATGGGCAGATGGCCAAGATGAGCGTGTCTGAAATGGCCGAAGGTGGTTACCGCATTCGCCGCTTGAGCCGGAGTTGTCCAGGCGGCGGTCAAGCCAGCGAGTCCAAGGGCGCTTTGGGACAGGAATTTGCGACGAGTGATCATTCTGATGCCTTCATGCGTATCTCTATGCATGCCTCCATGCGCGCCTCGAATCAAGTGACCATTCTTCGCCGATAAAGTACTTGTTTGGGGTCGCCGATTTGCGTACAAGATCTGGCCATGACACAGCCAACGTCCGCAAAAGCCGAGACAATTCGTCATATGTTTGGTGAGGTCGCTCCGCGTTATGACCTTCTGAATACGGTTCTCTCCCTTGGAATTCATCATCTTTGGCGCAAGAAGCTCGTTCGTTGGAGCGGCGCGAAGTCTGGAGATCGCGTTCTGGACTGCGCCACAGGGACAGGCGATCTCGCGTTTGAGTTCGAAAAGAAGCTTGGAGGCGCTGGGCAGGTCGTGGGCACGGACTTTTGTGAGCCAATGCTCGTTCATGCTCGAGCCAAAGCCGTGCAATCAGGATCTCGCGCGAATTTCGATGTCGCCGATGTGACTCAGCTTCCGTTTGAGAGCACCTCCTTTGATTTAGCTTCGATTTCGTTTGGAATTCGAAATGTCAGCGACCCTCAGCGCGGGCTCGCGGAACTCGGACGCGTGGTTCGCCCTGGCGGCGCCGTCATGGTCCTTGAGTTTGGTCAGCCAAAGATTCCGGTTTTGAGCGGATTCTATCAGTTTTATTCAACGCGGGTCCTTCCTCGAATTGGCGGGTGGATCAGCGGTCAGCGCCAGGCTTACGATTATCTTCAGAAGTCCTCTGCTCAGTTTCCATGCCGCGAGGATTTTCTCAAAATGGCGGAAGCGACGGGAATGTTCTCCAAGCTGGAGTATCGCCCGGTCAGCGGCGGCATTGCATACATCTATAAGATGATTCGCAAATAAAAAGGGGGCTCTCCCATGAAAAAGATCCGTGTTTACGAGTATGCCAATTGCTCGACCTGCAAAAAGGCGCTCAAGTTCCTGGATCAAAAGAAGGTCAGCTACGAGCGCGTGCCGATCGTGGAACAGCCTCCGACGATGGCCGAGTTGAAATCGATGCTTGGCTTTCAACAAGGGGAGATGAAAAAGCTTTTCAATACGTCAGGGCAGCTTTATCGCGAGCTCGGTGTCTCTGAGAAGCTTCCGTCGATGAGCGAATCCGAAGCGTTGAAGCTTCTTTCTCAGCACGGCAAGCTTGTGAAGCGCCCGTTTGTCTTGACGGGGGAGCGCGGACTGGTTGGATTTAAAGAAGACGAGTGGAAAAAAGCGTTTTAATTGGCATTAGCACGGTCAGGCATTTCAATCTCAAGCGGCTTTATTGATTAATGCGTTGCGAAAGCTTGGTGTGTTTGGCTTATAGACGTGTAAATCGTGTTCTAGGGGCGACGAACCCAGTCAGAACCCAGTCAAATGAAGCGGTACGAAAAAAGCTACAGCCCGAGTCAAGAGAGGTTTTCATATGGCTCGACTTGGCTTCTCCTTTCTTCTCCTGGTCGCTCTAGTCTCTGCTCTGTCGGGATGCGCGTCGGACGCAAAGCGTCGTTCTGATCAAGATATGATCGTCGTGGAGAAGAAGTCGGACCGTCAGGTTATCGCCGAGTTTGACGGCAAGTATGCGTCCGCGTTCGATGCGGGAAAGTTTGATTTAGGCAATGAGCCCCATGTTCTTCAATATGGAGGTAAAACCTACTATTTTGGTAGTGCGGATGCCAAAAGCAGGTTTGAGCAGGGTCTCGACGATAATCAACAGCACGCCGGCGATAATTGGCAAAACGCAGTAGTCGGTTCTCGCCAACCCAGTTAAGATAGAACTATCTCTATGAACGCAAAAACGAACCTGGCGGTTTTCTTGTCGTGCATCCTGACTTTTGCCGTCTCTCGAGAGACGTTTGCAAACCCACAACCTGCGCAAGGACGTCAAACGCTCAGAAGCAGCTACGAGGCCGCGCTCAAGCGCTCTGAAGCTGTTGGAATCGATATCGAGCTGATCACTCAAGCCGAGGAACGTTATCGCCAGGCGATCGGAGCGATCCTTCCTAATGTCAGCGTCGTGGGTTCTTATCTTCGACAGCAGGTTCCGGATGCCGGAAGCGCATTGTATCCCGCGGGCCAGCCTTTGTTGAAAATTCAGGGAACTCAGGTTTTGTTCCGTGGATTTCGCGAATTCGCAGGCCTCAAGCAAAATAAGAAATTAGCGGAAGCGACTCAGCAGGACGAGCGCCAGGCTCGGACGCTCCTTTTTAACGATGTCGTTCAAAACTTTTATACCGTGCTTGGGCTTGAGAAGACGCTTGAGAACTACGGTTCTGAAGTCGAGGCTTATCAAAGCCGCATCAAGGAGCTTCGTCAACGCGTTCGGATCGGTCGCTCGCGTGAAAGCGAAGTGCTGACCGTGGAGGCTTCGCTTGCTGGATTGCGCGCCCAGATCGAAAGCGCGAAAGGCCAGCTCCGCGTAGCCCGCGAGCTTTATGCCTTTCTGACGGGGCTTCCGACAGAAAGCCCATTAGACGACGATCAACCTTTGTCGCGCGAAGTTCTTGCGGTCGAATATTATATCAACGGTGTGGATCAGCGCCCGGACGTCTCGGCGAACAAGCTCCGCCTTGGCGCCACGGAAGAAAATATGGCGATCGCCAAAGGCGCCTATCTGCCCTCGGTTGATTTCACGGGAAACTACTACTTGCATCGCTTTGGAGCGACATCCAACGTGAAATGGGACATTCAGTTCTTGGCGACGTTTCCGTTGTACGCGGGTGGAACGATCGATTCGAGCGTCAGGCAATCCGCATCCCAGATTCATCAATATGAGCTCAATGTCAGCTTGTCTCAGCGCCAGGCGGATGAGCAGATTCGCGCGGCCCATCAGACCTACAGCGCGGATCAGCAGCAGATTGATGCCTTGAGATCCAGCAAGCTTGCGAACGAGAAAAACCTCAAAGCTGAGCTGACGGATTATCGCATGGGGCTTGTGACGAACTTGGATGTTCTCAATGCGCTGATCTCCTATCAGGAAAGCGAGCGCACGCTCGATCAGTTGATTTACACAGCGAAGCTTGATTATTTCCGTTTGGTCAGCTCCGCCGGGATGAACTCCTGGGTCGGTCCGCCAGCCGATCCGAAAGTCGAAGGATCTCCTTATAGCTTCCCTGAATGGTTTCGAAAGGCGCCCTGAGTCTTAAGCGTGATATCGGCGACATCCTCGAGGTCCAAGCGCTTGAGGACTCTTTGCATCGCGTGCAGCTGATCGATCAGGTGAAGGATGATCGGCACTGCTTCGTCATTCACTCCAAAGTCGTGCTGAAGCTCGACAATGAGGTGCGCTCGACGAATGTCTTCGTCCTGCCATCCTGAGTTTTCTCCTGCGTGAACCCATTGCTTTTCGATGTAGTGAAGAATGACTTCGCGTTGAACGCCTGACTCTTTGCACGCATCGTTTAGACTCTTAGGTAGATTTTTGGCTTTCAGCATAGGTTCTCTTTCTTTCGGGCTCTTCAGGCGGCCTGGGTCGACAGATCGGTTCGTGGATCATAGGGGTGGCGCTTTTCCGCTTCGGCAATCGCTTTCTTCAGTTCTTCGTCCAAGTCGGAGGGAAGAATGATTTTCAATCGGACGTAGAGATTTCCGCGCTCGCCGCTTGGAGTGCGACTGGGGATTCCTTTGCCGCGAATTCGTAAGCGCGTTCCTGAGCTAACGCCACTAGGTACGTTCAACATCACGTTGCCATCTAATGTAGGAACGCGGATCGAGCCGCCGTTCACGGCTTCGGACAATGTGATTGGAAGCTCCATTTCGAGATCGCTGCCTTGGCGGTGAAAAACAGGGGAGGGCCGAATCGCAAGCTCGACATAAGCATCTCCAGGGGGGCCTCCTTGAATTCCAGGGCCGCCCTGGCCCGCGAAGCGGAGCCTCATTCCGTCCGTGACTCCTACTGGGATTTTGACTCTTAAATGTTTTCCGGAGGGAAGCGTGATCTCTCGCTCAGCTCCGCGAACCACATCGACGAGATCGATTTCCATTCGATACTGTTCGTCTTGTCCCTGGACAGGTCCCTGAGCAGGTCCAGGACCGCTCCGTCCGCCGGAGCGACGCCTGAGAGTTTCGCCGAAAAGATCCTCGAAGGAGAAGCCTTGTGAGTATCCGCTTTCGAATTCAGGTCCTTGAGTCTCATAATAGAAATGTCTCGCGTTGGCTTGCTGTTGCTCGCGCATGGCTTCTTCTTGAGTTTTGCCTTCGTCGTATGCCTTGCGCTTTTTTTCGTCTCCAATGATGTCGTAGGCCGCGGCGACTTCCTTGAAACGCTGTTCGGCTTGTTTGTTTCCCGGGTTGAGATCGGGATGAAGGCTCTTCGCGAGTTTACGGTAGGCCTCTCGGATCTCTTGTTGAGTGGCGGTGCGATTTACGCCCAGTGCTGAATAAGGGTCTGTGTTCATACGACCTGCAAGACGACTTTTCCACGATGATGATGGGAGCGCGCGAGCTCTTGCGCTTTTTCCGCATCAGTCAGGGGCATGACCGCGCTCACTCTGACTTTGATTTCGCCGGCGTCGATGAGTCTTGAGATTTCTGTCAGCAGATCTCCGTTTGGCGTTACTTGCATCATTTCGAAGCGAATTTTTTTTCTCCGTGTTTCTTCGCTGGGCTCTGGTTGTTCTACAGTGGAGATTAAAATTCCGCCCGGTTTGATCACTCGCCATGAGCGTTTCAAAAAATCGCCACCGATCACGTCGAGCACTGCGTCCACCCCGTCGACCAGGTTTTCGAATGGAGCGGAATCGTATGCGAGAGCTTCTTCCGCGCCTAGATTGGATAGAAATGAGGAATCGCCGCTCGAGGCTACGCCAATGACATAGGCCCCTCGAAGATAGGCGAACTGGGTGGCAAAGCTTCCGACGGATCCCGCTGCTCCGTGAATGAGGATGCGATCGCCTTTTTTTAAATTCATTTTATCGAGAGCTTCGTATGCGGTG
Organism: uncultured Bacteriovoracaceae bacterium; assembly: GCA_964496965.1. GTDB lineage: Bacteria > Bdellovibrionota > UBA1018 > UBA1018 > UBA1018 > CAZCBS01. The sequence continues at coordinate 7,806 of CAZCBS010000019.1, forward strand.
AGCGCCGCCATGGGAACGCTCGCGGCCATAATGTAATCGAGTGTCTCCGGCTTGCGCGCCACCCAGGAGTCGGAAGCTTTGACGAACTCGGCGTAGCTTCCGTTGCATCTCATGTCCAAGAGCGCATAGACGGGGTCGCCTATGTCGAAGCGATCGACTCCTCGGCCGACTTCGTAGACCTCTCCCGCCACGTCCCAACCCGGAATCAATGGGAGTTGATGAAGGCCTGCGTCTTTGAGTTCTCCTTCCCTGACTTTCCAGTCAATGGGATTGACCCCCGCGGCACGAACGCGGATGATCACCTCGTGCTCGCCCGGTTCAGGCCGGCCGACTTCCTCGAGCGTTAAAACTTCAGGGCCTCCATAATGCCGAATTGTTTTAGCTTTCATGATTTTTCTCGCCGTGCACCTGCCGATTGCTTGACATGATGTGGCTCGTCCCCATCTTAAATCCACAATGGACACATCAAAAATCTTGCCAGTATTACCTATTCGAAACGCTGTGATTTTTCCGGGCATGGTTGCATCTTTTCTTGTCAAGCGAGCGGCAAGCATTGAGGCGCTCAAGCAATCCTCTCAACGAAAAGATGGAAGCTTGCTCGCCGTGGCGCAGCTTGACCCGCGGCGCGATCAGCCAAAACCAGAAGAGCTGCATCGCGTTGGAACAGTCGTCAAAATCGAGCGGATGACTGGAAGCCCAGAAAAGGGTTACCAAGTCGTCGCGCGCGGCGTTGAGCGGTTTCAAGTTGAGGAATTTAAAAATGATTCTTCATGGCTTGCTGCCGAGGGGCATGCATGGCCGGATCGTCATGAGAACGATCGAGAAACGGTTCAAGTTCTGTTCAACAGCTTGAAAGAGCTTGCGCTGCAAGTGCTTGAGCTTCTGTCCGGTGAGACGGAGGGTGTCAGCGAGATGATCAAGCAAGTGGATGATCCCGCATATTTGACGCACTTGGCGGCGCATTACCTCGATGTATCTGTCGAGACGAAGCAGGAGCTTCTTGCTGAGATTTCGGTGAAGGCGCGGCTTCTTCGGTTATTGGAGCTCGTTCAGAAACGTCGCGATACCTTGCAGCTTGAAACGGAAATCCAGAGAAAGCTTTCGAGAAACATTGGAAAAACGCAACGCGAAGCTCTGCTTCGCGAGCAGATGCGAACGATTCGCGAGGAGCTCGGGGATGAAGCCCCTGCGTCGGACGGTTATCAACAGAAGATCGATCAGGCGGAGATGCCCGATGAAGTTCGAAAAATCGCGCAAGCTGAGCTGAAGCGCTTGGACTCGATCGGGCCTCAGTCGCCGGATTCGCATGTCATTCGAAATTATCTGGATTGGCTGCTCTCGCTCCCGTGGAAGAAGTCTTCGGGCGCGAGCGTCGATCATTTGGATTTGGATCAGGCTCGACGAATCCTCGACGACGAGCATTACGGCTTGGATCGAATCAAACAAAGGATCCTTCAGCATCTTGCCGTGGTGAAGCTCAAAGGAAAAACGCAAGGATCGATTCTCTTGTTCGTGGGACCACCGGGCGTCGGAAAAACTTCGTTAGGTCAATCGATCGCCAAGGCGTTGGGGCGCAAGTTTATCCGCGCGAGCCTGGGTGGAATGAGGGATGATGCTGAAATCCGCGGTCATCGACGGACTTATGTCGGAGCGCTGCCGGGTCGAATCATTCAGAGCATCAAGCGCGCGGGAGAGAACGATCCGGTCTTTATGCTCGATGAAATCGACAAACTGTCGCATGGTTTTTACGGCGATCCCGCCAGTGCGATGCTCGAGGTCCTGGATCCGGAGCAGAATCACACTTTCACGGATCATTATCTCGACGTGCCATTTGATCTTTCAAATGTCTTTTTCATCGCGACGGCGAACTCGCTCGATACGATTCCCGCGCCGCTCTTGGACCGAATGGAAGTGATCGAGCTTTCTGGTTACACCCAGTCTGAAAAGCTTCACATCGCAAAGACGCACTTGATCCCAAAACAGATCAAGGCGCATGGATTGAAGGCTGAGCAGGTCTCGATTCCGCAAGAAGTGTTGGAAAAATTGATCGGCGCTTACACCCGTGAGTCGGGAGTGCGCGAGCTTCAAAGGAAGATAGGATCTCTCCTTCGAGCGGCGACGGAGAAGGTCGTGCGCGCGAAGGAGCATTCGGCAACGGTGACTGTTGAGCTCTCTTGGCTTGATGAGGTCTTCGGCGGAGAGCGCTTTATGCACGAGCTTTCCGCGGACCAGCTGGAGCCTGGAGTGGCGACCGGATTGGCTTGGACGCCTCAGGGAGGAGATATTCTCTTCATCGAAGCGACTCAGATGCCTGGCAAAGGCGGGCTCATGCTGACAGGCCAGCTTGGAGACGTCATGAAAGAATCCGCTCAGATTGCGCTGAGCTTGGTGAGGTCGCGGCTCCCGTTCTGGGCTCCGAACGTGCATTTCGATGTGAAAGACGTGCATATTCACGTTCCAGCCGGAGCTATTCCGAAAGACGGCCCTTCGGCGGGAATCACGATCTTTACCGCGCTTGCCTCGCTTTTCGCGAGGAAAAGCGTCAGCCCGAAGATCGCGATGACCGGTGAGATCAGTCTGCGCGGAGCGGTGCTCCCTGTCGGAGGCATCAAGGAAAAAACGATCGCGGCTCATCGAGCGGGAATCAAAACCGTGATTCTGTCAAAACGAAACGAAAAAGATCTCCGAGAAGTTCCAAAGGAGGTGAAAGATGACCTGAAGTTTGTTTTCGTCGAAAATGTTTCTGAAGTTTTAAAGCATGCACTCGGGATCGAGCCTAACCAGACATTTGAATCGCTGGGAGGCTCGAACGGGATTGCCGCAACGGCTTGACTTCGGGGCATGAGTCGCTGATCCTTTTTGGATGATAGAGGTTCGGCAGCTCACCAAGACATTTCGTGTTCATCAGAAAGAACCGGGCTTAAAGGGATCCGTTGCAGGGCTTTTTCACCGGAAGTGGGTCGAAAAGCACGCCTTAAAGGGCGTATCGCTTGATATCGGTCCGGGTGAGATCGTGGGACTTGTCGGAGCGAACGGTGCAGGCAAGACCACGCTGGTCAAAGCGCTGGCCGGAATCATTCACCCTACGTCAGGAGAGGCTCGGGTTTTAGGCCACACTCCTTGGCAGAGAAAAAACGAGTTTAGGAGTCAGATCGCGCTCATCATGGGCCAGAAAGCGCAGCTCTGGTGGGATTTGCCCGCGGCCGATTGTTTTCTGATTTTGCGGGAGATTTATAAAGTCCCGCCTGCTGAGTTCAAAAAAAACTTGGAGTTCTTGACTCATGCCCTGGGAGTCGAAGGGCAGCTAAAAACCCAGATCCGAAAGCTCTCTTTAGGCGAGCGAATGAAATTGGAGCTCATCGCGGCGTTGCTTCATCAACCCAAAGCGGTGTTTCTAGACGAGCCTACGATCGGACTTGATTTTACCGCGCAGAGAGCGATTCGCGAGTTTTTGCTCGACTATCGTCATCGCCATAGACCGGCGATGATCCTGACTTCTCATTATATGGAGGATATTGAAACGCTTTGCGAGCGGATCGTGATCATCCGAGAAGGGGAGTTTGTTTACGATTTACCGCTTTCCAAGATCGTTCGCGAGGTGGCCGGTTCCAAGGTCATTACCGCGCAGCTCAAGCCTAGCGAAGGCGAAAAGCCCGAGGCTGCCTCCATATTACGGGGATTGCCCGCGCAGGTAGTTGAAGAGACAGTGGAGAGCCTAAGAGTGAAAGTTCCTCGTGACGCCGTTCCAGAAGTTGCTTCCGCGATTCTTCAGCGCTTTTCCGTGATCGACCTCGGTGTTGAGGAAGAGGACATCACTGCCGTGATCGAGACGTTGATGCGAAAAGGAAAGGCATAGGCTTTCTATGGGCTGGGTGTCTCATCTTTTCTCTCTCGAGATTCGAAAGGTTCTTTCCTATCGCGTCGACTTTTGGATGAACTTTCTTGGATCAGTCTTGACTGAGATGATGATCGCTTATTTTTTATGGAAGGCGATCTTCGAGTCTCGACATGCGACGCAAATAGGCGGATACAGTTTTCGCGCGATGATCTTATACTATATCTCGGTCGCGCTCGTCAGGCGCACCGTCATGGCTTTCGATCAAGGAGTGATCTCATTCGAGATTTATGACGGCAGCTTGAATCGGTACTTGGTCTATCCCGTCTCGCTGTTCTCCTACAAATATGTATCTTGGATGGCCAACGCGAGCGTGACCTATGTTCAGCTCTTGATCAGTATGGGGATTTTTTTCGCTGTTTTCGGAGCTCCAATGGATCGCCAGATTTCGATCGAGGGAATCGCGATGGGAACGGCGGCGCTCTGGGCGGCGAGCTCGATTTACTATCTTTTGTCGATCTTGTTTGAGATGGTCGCGTTCTGGGCGGAGAATGTCTGGAGCCTTCTTGTCATGCTGCGCTTTTGCGTGGCGCTCCTTGGAGGAGGCTTGCTTCCAATCGCGCTTTTCCCGGATTGGTCTCGGAAGCTTTTGGAGGCGCTGCCTTTTCAGCACATGGTCTCGCTTCCGGTGCGAGCGTTCATGGGTGACGTCAAGGCTGTCGAGTTTTTTTCTAGCCTGGGAATCCTTGCGCTTTGGGCGGTATTCCTTTGCGCGATGTTGAGCGTTGTCTGGCGCAGAGGCACTCTCAAATATAGCGGGGTCGGGATCTAAATGAGATACCTGCGGCTCTTCTTTCGATTCGTTGAGTTTTCTATTGGACGGTCCATGGAGTTTCGATTGGATTTCTTTTTTCGAATCGTCATGGACCTGATCTACTACTTGATGAATATCGCTTTTTTTCAAATTATTTTCCTCCATGCGGGCAGCGTGGGCGGATGGGATCTGCATCAAATGATGATTTTTGTCGCGGGTTTTTGCTTGATCGATGCGATGTTCATGACGCTTTTCTCAAACAACCTTTGGTGGTTTCCCCAGCTCATTAATCGAGGGGACCTCGATTATCATTTAGTTCGTCCGGTATCGTCGCTATTCATGCTCAGCGTGCGAGATTTTGCGACCAACTCTTTCGTCAATTTCTTGATGTCCCTTGGAGTTCTGGCTTGGGCCATTCTGAGTTATCCGGGAGAGTTTGGGCTGGGAAGGGCGGCTCTATTTATCGGTTTTTTGATTTTAGGGCTGCTTGTCCAGTATTTGATCAGAATGACGTTCATCATTCCGGTGTTTTGGACGCATTCCGTTCGTGGTTTTGATTCCTTCTATTATCAAATGAGCCATGTTCTGGAGCGGCCTGATCGCATTTTTCGTGGCTGGGCGCGCTGGATTTTCAGCTGGGTCTTGCCGTTTTCCGTCATTGCTTCTTTTCCTGCGCGCTTGGTTCTTGAGGCGTTCAGCTGGAGCGTCTTCTTTCATTTATGGGTCGTGATCGCCGTTTATGCGGGAATTGTGAATATTTTTTGGAAAGCGGGACTTAAGGCTTACTCATCGGCATCGTCTTGATTTGCGCGCGGTTATTTCTCGATTGAGATCGTAGCTGACTTGACTGAAATGACTTTCGGACTGGATTTGATGAAATTCTCTTGGTCCTCTTCACCGATATAAAGATCGAGATGATGTTTGCCGCCCAATCCTTTTTCAAAGCGGTCCGTAATGGTCCATGGGGAGCCCTTGAGTCGGTTGCAGGTGCTCGGGTCAATATCGCTGTTGTCCGTATCGTCTTTTCCGCAATTCAGTATCCGAAATGTCGCGCCAAAGTTCATGACATCGGCATCCGCGGCTGCTGAGACCCAAGGCTTTAACGAGCCTCCTTGGGCATCTCTCGGCGCGCTATCGAGCCAAAATCCTGAGCCTCCTGACCAACAAAGATATCGGCCGGAGTATTTACCGTCAGAAATGCGGCCGGTTCCTTCTTCTTGTACAATGCGAAGAAACTCATAAGGAAAAGTTCCGATGATGCTCTTTTGATCGCATCCCATTTCCGGACAACCAAGAACTTTGGCCTGTCTGCCGTGGTGAAATTTCTCTACTGCCGTGTAGTATACAGTGATATTCCACTCGCTCGCAGCGTCGTTTGATGCGGCGTATGCTTGCGGATTGAAACTCGTTAACAGACTCAAGATGTGAAGAGCCAAGTAAGCAACCAGCATAGACGAACTGGTTATACAAAAACGATTCCAATTTCTTTTTTCGGCAACAGACTTGCTTAGGCGGCTTTGAAGTAGCCTTCCATTGATTGTCCGCTTTTGATCGCTTGCAGGACATCGCGCAATGACTCGTATGACCAATCGTCATCGTATTTTCGTCCGTTAATGAAAAAAGAAGGGGTCTTGATTACGCCACTTCTTCGGGCTCCGTCGATGTCAGATTCGATTCGGCGCAGGATGGTGGAACCTTTGATCGCACGCGCAAACTGATTCGTATTCAATCCGATTTCTTCGGCAAAGCCGAGCAAGCTATCGTCATCGAATTCACTTTGATTTTCAAACAAGACTTGATGCATCTGCCAAAATCGGCGTTGCAAAGCAGCCGCTTCGGCCGCTTTTGCGGCGCCCAGGGCTAAGGGATGGATATCTTGTTGCGGAAAATTACGAAAAACATACTGTAGATCGTCGCCGAAAGTTTTCAAAAGGCGCGAGACGATATCGAACGCTTGCTTGCTTTCGTGGCACTCGTAGTCTCCATATTCGACCAACTCGATCGCGGCGCCCGGCCTTCCTTTATAATGGTCGTTTTCAGTGACGGGGACAGCAAGCTTATTCCCAAACTTCATAAAGATGCTCCTGTTTTAGCGATCGTTCAGTTCTTCAGTGGGTTCAAAGCTCATTCCTACGCAGCTGTCTAATATTTATACAGTCGCTCCGATGAAATTTGTCGCTATCGAGGCTTTAACGCGATTTGAACCTTTACGGCGTGCGGCATTGCAATTGCTGATTGCTCTGCCATGATGTCTTTCGTGTTACGTCAAAAATCTAGGTTCCAGTTTTTCAGTCTCGCGCTCGCTCTTTTTCTCATTGGAGTCCCATCAAGAGGGGCTTCGGCAGCGGAAGACGTTCAAAACTTTATCGTTTCGGACATGGACGATACCGTGAAGATGACGGATGTGCTTCATCCACCCAGAGCTCTGATGAGCGAGCTCTTTAGCCCCAAAGCCTTTGCCGGCATGAGCACGCTTTATCGAGAGATCAGTGAGAAAAACGCTCGATCCACGACTTACTATGTTACAGGTTCGATCAAGCTTTTCAGAAAACCGGTAGTCGGGCTAGTTGTTGAAAACAAGTTTCCGTCCCCGTGGATGCTGTTGCAGAGGACGCTTTCGCAGTCGACGCCTGAGTTCAAAGTGGAAAAAATCACCCAAATTATTCAGGGACTGCCCGAGAATGCAAAGCTGATATTGATTGGAGACGATGGCGAGCGGGATCCTGAAACTTACGCAACGGTTCTGTCTCGTTTTCCAAACCGAATCACGGAAGTTTATATTCATCGAATTCAAGGCAGGGCGATTCCCGCCGGTGAGATCGCTTATGATACGGCAATGGAAATCGCGATTCATGAGATGGAAAAAGGACGATTGAGCAGTGATCAAGCCATTCGTGTAGGCAAGGCGGTTCTCGCAGAGGGAAAAGCCGATCCTGAAAAATGGGTCATGAAATACAGTTACTGTCCTAAAGCTATTGAAGGCGTTTCTCAAAAAACTTTCGTGTCGAACGAAAGTGACGCGTATGCGCTGGCGTCCCAGATCGAGGAGCAGGTTAAGCAGCTCTGCAAAGAACGCGAATCGGAAATAGAGCAACAAAGCCAGAAAGCGAATTGATCCCTTGCTTGACACCTCCGTCTAAGTCGGAGATCTTGCCATTGAGATGGCACGCGCTTACGAAGTCAATTTTGACGGTCTTGTCGGTCCCACCCATAACTACGCCGGCTTATCGCTGGGAAATATCGCTTCCACGGGCAATCGAGCTTCGGTTTCCAATCCTCGGGAGGCGGCGCTTCAGGGACTTGAGAAAATGCGATACCTTGCAAGTCTAGGGGTCATGCAAGGCGTACTTCCTCCTCAGGAGCGACCTGCGATCGACGCGCTGAAGCGACTTGGATTCGATGGAAGCGATAAACAGATTTTGCGTAAAGCTGCCTCCGAGGCTCCGGAGATTTTAAGCGCTTGTTATTCGGCTTCAAGCATGTGGACAGCCAATGCCGCGACGGTTTCGCCAAGCGCGGATACCGAGGATGGTCGAGTTCATTTTACTCCGGCCAATCTGATTTCCAAGTTTCACCGCTCGATTGAGCCGGAGACGACAGCCAGAATTCTTAAAGCGATTTTCAAGAACAAGAAAGTCTTCGCTCATCATGATCCGTTGCCTCCAGGGGCCTTTTTCGGAGACGAAGGTGCCGCTAATCACACACGCTTTTGCGTTGAATACGGCAAGGCGGGAGTGGAGTTTTTTGTTTACGGGAGGAAAGCCTTTGGAGTGCCGGGACCGGAACCTAAGTGCTTTCCGGCGCGACAAACGCTCGAGGCTTCGAGCGCGGTTTCGCGACTTCATCAATTGGATCCAACAGCAGTCGTTTTTTCGCAACAGAGTCCTGAGGCGATCGATGCCGGAGTCTTTCACAACGATGTCGCTTCGGTTGGAAACCGCGATCTTCTCTTTTATCATGAGAACGCATTCTTGGATTCGGCCAAGACATTGAGCGATCTTCGCGGCGCCTATTCGGCGGTTTGCGAAGGAGAGTTTCGATCTTTGGAAGTCAAGGCCTCTCAGGTCAGTATCACTGAAGCGGTCAGGTCTTATCTTTTCAATAGTCAGCTCATTTCCTTGCCGGACGATACGACGGCGTTGATTGCGCCGACAGAATGCCAGGAGGTCGAGGCGGTTCGTCATTATCTCGAGCAGCTGAGCAAGGATTCTCGTTCTCCGATTCAGTCATTGCATTTCATGGATTTACGCCAAAGCATGCGCAACGGCGGGGGGCCTGCTTGTTTACGGCTCCGAGGGGTTTTGACTAAATCCGAGATGAAGGCATGCTCAGGACGAGTGGTTATAGAAAAAGGGGATGACAAGCTTTATCAAAGGCTCGTGCCTTTGGTGAAAAAACAGTTCCCGCAACGGCTTTCAATGGAAGATTTCGCGGATCCGTCGCTTTTTAACGAGACCCGGAGCGCGTTGGACGAGCTCACTCAAATTCTCAAGCTCGGTTCTATTTATCCGTTTCAGCTTTGAGATTAGAAATCCATCGGCCGACGAGGCAGATCGATTTCTTCAAGACGCGATTCGAGTGATGAAGAACGCTTGGCTGCTGACTTTTTTGGTTTTATCGTTGTAGCCAGCGTTCCTTTGATCGCTTTTTCGAGAAGCTCGTTGAGTCGCACGATTTGAGAAAAGTCCTGCGCGACTTGATTTGGAAAATCCGAAGATTGAAACTCGCGCATTTTATAGGAGCGCCAAACAAAAAAGGCCTGGAGCTTCAGCCATTCCATCCGGGGGTGCGCCGGGTCGAATCCTCGGGGAGGGCGAGTAGAGGATTTCTCTTTCGAAAACCCGCCGGGAAAACGCGCCGAGAAACTCTTGGATGCAAAAAGCTGATCGAAGGCCGAAGCGTCTTTCGCAATGGCTTCACGAATCGCGCGGATTTGGCGCGAAGAAGGCATGTAAAGGCCACCTGCGACTAAGACATTGTCCCCATCGGGATCATCGGTTTGGATGAGAAAAAAGAGATTCGGGTTGCGATCAAATCGCGACTCGGATGGTCTTGAGGCGTTATACGAGACATAGTCTTTGTATAGGCTTCCATACTCTTGAGCTTTAATCGTGGAACGTTTGATCCGACCGATTCCCTTTTGAGGGAAATGGTAGCCTGTTGCCACTGTACTCAGCTTGGTTTTGAGATGGCGCGCCAGGTTTTGCAAGGGGAGTTGAACCTGTTTTTGGTATTCATCCCAGTTTTTTTCCAGCCAGGCGGGAGTTTTCTGACGGGAGGCCTTTTTGAGGAAGGCGATCGTATCTTTTGAAAACTTGCTGGCAGGCTGAGGAGAGGATTCTTGGCGACGAGTTTTTGACATTTTGACGACCATCTTGCCGGGCTTTTTACATACTCAAGCTTTAGAAAGCAAGTCTGTTCAGTCGCTCGAGCATCAGATAGACTTTAAGAACGTGACGGCTCGATTTGTATTTCAGATATCGCGGAGTTTTGGACTTATCCTTGCTTTGGCCCTGTGGTCATCGCAGGCCGAGGCCGAAAGCGTTTGCGATTACTATCGCAGAGAGACGCCCTCGCTTTATAAAATCATGTGCACGGGCAGTTCAGCTTCGTCGAAGCCCGCGGGAGCCAGTTCGACTTTCACTTCCGCGTTCAGCTTGAATACGGCATCGCTTCCAACGGAGCCGTCGTCATTTGGCGTTGAGTCCATCGCCAGTTATCTCAAAACGGACAGTCTTCAATGGTCTCCGACGTTTTCGATCATTAAGGGATTCCAAAAGTTCGGTACAGGCGTTTCGACCAGCGGAAACAACACTTTTTACGGAAACGACATCGTTCAGCGCGCTTATGGAAAGCCGGAAATCGAGTCTTTTGAGCCCACCGAGCCCGCGAAAGGAAAAGTCGCCAATCTGAATCTTGGGACATCTTTCAAGCTTCTGGAGCTGGATCGTGGTCCGACCGTTCGTTTAGGTGTTTCCGCGCGCTACAATAAAATAACGGACACGTGGGGAGGCGGGCCAGGCCTCATGCTGAGCTGGAAATGGCTGACCTTGGGCGGAGGCTATACGCGCGAGCGAGTGTCTAATTATCTTCCGCGGGTGACGTTTTACAATTTGATGGCGAGCACGCGGCTTTCCATCTTCGAGTTCGAATACACTCGTCTTGTCAACAGGGGTGGCTTTGACTTAGAGCCGATTCAAATCGTGTCCACAACCGCGATGATCAATCGTCTGACGCTCACTTTCGCTGTTCGTAAGCTGAACTATCTCCAACAAGAAGGCGATGTAACGCAGACCCATTTCGCCATTCAGTATTTGTTTTCAAAAAACTTTTCCGCGGGGTATCTGATCAATTATATTCCAGGTACCGCGTCGATCGGCGCCCAGGTCTATCTTTAACTCGAGACTTTTCATGAGCGCATTTGAAGAAAAAGAGCGAATTGCTCAGCGTGGGTTTTTACTTTCATCTATCGATCTGCCTGCCAAGCTTCGAGAAGCGGTTGAAGGTCGCGATTGGTCGAGTGTGGACGGCTTGATCCGGCAAGAGACCTCGCGTGGTGGAGCGATTTTTGAGAAGCTAAAGCTGTACTCGGAGTTCAACGAGATCGAGTTCATTCTCTCGATCCGCTCTTCGCTTGTCGAGCCGGATGAGGACGGGATCTGGCACGATGACGGATCCCGAGTCCTGGCTTTTTCTCTCTCTTTGACGATCGATGCTTCGCGAGTCGAGGGGGGCCGGCTAGAGATTCGAAAACGCGTTCGTGACGCGTCGAAATCGGATACGACCGAGTCGATACCGACGCCGCCTTATGGCACAGCGATTATCTTCGCGACCGGTTGGCAGGGATTCGAGCATAAAATCAATCGTGTCACTGGGGGTGAGCGATTGATTGTCGCTGGTTGGTGTACTTAGCGCGTTAGATAGCTCCAGCAGGAAAGAGCAGCGTGAATTCTGTTTTTCCAGGCTGTGACGAGACGCGGACCTGGCCGTTCATCATCCTGACTTGAGATTCGACAAAGGCAAGACCGATGCCGGTTCCTTTTCCGCGCGGTTTCGTCGTGAAGAACGGAGCGAAGACTTTTGTGAGATGCTCGTGCGGAATCCCGCATCCGTTATCGCTGACGCAGACCTGCACGAGACCTTCGCGAAAAGTTGCCGACAAGCGGATCGCTCGATCGCTTTTTCCTTCCGTTGCATCGCAAGCGTTTTGGAGAAGATTCAGAAGCACTTGTTGGAGCTTTCCCTTGTTGCCAGTGATCAGTGGAAGCTCCGGGGCGATATCGAGCTGAAGCGAGACTCGTTCGTTTGCATACATCGGTCGAATCATCTCGCTGATTTCGGTCAAAGTTTGCTCGAGATGGATCGGCTCGTTCTCGGTCTCTTCGAGGCGAGCATGGTCTCTCAACCCGCGAACGATCGTCAGCATGCGAGCGGCGGCAGCCTGGATTCTTTCTAGGGTTTTCCTAAGTTTTGCGGCGTCGAGCGATTCGATCTTCAGCGCGAGATCGGTGTTGCCGATGATGATTGTAAGCGGATTGACGAGCTCATGCGCCACAGTTGCGGTCATCTCTCCGATTTGAGCCAATCTCATGGAGTTCTGGATGCTCAGAAGTCTTTCGCGATTGGCTTTTTCTGTTAGGACCGTCAGGCGGACGATTTCGACAAAAATCGCGACGAATAGAAAAGAGACGGAGTACTCCTCGAGCCTCATGGTCGCGATGACGTCGTTGATGATCGAAAGAAGCATGAGGATCATGCCCAGCATCAGCCAGCGGTCTCCGCGTCGTTTAACCAAAAGGTAGAGAAAATACGAAAAGCAGATCACTTCGATCACGATGAACATGGCTCCGGCCGTGTCGATCACGGCGTTGCCGCTGAACGCATGCTGAATTCGATCGCGAACGCCTTCCGCAAAAGCGAGGGGCGGGTGCTGCATTGGATTGGGGGAAAGAAAGAACATTTTTCCCGTCGTGATCAAGAGGAGTAGGCTGGACGTGACGGGAATCAGCAAACAGGCAATGATGATTCTAATTCGAGAAATCCAGTGACTGCAGGGCTGAAAGTAAGCTTGGAGCGCGCCGATGTGAAAATACACCATCACGGCGCCACATGTCCAAGTCAGATGTGCGAAGATTCGCAGGAGATGAGCGTCTTCCGTCAGGCGATAGCTCTGCCAGAAAAAGTAGTAGGCTGCTGCCGCTAGCGACATCGGAACGATGCATGAGTAAGACACGGAGGGTTCGACTCGCGCCATGCGTCGAACAACTAAGGCATGGTAGAGAAAGACCGCCGCGAAGAGAGGCTGAAGTGAGTCGGTGATGCTCTGAAGCGTTTGAGTGTTCATCATAGTTCCGTGTCATGGTCTCATTTTCGCCGGTGTCTTGTTGTCCCCAGTTGCAAATCGCTACTTCTATTTAAATTTAAAAACCGATGAGAAGCAATGACTTACGGCTTTGGTCCATTGGATTGAATCTTGCTGTTCGTGCCAGACAAGTACGGATGACTTGTGATTTCGGAAGAAGTAGGGGATCGAACAGTGCCTCGTTTCAAGTCTGTTCATATTTTTCGGGAGATCAAAATGTTACGAATCAAATTCAAAAGTCCGTTGATCGCGATGATAGCGATCTGCGGAATTGCGGCAGGATCAGCATTCGCTCAAGGGACTCCAGCGCCCGGTGGGCATGGCGGGCACGGACCAGGTCCTGGTTCAGGAGGACATCAATCTCCGGCACCAGCCCCCGGTGGACATGGCGGCGGATACCATCCACCCGCGCCGACGCCGTATCATCCTCCCGCGCCGAACCCCGGCAATCACGGCGGCAATCACCCGCCTGCACCTACGCCATATCATCCACCAGCACCGACCCCCGGAGGTCACGGCGGATATCATCCACCCGCGCCGACCCCTTACCATCCGCCCGCGCCATCGCATGGCGGACACGGTGGTGGATATGCTGGCGGCGGTCACTTCGGGTATCCGGTTGGGCATCCGCATGGTCCAGGATATTCGTACGGACATGACCACTACGGTAATATCGTAAGCCCAAATTACAATCAGCGAATCGATCTGGGGCGTCGTCGTATGGACGATATGCGTAGAGACGATCGAGTGCGCACCTGGGTGGATCGACGCAGCCAGGAGTTCCGGCTTCGTGACCATGACATTCTGATTCGCGACAATGACCGGTTTGCTCATGACCACGTTATTTACCGTGATCGGTACAAGCCTTGGTGGAGCCAAGGTTTCTATGGCGGGTATTATTGGGATTTCCATCCTAATTACGATATCGACACTTATTTCTATAATCCGGTTGTGTATTGGTTCTACGGATCCGACCAGGATGAGTACTTCTATAACTCTTGGTATGGACCGACCTACACAAACTATCCGGTGTTCAGGTCGAAGTTCCGCTACAACCGGGTTTTCTTCCCGACCGAAGAGTTTCGTGATCTCAATCTGGGCGTGAGCTCCATGGACATCGATGCGCAGGCAAATTATCTCGACGCATCGACGGTCTTGGGAGACCGCCTTGCATTGGAAGTGCAAAACCGTGGCGGAGCTGAATTGGGCGAAAACGCAGTTGTTGTGGATCACTATCAAGTCCTTCCGGACGATAAAGGGGTCGTCATCGAGGGATTTGTGGATCAAGACGACGTCCAGTTCGCGTTCAAGGCTGTTCAGGATCTCTCTAATCCCGAGAAGACAACCCTGTTCGCGGCAACTGCGGATGAGGATCTCTCTGACGACGGCGTCGACCGTCTTCAACAGATCAATACCCAAATCGAGGATTTGGGCGGAGTTGCCGAAGGGACTGAGTCAGCTGTACCGTCTGACGACGGAGCAACCGTGCCATCGGATGATGGCACCTCCCAATGGGACGACCAGAACGGATCCAACTGATTTGATTCGTTCGTAAAAACGAAGACGGCTGGGCTGCGTGAAAGCGGTTCAGCCGTTTTTTTTTCGTTACAAGTATTTGCACCGATGGAATCGTGTCGATAGACTAGATTGGCAAGATATGAAAACGTTGATTTCTTCACGCATAGCAGTTCTAGTCGTTATTTCTTTGCGCTTCGCAGTGGCTCGGGCGGAAGATCCGATCTCAGCCGCGAGCTCGCAAGAGGATTCGGTTCATGTCACCGTTTCCAAGGATTTCGTGAATTTAAGAACGGCGCCAGATATTCATTCGAAGCCCGCCAAGGTTAGGCTCAATAAAGGCGATGTGTTGATCGTTCGTCGCTCTTCAAAGTCGGATTGGTATGAGATTCAGTTGCCGTTTCCATTTAAAGGGCTTTTTGTTCGCCAGGATCTCGTTACTCTCGATCAAATCAAGAGATGACTTGAATACTTGTCGATTCGTCTCAAACTTGCTTAAATAATAGCTGATGCCAACAACATCCGAAAAGC
>CAZCBS010000020.1:0-22861 GCA_964496965.1 uncultured Bacteriovoracaceae bacterium
CATGCTTTCGCTGATGCCGAGCTCGCCTACGACATAACTAAAGAGACTGGCATGCTCGCGCTTCAAAAAGACGCGATGATCTTCGACCTGTTGAATGACATCAATGAGATCAGCCTCTGCGCGTTTGTAACGTGTAGAGATTTCAATGGCCCGATCGTGGATTTCATCCACAAGGGATATTTGAGCTAGCATGACGGCTCCGAGTTGATCATCGCTCCGGACGATCGTTAAAAATATTTTCAGTGAAATCAGTACTGATGGGCGGAAAAAGTAGATCCGGAAATTAAACGATGCCCATCAAGCGCAAATGTAAAATCGCTTTCTTGTTTACTTAAAAATACAGCCAAAAACAAGGGAAAATACGCATTAAATGCGAATTAATCGCAATCTCAAAACCTTCCAAAAATAACATTTTAAGGCTTGCTGACAAAACTATTCTCAAGAGCCCGAATCTCGGGCTTCGCGACTCCGCAGCGAAGGAAGTGTTCGCGCCAACCGGAAACCGTGATTTTCATCTGATTGACAATTCCTCGCGCGGCATCTCGGCTGAGCCGAAATCGCTCGCATTGTGACAATGCATTCTTTACTGACGCTTTCTTTCCTTCAGCACCGATCGTCATCGCCAGAGAATAGGTTTGTGAATTCACGGACGCCGGAACGACATCGTAAAGCGGCGAAAGATCCCATCGTTTGTTTTCGACAGCAAGAAAACCGAAATTCCTCAGATGGTCGTCGTTATTGTAAACCAGAATATTGAATACCATTCGGCGAAAGAGCTCCTGTAAATCCAAATCGGGTCGACTCGAATATTTCACGATTGCGTCGACGAGCCCATGATAGCTCCAATATGAATAATCGCTCTCATGATTTCCCGTGAGTGTCAGTCCCGAGATAAACGGAATCGGCGCTTCTTTCTCATCCCGATCAAATCGTTCGATCAGGTAAATCGCTCGGCCGGAAATCTCCGCTTTCTCGACCGTAGGAATTCTTATTCCACACGCGCTCGCAAGCGTCATTGTGGCATATTCAACCCAAGGCTCATTTCTACGATCGAGTGAAAGAGAAAATTTCGCGAGAAACGGTCTCCCGTTCCAAATGACCGTCGCCTTGGGTCGCGCCCCTCCCAGCGAAGGACCATATTGCAAATATTGCTTTAAGCGCTCTGTTTCTTCCGAAGCTTCAAGATCTTTGACCGCTCCAATGCAAAGCGCGAGATCGAGATGCCTTGAGGTCCGGGATTGAAAACCGTCTGGAGAAAAAATTTTCGGTCCGGATGTTAGGTCATCAGAAAACGCCAGAGCGCCCACTCGATCCTCTCCCACTGCGGCGACATATTCCAACTCGGTGAGCGCGCGTCCAAAACGTTGATCCAGAAGATAGCGTCCCCATTTGTCGGGCCCTGCATCGCGAATCCCGTTGAACAAGCTAAATCCTTCGGGCGTCGTGAAAGTCCCGTCGCGTAACGGTAACTGCACCGGATCGATCTCAATCACGTTGGGACGATCTAAATATTTTTTTCCGTATCGAAATCTGCTGGAAGAAAGTCGACCTGCCTCTTCATACTGAAGCAAGCCCGCCGGAACCCACCCGTCTGTCTTTAAGTAGACATATACATAGAGCTCTCGGAGCATTAGAAATTCACTTTCTCATCGCTGATTTTCTTTTGGGGCGCTTGATGTCTGCGAGCTCGACGGACATTGACACTCATCGCCTCAAGGTCATTTTCAGGTCGAACAATCTCTTCGATCCCGCGAAGCAAGTTGAGCGCGCTCAGTACTTGAAAGAAAATCCCCACCGAAACCTTAGGACTGCCTTTCTCCAGTTGTCCCAGAGTGCGGCGATCCACGCCCACTCGAGCGGCAAGTTCCACAACTGACATCGCTCTTCGCTTTCGAGCTTCGGCTAACAGACGACCGATTTCTTTAAGACTCGAGTTTGCGTCGGAGGTCAGGAGTTTTTCCCAGTTTGGCTTTTCTGAACGATTTGGCGATTTCACATACACTCCAATGTACATTATCTCTAATATTTATACATTATAGTGTAGATTACGTCAAATAAAACAGACCAAACTTGTACATTATAATGTACAGTTATTTTTCAACAAAAACACTCACCTCTTCATCGAAAAGAAATCGACGGTATAAGCGTAAAGTTCTTCTTCTTTCGAATCTTTAACAATGGCCTGGCTCGCTTTAATCTCGTCGGGAATGCGATCCTTGATTTTCTCCACATCTTGCCGCGAAAGAATGACGACGGTCGATTAATGCAGATCCGTGAGCTCCTCGCGATCCAGCGACTCAATCGCTTGTTGTCTCCAGTGTGAATGATGTTTGCCGATGTTATGCGAATCATTGCCGAGATGGATTTGCACGACTCTCGTCTCGTATTCAACACCGTTGGTTTGCACGAGGCCGGACTCGATGAGAAACTGCAAAATCTCTTTCACTTTTCTCGCAGAGATTCGAAACTGCCGCGTGAGCGCTTCGACTGTTCGCAAGTTCGGAATCGTCAACGCGACATGAACCGCAGCGTAATGCCACGAGCTGTAGTAAACGGCCTGCTGCTCTTTCGTGAACTCCGTCTTCTGACCCAAACGTTGCGAAATCACCATTCGCCGCGCGGAAATCTCATCGAGTTGTTTTTGAATGAACTGCCTGAGCGCACTCGTACCCGCGCGCTCTTTTTGAACAAGAAGCATGAAGAAAAGAGCTTCATCTTGCGAGTGCCCAAAGAAACGATTGAGCACTTCCGCCTGCTCCGGACTGAAGTCGGCACTGCCGTTCAAGACCTGCGACACGTAGGTAGGCTGACATTTGAGAATATCGGCCATCGCGGAGCGAACTCCCCGACGCTGGCGTTTACCTCCGGCACGATGTTGAAGATAGGCTTTATAGTCTGAAAAACTGAAAACGAGTTTATCCATAATGGTTATCAATAGATATATCGGTTATTTCAGGGCCAACTTAACTATCATCTATTTATTTAAATACATTAACCTATTCTAAAAACTCATCGCGCACTAAATCAGCTCCTGTCGGCGCGAGGCTCTGGAAAAAGCTGAGCCACACACTCAGAACCAGAGCCTTGCGCTGGCAGAATAACTGTTGATTACTTAAGTCAAGTAATGATATTAACCTGGGCCGTGTGGCCCTGAAAGCAGATGGGAATGTATGAAAAAGCTAAATCGCAAAATTGGCTCTGTGTTGGGCTTCGGGATTGCCGCACTCATGGCGATTGCTCCTACCTCCTATTCGAAAGAAGGCGGATCAAGCGGAGGCGGCGCCGATGGACTCTATCTCAATAGCCAAAGAAGCGACTCCACGATCGTTCCGGTTCCGGACGTGTTAACCGCGTATGGATATTTGATGATCAAAGGGGTTCCGGGGTCTGGGCAAAGGAACGAGTTCAGTTATCTTTGGTGCCCCATGACTGCAGACGGAAAGCTCGACAAAACTGCCGGTCAATGCAAGTGGGACAGTGCTTTTCTTAATCAACCCATTCGAATACGTCCCGGCCTCATTTACGAGATCGAATATGCAAAAACCGAATTGTCTCACTCGGTGAAATTTCCTGTAAAGCTTGCACGCGACGCTCGTCTCACTTATGAGCTCAAGAAATTGGAAGTCCCGAAAGTAGATTCAACTTTCAATTACAGTGTTTATGTCGACTTTTCCGACGTAAACAACAAAGAGCAGCTCATGGAAAACTTCGACAGATATTATTTCCAGTTTCCGCGTCAGTATGAGTCCTCCAATCAAAAGGAAGTCAATGAGACCTTTAAAGAGGCTAAACTGCTAACACCATCTTTAAAGCTCATTAAGGCATCAGGGCAATCCGGATACGACAAAGAAGGAGTGAGAACGTTACTCCAAGCGATTGCTTCGGGAGACATTGCCGCAGATGCGCAACTCGTCGCTAGAGCAAAGTTAGTATTAGACTATTCAGCAAACCCCTCAGCCGATGCTTATAAGACTTTGGTCGGTCCGAACGGTGGCTCCTTAGGTTTTGAGTATGCGACTTGCGAAACTCGCGAAACGCAAGCCGACAGTAAACACTTCCAAGTCTACCGGTGCAAACTCGGAGAATCTCTAAACAAGCCCGATCCATCGACCGGCGAGCGGTTCGTATGGGTGGATGACCCAAAAGACGGCGACTTCGTCTCTGTCTTTCCTGGAACCTACGGAATCAAGTTCACCTCCGAAGACGGGCAGGTCTCCTTCGTCCACGGAATTCAGGTGAAGTAATCCGAGACGAGACTCAGTAGTGAAAAATCTACGACACATCCTTCTTGCAGCACTGATCATCCCGTTCGCTTCAGGTTTATGCCTGGCGGACGGGATTCCGCTTTTTCCACGTCCGTATGTTGATCACGATAGAACGTTCAGCATCGGCAAACCGAGCGAAATCTTTTCAGTTGAGGCGAATTCTTCGTTCAACGTCGCTATTTTCAAAAGTGCGCAAAAGTCGTGTAGCGTGAATTTAGACAAGCTCAACGATACATTCACGAAACTTTTAAGCCAAGACAGCACGATTTTTTCGACATTAGATCAACTCATCGATCACTCTTACGAAACCGCAAACAAGCTCTCACTAAACATCCTGATCGAAGATCTAGGCGAGGGACGTAAAGAGTTTAGCAGCATCTACTTGCCAAGAGTCAAAGGAGTAAACGGGCCGGTCATCGTACTCGATTGCGCCGTCGCCTCGCAAATGTTTTGGCAATCATCTCTCGCTCATGAGCTGACCCATGCCTTGCTTCATCGCTACAATGTCGACTCCTGGTTTGATGAAGGCGTCGCACAGATGATGGAGACTCAGGCCGGCGGAATTCAGCCCGAATACCGAATCAGCCAGTTCTCCAGCGCAAGAGAAAACCCAACCCTACTTGAACTGAGACATCCTTTTCCAAGTGGAGATGCCTACGCGTTTTCATACTTGTTCTTCAAATACCTGCACGCACAGTTTGGTGGATGGGGAACGCTTCAGGCTATGGTGGGACTCGATGGAAATGATTCTCCATGTGATTGGAATCCGGAATTTTTCAAAAAATCTCTCTGTCATGCGCAAAGATATCTGAGAGACACAACGGATCTTTCTCAACTTGCAGAAAAAATGACTCCTAAGGGCATTCTAAGATTCTTTTCAGTCGCAATGACCATGGCAAACGAAGACGTTCCGATTTATTCGATCCCCGGATGGAACGGATACTCCCAGCCTCTTAAACAGAAGAAAGTGAAACCCTATTCTTTTGTAGGAATAAAAAACCGACCGAGTCATCCACTCGACCCACGACTCGAAACATACGTGATCTTGAAATCGGGAATAGACTTTCAGATCAAACCTCTCGCTGAATCCGAAGCCGAAGGTGCGAAAGATCTTTTCAATAAAACCCTACTCATCATCAATCCGACCTCTCAAGAGATCTCAATCGAATAGCAAGCTCGAAAATCTCAAATAATCAACATCGCATCGCCATATAGGTAGGCTGGCATTTGAGAATATCGGCCATCGCGGAGCGAACTCCCCGACGCTGGCGTTTACCTCCGGCACGATGTTGAAGATAGGCTTTATAGTCTGAAAAACTGAAAACGAGTTTATCCATAATGGTTATCAATAGATATATCGGTTATTTCAGGGCCAACTTAACTATCATCTATTTATTTAAATACATTAACCTATTCTAAAAACTCATCGCGCACTAAATCAGCTCCTGTCGGCGCGAGGCTCTGGAAAAAGCTGAGCCACACACTCAGAACCAGAGCCTTGCGTTGGCAGAACACAGTTGACCAAGAAAGTCAGCTAATGCTATTAATCCGGGCCGTGTGGCCCTAAAAGCAGATGGGAATATATGAAATCAAAGAAGCCCAGCGTTCGTTCTCTATTAAATTTAGGAACTGCCGCACTGATAGCAATCGCTCCTGCCGCTTACGCCAAAGAGGGCGGATCAAGCGGTGGCGGTGGCACCTATGTCGTCATCGATGGCCGAACTCAAATCGCCGATCCTTACTACGCGGGACGCCCTGTTTCGCAAGTTCAACAAATTACTTTAGTGAAGTTTTCAGATTTTCCAAAGGAGATCCGCGATTATCTAGTTCAGACGCAAGAGTTCTTATTGCAACTCATCCCTAGTAATTACGATGACACTTTGCTGAAACCACTTAATTGGACTCTCAAGGATTTCTTCGAGAAGGTCGTGACAAACCCAGACCAGCGATATTTCTTGGTACCCAAAGATCGTGAAGATAACGTCCCCTGTGAAAAATATTTGCCCACCCTCAATCACCCTGTCAGCGCCCATTTTCAATATGGATGCACTTTCAACGGTGACACTTATCTCTTCATCGACAAATGGAAGCAAGCCTCACTCGAGGAGCAAGCCTTTGCGCTCCTGCATGAAAGACTCTGGGCGTACCGACCCAATGCCGATCAAAAAGACGTTACCGCTTTTGTTGGAGGAGCTCAGATATTAGAGCGTCGCTATCAAGATCAGATCATCCGCGGCGACCGAAGCGCGATCTCCGCTACAGACGTCAAAGCACTACAAGAACTTTTCAATGCTAGCTACCGACTTGAGTTTTTGGATACGAGCGAAAACGTAGAACACATTAAAGGAAATTATCAGGTACTCAACGGAGGGGGACTCCTCTTCCAAAGCAAATCGAAAAATATCGCGATTGATGAGAACAGCTTCATTGGCCTTGGAACATCCATTTTCGCGCAGCCCGACTCCGAGATTCACATTAAAAACAGTGCAGTCATAGGCAGCACCCTCTTCGCAGAAAATAACGATCCAATCGAATTGACGGACTGTGAGATTTTGAATTCAGCCACTTCAAAAGGCGCAAAACTCACGCGAGTGGTTGCAAAGAATTTATCTGTTATCAAGCACAGCCAACTGAATGACAGCCTAGTCGATGACTCCCTCTTGGAGTCGATCACTGCCGAACACTCCCAGGTCACGCATTCACTTCTCGAAGCAGATGAAAAGAATCAAAGCCGAGTGACTTATGCGGACATTTCACATGCTGACATTCAAGTCGTGCGTCACGAAATCAATGGCTCTAAAAACCTACCGGTCCGTATCTCTGACGTCAGGTTCTCTTGGAATACTTTGATCCTAGACGAAGGGGGCATTCTAGAAAACGTTAGGCTCCTCATCGGTGATCAAATCTCCACCGTCACTTCGCTTCGTATTGGCCAACAAAGCGTGCTGCGCAATCTCGTTTACTTCATAAACTCTAGTAAGAAGCCCGACGCTTACTATTATCTGGGTCTCGCAGCTTTAAAACCAGCCGAGGTCACTGTCGAAAAAGATACATCTGTCAGTAACGGCGTCCTATCGTTCGCACTCGATTGCTGGAGCCCGTTCGATCCACCGATCGCACGTATCTATATTGGCCGCTCTGACAATCCCTATCAACGAGACTTAGGCGGAAACGAAGTGATGGTTCCGAGGTCATCAGGATGTTCCGCGAGATTTGACAACTGATTCGGACAATTGATTCGAGAAGAAGCCTGACAGGATGAAGATCCAATCGGGCTTCTTCACAAAATCAACATCGCATCGCCATAACTAAAAAAGCGATACTCCTGCTTCACCGCGTCCCGATAAGCATCCAGCACGAGCTCTCGACCAGCAAAAGATGAAACCAGCATCAGAAGCGTCGACTTCGGCAGATGAAAATTCGTCAAAAGACGATCCACGACTTTCCATTGATACACACCCGGGCGAATAAAAATCGAAGTGCGCGCTGAACCACTCTTGAGATGATCGCCCTGCCAAGCGCTTTCAAGCGTACGCACAGAAGTCGTGCCGACCGCGAGAACTCTCTTCCCCGCGCGTTTCGCTTCAGTGATATGCGAAGCCGCTTCAGGAGAAATCTCATAGCGCTCTTCGTGCATGACGTGCTTAGTGATATCCGGATCTTTCACAGGCCGAAAAGTTCCCAAGCCCACATGCAGCGTGAGCTCTTCCCAGCCCACACCTCTTTCGTGAAGCCGAGACATCACGCGATCAGTAAAATGCAAACCCGCCGTCGGAGCAGCGGCCGATCCGAAATGGCGAGCGTAAAGCGTTTGATAATTCTGTTCGTCGCCCTGTTCCGGTTTCTCGCGCTGAATGTAATGAGGCAAAGGCAGCTCCCCTGCTCCGCTCTCGATCGGATCGCGATCAAAGCGCGCAACAACGGTTCCGCTCGGCGACTCAGCCGATCCACGCACCAGCTCTCCTCGAAGCCCGCGTCCATCCGATGTCGGAATTTCAAAACGAAGCCCGCGAACATACTTCGCGCTCGCGTGAAAAAGCCCTTCCCAAGTCAAAGGCTCGAGCTCTTCGAGCATCACGAACTCGACTTTTCCGCCAGCGACCCAGCGCGTGTCGCTTCCTGTTTTTTCTTCACGAAGCCGATGCCCCAAAAGCCGAGCTTTCATCACACGCGTATTATTCGCGACCATGACGTCGTTCGAATCCAGATATTCAGGCAAATCCGTGAATCGCCGATGCTCCCAACGTTTCTCCGCGCGATGAATGACCAGCAGGCGCGACGAATCGCGTGGCTCAGCGGGTTTTTGAGCAATCAAGCGCTCGGGAAGATCATAATCGTACGAATCCAAAAGGTCGGGTGAAACCAATAAATCTGAGTGCATCCACTCCGCTTTACCACATTTTCTGCAAGAGCGCGTCTGGGTAATAATGCTTTAGAATGAGAGCGGTTGTGTAGCCTTTCTCACCCATATACTTTGCGCCCAGTTGGCACATTCCCACGCCATGGCCGTTCCCATGGCCGCTCACATGAAAAACTTGCGCGCCACTCACGGCAGCCGAGAAAACCTGAAACGACGTGCTCTTGAGCCGCCCGGGACCGAGCCATTCACGAAACTTGTTCGCACTGATCGAAAGCTCCGCTCTTTGCCCTGCCCAAAACCAAATCGAGCGAACGGATAGAGTTCGCGTCAGCGAAGTTGCTCCGACCCTTAAATCAACAAGCTGTCCGTGATGAATAATTTGGCTCCATTGATTGGGCCAACCGGATTGCATGCCATCTCCTTGAGCGCCCTGTCGAATCAGCTTTTCAGCCTCAGCCGGCGTCAGAGTCAGATTCCAAGCATGCTTTGCGTTTCTCAAGCAATAAGGACACGTCACGCGATGCTTAAATCCAGGAAAAGTATTTCCCCAAACGTCTTGCGGAAGCAGCGTCTGTCCGGCGCAACTCGCATGGTAGAAAGCCTTAATCGGCGCAACCTCTCCAGAGTCGCTTTTTGCCGTGAGCACGATGCCGCGTGTTTTTTCGACAGCACGAGAGCCACGATAATCCTCGCTGAAATATCCGTCATAGACTTGATCTTTGACAGTCGAATCGAGATCGAAGCGCGTATCAATTCCCGTGCGCTTTGCCTTCGCCTGCGCTTGGCGAATTTGATAGAGCGCATAAGTTCTCGCCGCGATGACTTGCGCCTGAACCGCTTCGGCGCTCCACTGCGATGAAAACTCGGCGTTCACAAGCCCCCCGAGATATTTCTCGATATCGAGCTCGTTGACGACTTCGCAAAGAGATCCCACGGAGTGGATCCGGATTTCGTCTCGATACGGTTTTCCTCGATAATGAATCATCCCCGCGGGAGACGTAATGCTCACAGGCCCCTTGAGCGTCAGTGTCGCGCCCCCCTGCGAGGGAATCGCTCGAATTCGCCCATCCTGACATCGAAAAATCCACTCGCTGGATTCTGACGGCGCGCTTGCCAATGTCCTAGAAGAGGGCTGAGACGCGCTCTGAAAAATCCTGAGATCAAATCCACGAATCGCGACATTGGAAACGGACTCGGAGAGTCGCACGCGAACCCGCGTCGCTCCAGTGCCCTGCTGCGGCGGCACGATCGCTGCATCAGCAAAAGTCAGAACCAATAAAAGCGGGGCGACCGAAACAGTCTGGAAAATCAGCTTCCTGCCGATATTTTTCATGATATTTTCCGGGGCTTCTTGCCCTCACCGATCTCCTTGATTATCTCGCAGTTCACGCCAATCTTCACTCGCAATTTTTAGGCGCGATTTTCATTCGCGGTTTTGATTCACAAACAAGTCAACGTTTTGACGAAAAAAGCTTAACGAATCTGAAAAGCCATGATTGAATGACAATCAAATGAGAAGGAACTCAATACCCGTCTATTTGAGCCTTGCATTACTCGCGACGTCGCCGACTTGGGCGGCGTCGACTCCTGATTGGAGCGCGGAAACTCCAGTTCCCCTGGAAGGCAATTCCAATCGCTATGAGCTTCCGCTCGACGAGCTCGCGCAATCGATTCACGAGGGCAAACTACACGCCCAAGTCTATCCAGTGGAAATCACCGGAGTGCTCCCTCCTTACAAACCTTTTGAAGCCGCGATGAACGGAGAATCGGAAAATCCGCTGAGTCAGATCCTTCATTCTCTTTCCGGCGCTTTCGCGAAAATCAGAAACATCGAAGACGCTCTCGACTGGCTGGGGCTCCATCCTTATCCTGCGTTGAGCGATACGGGCGTTTATCAGTTTCCCGTTCCTGAAGGGAGCAAAATCCCCGCGCGCCGAGTCGGCTTTGGAACGATTGAAACTGCGGATGGCGTTGGATTTTCGATCAGCTGCGCAGCTTGCCACTCGTCCAGGCTTTTTGGAAAAACCGTTTTGGGAATGACCAATCGCTTTGTCAAAGCCAACGAGCTTTTTGTCTTAGCGAAGAAAGGCGTGAGTCTGGTCACACCTCATCTCCTGAGCTCGCTCACCGGTGCGACGCTCGGCGAGCAGAGACTTTACAATCAGGTTCGGAAGAATCTCAAATTTGTCGGTGCAAAAATACCCGTGGCGCTCGGACTCGATACGTCGCTTGCGCAAGTCTCGCTTTCGCTCGATCGGCGCTCGCCCGATCCGTACGCCGAAAAAGATCCTCGCTTCAGCGCGCACCTTCGCCCAGATATGCTGACTGCATCGATTGCCGACAGCAAGCCCGCGGTTTGGTGGAACGTCAAATATAAGAACCGTTGGCTCTCCGATGGCTCTGTCATTTCGGGCAATCCGATCTACACGAACATCTTATGGAACGAGCTCGGTCGAGGAACCGATCTTCACGAGCTCGAAAGCTGGATTGAGAGAAATCAAAACGTGATCCGCGAACTGACGAGCGCGGTATTCTCGACCGAGGCACCTCGATTTACCGATTTCTTTCCCGCCGAGCGCTTCAATATCGAAAGCGCAAAGCGGGGGGAAAAAATCTACATTCAGCGCTGCGCTCGATGCCATGGCCACTACGACAAAGTCTGGAACCAGGATTTCGCGAAGAGCCTTCCTCTCGTCGACCAGCTCAGAACCTGGCGCGTTCGTTACCACGAACAAACTCCCGTCGTCGATGTCGGAACCGATCCCGGCCGCAGACTGGGCATGGAGCCGCTTGAGCGCCTCAATGATCTTGCGATCTCAAAAAAGATCGGAGTCGTCATTCAAAAGCAAGACGGCTACGTCCCTCCTCCGCTGGTGGGAATCTGGGCGCGCTGGCCATACTTCCACAACAACTCGGCCCCTTCTCTCTGTGCGGTGCTTACTCGACGCGAGATGCGCCCTCCGACCTACTCCGCAGTGGAAGCAGAGGATCCTCAGCGCGATTTCGACGCCGATTGCAACGGCTATCCTCGTCGTCCTCAAGGAAAAGTGCGAAGTGTTTTCGATACCTCACTGCCTGGAATGCGAAATACCGGACACGATGAGAAAATTTTCCTAAAAGACGGAAAAGAGCTTTTGACTCGTGAAAACAAGGAAGACTTGATTCGGTTTCTTCAGACTCTCTAAGCCCTTATTGTGCACGAGCGTAAGCCAGCTCCTGGGCTTCGCGACGGATTTGATAAACTCCGGTATGGATATTCGTCACGTATTTCTTGACCGATGCGGGACGAGGAGCATGCTTGCGGACCATACGATTAAACTTGGTCGGGCCCATATTGTACGCAGCCAAGTAATGATGTGACTCGGTATATTTGCCACGAAGATAAGACATGTATGCAATTCCAATCGAGAGATTGGTCGCAGGATCGTGAAGATCGCGCGCATGGTGATAAGAATGGATTCCAGTTTTTTGCGCGATAAAATCCGCGGTTTTTGGCATCACTTGCATCAAGCCGATCGCGCCAACGGAAGAAGTCGCATCTTTATCAAAGCTGCTCTCCGTGGAAATCACCGAGAGAATCGACGAAACCGCGAAGCCGTGTTTGCGGCAAAGCTTAAAAAGATGAGATGTCAGATTGTGGATTTGGGATTGCGAGAGTCCGTCCATCTTCTCATCCAACAATGCTTCGACTTCGCGACGATTCATGTCTTCAGCGTTCGCGTTGAGCGCGGTTGCATTGACGCTTGAGAGGGCCATGCCGATGATGAGGCTCAGAATCGAGATGGTTTGGATGTACTTCATAACCCGGTTTCTCCTGCTATCGAATGCTTTGATGCATCCGACGCAGACTAAATAGAGCACCGAACGTGCCAACCGGCGCCCGAGCAACCTCTCAAATTCACTGGAAAATTACGTTTGTAGCGGTGGTGACACATTCAATATACGTGGTAGACCGTCAAAAAGTTGTGCATTTTATAAACTCAGTTAGTTTACTTTTTCGATCATTTTCTTGGCCTATGCGATTTTAACGATAGCCCATGGCTTCTTTAGGGCATTTGACCTGTGTCTGACGTGGGTATGCAGCAAGTCGGACACGGCAAAACATTCCCGTTTAGAACGCCGGCAATTTTCCGAAAGGCTTAGTGAGGACACAACCACACTGGACCTCGAAAGAACAGACGGAGGATGTAAAAAGGGATAAGCCGAACGGCGCTACGCAAAATGCAATCGATACTTCCGAAGACACCGCATCGACGAATCCGTTCTTTGGCACCGCAAAGACCGTAATGGAACGCTATAACCATTGCACTCTTTGCGGCGCCAACCTCCACTTCACTCACGTGACCGATTTCAGCCGCAACCTGACCCAAGAAATCGCCCGCTGCCCAGAATGCGGCGTAAAAAATCGCCAGGTTCTGCATAAGCTTCAGTAGGCATGGCGGCAGCCATGCCATTGCTGTGCGTGAGTCTTTGCTTAAAAGCAAATCTAACGCTATCGCCTACGCTTGGATGTAGCGTCGCTGAAGAGTCTACAAGGGCATAAACTCCTTCTGCCACCCCAAGCCCGCGTAAGCGATTTCTTGAGTTCAAACTATCGACAAAGTATCCGGTCGCTCCCTTGAGTTCACAATAAGCTGCTTGATAACCCATTGCCCGCATGATAACAGCTCTTTCGTGAGAGCAAAAAAAGAGTCATTCCTTCCTGGATTTGAAAAAGCAGCTGGAGCAAAGCACGGCGGAGACCTGGCCAAGGGAAAACGCAAAACCTTTCGTCCTATCGATCCAAAACAAGCGCTTCATGTCACATTGAGATCCTCTAAAGCTCGTGGCGCGCTCTCAATGCTCCACCCAAAACACTGCAATTTCATCGAAGAGTTTGTTCACAAGACGGCACGACGCTGGGGAGTGCGTGTCTATCGCTTCGCCAACGTGGGAAATCACATTCACCTCTTGATTCAAGTACCCACACGCGAGGCTTGGAAAAGATTCTCAAAAGAGCTCTCAGGCGGTATCGCTCAAATCGTCACAGGTGCTCAAAAAGGGTTTGCGCTAAAAAGAACTGAGGACACGTCCGTACCCGAAAGCGCCAAACGAGGCTTTTGGGATCACCTCATGTTTACACGTATTGTGAGCTTTGGACGCGATTTCAACGGAGTAGCGGCATATCTCATTAAAAACCTATTTGAGGCAGCGGGTGTTCCAATGAAAAAGCTGCTTGCACAAGGATGTAAAATTCTGTTCGTCCATTCGGATGGAACACTCTCTCCTGCCCCGTCTTGAAACCTTTCCCTTGAACAAATCCCTGAAATGGGATGAAAACGGAGAATGAGTTCAACCTTTCTGCCGCGCCGCGCGATTATTATGGGCCGCCGTCGCTCAGCCGCTTCTTCGTCAGCCGTTTCGTCGAATGATCAGCCCGCCCCTACTGCGTCAGCTCCTGCATCCCTTCAGGTCCCACCAACCCCAGAAAACGACTCTCTAGAACTCATCGCCGCGGACCTCCAAGGCTGCCCGCGCTGTAAGCTCTGTCAAAATCGCAAAAACATGATTGTGGGCGAAGGCAATCCTCGCGCAGAACTCGTTTTTGTCGGAGAAGCACCGGACGAACAAGAAGACACCGATGGCCGCCCTTTTGTCGGTAAAGCAGGTCAGCTTCTGGATCGAATGATTCAGGCCATGGGACTTCAGCGCGAGCAAGTCTATATCTGCAACGTCGTCAAATGCCATCCTCCAGGCAATCGCGATCCTGAGGTCGATGAGATCGACGCTTGTGCGCCGTTTCTAACGCGTCAGCTTGATATCATTCGCCCGAAAGTCGTTGTGGCGCTTGGAAAGTTTGCCGCACAAACGCTGCTGCAAACCGAGACGCCGATCGCAAAACTGCGAGGCAGCTTCTATCCCTATCGAAATGGCGCGAAGCTGATGCCCACTTTGCACCCCAATTACCTTCTCCAAAATCCGGAGAGCAAGCGCGAGGTTTGGGAGGATTTGCAAAAAGTCGCATCTGAGCTCGGACTTTCGATTCCTAAACGCGGCTAGTCTCGAATCAAGACTTGCGGCATTCCGGCTTCGAAGTTACCTTGACCACATTATGGAAATCTTCTCCGGCGGTTTTCTCTTTTTACTCATTCTCGCATTCTTCGTTTTCTTGACCTGTGTCAAGGTCCTCAACGAATATGAGCGTGGCGTCGTCTTTCGCCTGGGTCGCATCATTGGAGCAAAAGGACCGGGACTGATCATCCTGATTCCTGTCGTCGACAAGATGGTTCGAATCGATATGCGCACCATCACACTCGACGTTCCTCCTCAAGACGTGATCACCAAGGACAATATCACTCTCAAAGTGAATGCCGTCGTTTACTTCCGAGTGCTGGACCCAAATCGCGCCGTGGTGGAAGTCGAAAACTATCTGCTCGCGACCTCAAAACTTGCGCAAACTACGCTCAGATCCGTCTTAGGTCAAATCGATCTCGACGATCTTCTCTCCTCTCGCGAGAGCGTCAACCATCGTCTTCAAGAGATCCTCGACACCCAAACCGAGCCCTGGGGCGTGAAAGTGTCGAACGTCGAAGTCAAACAAATCGATCTTCCCGTCGAAATGCAAAGAGCGATGGCCAGTCAGGCAGAAGCTGAGCGCGATCGCCGCGCCAAGATCATCGCCGCCGAAGGCGAGCTTCAGGCATCTCAAAAATTGGCCGAAGCCGCAGCCGTCATGGAGCGCAGCCCGATCTCGCTTCAACTTCGTTATCTTCAAACGCTTCGCGAGATGTCGAGCGAGCACACCACCAATACGATTATTCCGCTACCGATCGAGCTATTGAAGCCGTTTCTTTCGCTCAATAAGGACGGGAATAAGTAAGCCGCCATCTTCTGGCGTATTCGCTGCAATCCTTGCTGGACGGAAAACCAGTCTGAAGCCACAAGGAGAATGCAATGAAAGCTGTCGTGATTACGCTGAAAGTAAAAGACGGAATGATGGATCAACTCGTCAAGCGAGTCGAAGATTCCATGAAGCGAATTGAAAACACTCCAGGCATAGGCCCTCTGTATCTCGTCTCAGATCCCGAATCGAATATCTGCACGACGTTCAGCACATGGGACACCGCCGAGCAAGCCGCTTCCTGGCCTCAAAATCCAGAATTTCCTCGTTTTAAAGAAGAGGTCAGGCCTTTTCTAACGCAAGAACCAGAACGTCGAATTTACGACGTCCTTGCGACCACCGCAAAAAGCGCTGCACGAAAAGCTGCTTAAGCTTGCTTAGATTTAAAGAACCGAGTCAAACTGGATCGTCGGCACGTCCGCGCAGAGAACCGGGACACCTTGCTCCTGAACTGGAGCTGCCTGACGATCCAGATTTGAAGCATATCCCAGCGACAAAATCTGAGCATTGATGAACATTCTCGAAATACCCTCAGGAGAGCTCATTTCGGCTTCTCTCGCCATCTGAGTGTAGACCGAAACGAGCCGAGCCGCCCGAGCAATGGACTCCAAGAAATGGCGCCTCAGGCAATGATAAGATGGCTGCGCCTTGAGTTCGTCGATCTCCCGCGTCGCGACTTCAACCAAGGCCTCGTTATCACGGCGAAGACTCGCAGCAAGCAACTCTGAGGTCAAAGAAACCACAGGCCGATTCACGAACCGATCTTGCGGCAACGTCGAAGTTTTTCCACCGACAGGAATCTCCGGGGCCTGCTCCATCGAAACAAAGTCGTCGCAAAGAACAGGGATTCCCTTTTCTTGGAATTTTTTAGCGTGTGCTTGAAGAAGCCGAGCCACAGAGATGGAGTGCCTCTCGAAAAAAACGAGCTTCTTCGAAATCGAAAGACTCGCGCCACCGCTTGCACTTGAATAGATCGGCGCGCGTGCGGAATTAATCTGGATCGCGTCTTTCAAATGCCGCTCAAAGCAACCTATTTCGGACGCATGAGCCATCGAAGCGATGGTCAATAGGCAGAGATGAAAGAAAACAAATAAAGCCGAAAACCGATTATTTCTCACGTCGTCTAAAATGCCAAATTCTACTGACTTTTTGGAGAAGCGAAGTTGACAGATTCAGCAGTAATTTGTTCAGCAACTGTATAAGCCTTGGGCGGTCTCAAATCCGCTTCTCTTCCACCTGCTCCTTTCAGATGCAATAGACGACACTCCACCTCCTTCCAGTTTTAGGCACGAAACTCGTAAGAGGATTCTCCTCAGCAAGGTGTGGTGAGAAAGATGAATCTGCGCTTCATGAATTTTGGAATCGGGTGGGTCCTCTTGGGATGTTTGGGATGGATCTCTTCCGCGGCTCACGCTGTTCCGTCTGAAACCCTATTCGAACCTGCTCAGGAATCGAAATTTATCAACACCGATTGTAAATCCAATAATACCTGCAGCCTGAAATCATTTAAAATGAGCATCACGCAATATCAGGTCAAGTTCTTCGAAAAAGAAGGCACCTCAACCTCCTACGGCACCAAGATGACGGCGTCTTACGAGACTGACAAGAATTCCAACCTTGAAAAATACGGAATCGCGCAATTTATCCAAGGATGTCAGTTCATGTCGAAGATCGAGAACGGCAAAGTGACTCGATATCCCGCGATCGCTCGTGAATTCATGGGCAAGTATATCCGATACCTTCACCCGAAAATGGAAATCGACGGTTTTGTTCCCGATCCTCTCTCGTGGAGTTACGATCCGAAGCTTTCAAGGCATTATTCGTACTATAACAAAAATCCGAGTCAGCGCGATATCGTGCATGATGACTATTACGGCGCCAAGCCTCCCACGGAAAGCAAACTCTACGTCCAAGATCGCCCGGGCGTAGCAAGCTTTTACGCCGACTCGACTCGAGCCTACAATGTTTCACTCAAATTCAAGACCTGTATCTATCGCTCCGCCGATGTTCCCACAGTGGTGGATTCAAAAAACTTGAACTTCGCTCAGCCCATCCACTGCTTCGATTGGGCTAGCTCTTACATTTACAACTTCGAGCTGGGAAAATTCGAAACCTTGCCAGAGATCGATCCTTACTGCCTGAGTGATGCGAGCAAAGACATCGATCTTTGAGTCGCCAGGAATTATTCCCGCCCCCTTGAATCATACTCCCCGTTCAAGCGACTCGTCATTCGATACTCCAGATGCAACCAGAGCACGCGAGAATAGACCATCAGGAACGATCCCAGGAAAATAAACTGAATAAACGGAAACGCGATCAAGACCCCGATCTCAGCACCTAAAACTTTGAGCGCGATCATCGGCGGAACCGTGAGCATCGCCGTCAAAAGAAACGATACCGCCATGGCGCCAAGATAAAATCCAGGCTCAGGATGAAAGTCATGTCCACAGACCGAGCACTTTGGATAAATCCCGAAAATCCCGCGCAGGACCGGGCCTTGATGACAAGCCGGGCAGCGGGCCCGCAAAATCGATCCTAGACGAAGAGCCTTTTTTGAACTTAAATTTTCGCTCATAGAGATTTTCCTCAACTTCGAGGATACTCAAAGATAAGAAGATTGCCAATGGACAGGGAACACTCAAAACAGCACAAACTTCCCGCCCGACTTCATCCCCTCGAGTCGCTTGGCGTCGTCCGAGCGTCCTCAGGAGAGATCCGCGTCGAAAACCTCGTCGAGAGAATCCGTCCGCGAGTACCCTTTCCCCACCGGCATGACTTCTTTCAAATCGTCGTGATCGTCGCTAGCACCGGTGCAGCCTGGCATGAGATCGACTTTGAACGGCATCGCATCTCAAACGGCCAGATTTTCATCATCAAGCCCGGTCAGGTTCATTCGTGGTCACTGCGCCCTCGAACCCAAGGCTTCGTCATTGAGTTTACCCATGAGTCGCTGATTTTAGATTTTCGCCAGGGTCCCAATCTCCTCGCTCAACTCAGTCATATCCCTGACGTCATCAAGCTCAAAGATCGCCCCGCCTTTCGAAGATTCGAAATCCTATGCGAAACGATGCGACAAGAATTCTTGGAACGAAAAGATCAGTATGAAGCCTGCATTCGAAGCTATCTTTCCGGCGCTCTGATTCAATTACTTCGAGAAACCCGGACTCATTCTCAAAAAAGCCCGCAAGCTCCATCAAGCGACGAAACGCTTCATCGCCTGAAACAGCTGATCGAAGCGAGTTTCACCCAAGAACATGGGGTCACGTTTTACGCCAAGAAACTCGGCCTCAGTCCCAAAGCGCTGACCATGAGGCTCAGCCGAATTCTCGACAAGTCTCCCCGAGAGCTGATTCAAGATCGCTGCCTGCTCGAAGCCAAGCGGCTATTGGCTTACACGAGCTTGAGTGTCTCCGAAGTTGGATACGCGCTTGGATTCGAAGATCCCAATTACTTCGTGCGTTTTTTCAGACAGCATTCTCAAATCACACCCGCTCGATTTCGAAGTCGTGCGACGTCCGATACTTTTTAATTTATTGAAAAGTATTTCTAAATTTTTCCTCCTAATAAAAAAACCTCAACGGCCGTAATTTGAAATCAAGAACAGCGACTTCAAAAAAGGAGAAATTTATGAACACAGCCATTGCCAACGAAACTCTGAAAAAGACCCAAATCCAAGCCGTTCCCTCTTCAACGGCCGCTTTTACGATCGACCCATCGCACTCGAGCGCGAACTTCAGCATCAAACATATGATGATCGCGAAGGTCCACGGAGGCTTTCAAAAGCTAAGCGGAAATCTCATTTTGGATCGAAACAATTTAAAGGCAAGCTCGGTCGAAGCCACAATCGAAACTGCAAGCATCGACACTCGCGAGCCCAAGCGCGATGAGCATCTGCGTAGCGCGGACTTCTTCGATGTTCAGAACTACCCTACCCTGACTTTCAAATCGAAGCGTTTTGAAAGCGCCGGTGGCGACGAGTACAAAGTCATCGGAGACCTCACGATTCGTGGCATCACGAAAGAAGTGACTTTAGATGTCGAAGCTCCTGCGACTGAGATGAAAGACCCTTGGGGAAATATCAAGATCGGCGCTTCCGCGACGACTCAGATCAAGCGAAAAGACTTTGGACTGACTTGGAACGCAGCGCTTGAGACCGGCGGGCTTTTGGTCGGTGACGACGTCAAGATCACGCTCGATTTGCAGTTTGTGAAAAAGACATCTTGAGGCGAATAGAGCGAGCTTAGCCCAAGGCGCTTCCTCAAGCGGAGCGGCGGGATTTGAACCGGAATCTTGGTTCGGTCTCACCGCTCCGGATTTTATATCCAGATTGTGCAATGAGTGAACGCATGTCCTTTGCGTTGTCGTGCGGTGAAGTGAACATTCTCTAGTAATTCAAGAACAGATCGACGGTGTCGAATATTGCTTCAATGGCCTCTTAGGATTTCACCGATTGATAAATGATGAAACGGCTCAAGCACCGGATCATTGAGCCCATACAGTTTGGTAACAATTTCCGATAACCCGCGAGAAGCATTCTGACTGAGATGTCTCTTCACCTTTGATGTTCCCGACGCCTCTTCGAACTGTCTTAACCATTGATCCTCAAAGCTCGGACGAACCGTTTTCAAGGCACTGTATTCGATTTCGAACGCATATCGTTCATGTAGATACACTAAAAATTGATCATAGATCGCATAGTGACCGTTAACGGACCTCACGATAAATTGAGGCCAACGACTAGCCAGCATCGCGATGTTTTTCGCGAGAAAACTTGAAAACCGGGCATGTGCAAGCTCATGAATAAACGCTAGAAAAATCGTATCCTCATTCCTTGAGAGCTCGTTTCGAATGACAACACGGGGACGCGAAAATCTAGGATCGATCTCATGCTCTGGGAGTCGTTTGCCCAAACGAATTTTCTTTAGTTCTTCCGCACTGACCCGCTCGAATGGCTCAAAAGCACCTTGGTAGAAAGCAACGTCTGACCTTAGGGCCGCAATAGTCTCGCTCATGTATTGGATTGATAAGCTCTTATCTTGAATTCCCCTTTTTAAGATGGACTTGACTCTTATTGGTGCTTCCGGAGCTTGCATAACACCCAAAACGAGATCTCTCAGTTCTGGTACTCGTTCAAGCGCGATATGAAACTCGCTCTCGCTATAGGCCAAGCGAGCGAGTGCATTGTTTATGCAGGACGAGCGTTCATTTGCGAGCGCATTGCCTGCCAAGCTGAAAACAAATGAAATTAGCAAAAATAGTCGCACAGCGTTCTTATCGGCATTTTGAATCAAAACTTAGCAGCAGAAAACTGATTACGGTAGTTATTGATCGGCTTCAACTGACGTGTGTCAATTGCGACGCAAGGCGATCATTTAAGGAATGGTTTTAGTCGCCGTTCCGCTACCTCTAATCAAACCATTCTAATCGATACTAGATAACCGAATAAAAATGACCCGTTAAACGATTGGTCATGACGATGAAGTTGACAGGCGCTTGGGCTGAACACACATTCGCACTCATGGGTGGGAAATAAGTATTTAACTTTCAAGCCATTTCCTTTGGCACATCCGGTGAATAGATCTGTACTCCTAAGAGGAGTACAGACTTCATTATGATGAAACTTGCCTCATACGTTTGGGTCATTGGCTCGGTTTCGATGCTTGCGTCCATGAAGCCTGCATTCGCGGATTTTGTCTCCATCGAGGAAAATGCCGCGGAAATCTCGAAAGAAGCGCTGTCTTTGGATTGCGATCCCAGCAAGATCGCAAAACAAATCATCGATCAGAAAGGTGGAGTCGTTCCATCTCACCTGCATCACTTCGGGCCCCGAAAATTTTTGGACGAAGATATTCAGGCAAGGACCATCCCGAAAGCCGCTTGGGATCAATTTATCATGGGTGCGCAATCCCGGTTTGGGCATCTCCCTGTCCGCCGAGGACTCTATGGGACTGCAGGCATCGACTCAAACGGTTTCGGTAATGGAGCCTTTGCGTTCAATAATAACTGGCTGATGGAAATCGTGGTGGACGACTCCTGTCGTACGCCCGACGTTGTCGCTACGCTAGATATCTTAAGCAAGGATAAAAGATTTCAATCTTGGTTCGCCTCGCAGAAAGGCACCTCCCGTGAAGGATTCGTCAATCTGCGACAGTACACAACCAAGTGCGACGGAAAAATGAGTATGACCGGCTTTATCGATGCTCATTGTGACAAATTAGTTGAACGCTTTCTAACTGAGTCTAAGATTCGAGTGATTCAAGACGATCAATTGGAGAAGAGCTTTTATATCCGTGATCAAAGCTGTATTCGGTCCATCTTAGGATCGCCGGACGAAATGATCCGTCTCTTGGCCGATCGGGATTATTGGTGGATGAAACCCTGTGGCGCCGATCTAGCTAGCGAATACATTCCTTATTACCTTGCAGCCAGCCTCAAAGAAGCATCAAAACCCGTAGATCCCGAGATTCTCGCAAAGATTGATCGCAATATCGATCGATTGGCTAACACGAAGTTGCGACCTCAAGTTCGCAATTTGCTGAATACCTATCGGCACTGCGCGCTCGAGGGAAAGCTGGAACAATTCCAACAGCAAATCGACGAGACTGCGATTAGAAACGCTGATCCAGGGACATTTCACTGGGACGTTCCCGAGAGTTATTGTAAGTAGGCTTTCAGATGCCTAACCTGCCCTCTCACGATCCGTCCGCTAAGCCATTCTACTGGCCCTTCTTTTGGATAGACGCATTCACCGACAAAAAACTCGGCGGAAATCCCTGCGCCGTCGTTCTTAACGCCGATTCGCTTTCCGCCGAAAAAATGCAAGCGATCGCCAAGGAGATGAACCTCTCCGAAACCGCGTTCGTCGTTTCGTCGAGCCAAGCGGATTTCGGAGCGCGGTATTTCACTCCCGAAGAAGAGCTGCCTTTCGCGGGCCATCCCACGGTCGCGACAATTCATGCCCTGATCGAAGCAGGACTGATTCAGCTAGAAAACGGCGCTCGCAAAATCACGTTGGAACTTCCGGCAGGCGTGATTCCGATCACCGTTACGAATGAATCCAATCGTTCAAAAATCGTCATGTCCCAGCTTGCGCCGAAGTTTCTTCGTACCTATCAGCCAGAGGATGTTCTTCCGATTTACGGGCTCAAGCCGCAAGACCTACTGCCAAACGCGCCGATTCAGACCGTTAGCACCGGTAGTCCTGTTCTCATGATCCCGCTCGCAAACCATGAAGCGCTCAAACGAATCGGACCAACGGATTTTGAGAAATACCAGCGACTCAAAGAAACAGGCGACTTTCTTTTTCCTCATCATTTCTGTCTCCAAGGCGCAACTCCTCGAGGAACAACGTTTGCT
>CAZCBS010000021.1:0-22434 GCA_964496965.1 uncultured Bacteriovoracaceae bacterium
AATCTGAAGGTGCCCGCGATCAAGTCATTCGCAATCCCCGGAATCTGCGGCGGGTCTTTCAGTTGATTTGTCCCCACATCAAAAGCAAGGTAATCCACTAACGTTCCGCCCTGCTTGGTGGATCGTTCGATTTGAGAATCGTAATCACGGACGTCACCCAAAGTGAAAAACACGTTTTTAACATCCGCTTTCAATTTGGCGTCTGGCCCGAGATGATTTGAAGCACTGTTAGTGATCTCTTTGGCCTTTGACTGAAGTTCTTTGATTTTTCCGGCGGGCGATTGAACGAGAATGTCGAAGTCGCTCCCAATTCCTCGAACACGAATTGCGGGTAAATCTTCCTTTGCCTGTGCGATATGTTTCAGAATCTGATTAAGATCTTGATTAGGATCCTTTTCAAGTTCCCGGTAAATCTCATCATACAGATAGGAGATCGCGGTACGGACAACTCCACCGCTTGCGTAAACTTTCGCATGAGGGTCAATCCGGGCGAGGTAATCGCGCAAATATGGAAAATAGCGCACGGGCCTAACGGCACTTTCTCCCTCAGGAACGATCGGAATCACGAGACGCTCAAAAACCGATGTCAGGGCGCTCTCGATAAGCGCGCGCTGCTTTTGAATCACCTCGGCTGAGATCGAGTGCGGATCGCGACCCCGGTATTCTATCGGAAGAAAATAATTCGGGAACTCTTTCGATGCTTCAAAGGGTTGGGAGAGCGAGACTTCTGCAGCCCACGAGGTTACCGTGCCGGAAAAAAGTGGTATATCGAAAGAAAAGAGCAGCAAGCCCCACAAGCATGCAGTAGCGACGGCAATTCGACAGCGTCGTGATCGTGCATAAGCCTCTTTCATGACAGTCTTATCGGGGCTCAGTTCATGATCCCTTAATTATATTGCCTGTAGGATTCTGCAGAGTTCCTGTCAATATTATGACGTCGTAAGAAAGAATTTTTCAGATGCTATCTGTGTCAGAAAACGTTTTATAAGGTAAACCGCTATAGCCGACATATGAGCTGGATAGATCCGCCATCGAGTCGTTGTAGGGATAGGCAATTTCGATGTATCCATGCTCGATCCCCACATAAATGCGATGTTCTCGGGCCATACGCATGAGGTCGGAGAGCTTCATGCGGTATGAAAGGGTCCCAGCCTCAGGGCTAACGCCTTCGCCTCCGAAATGGGCGTCCCGGGATTTCTTTACGGCGTCCGTTTTCAGTCCGGAAAAATAGGACGCCTCGTGTTTTTCCAGAGTGACAAAGCTAGCGTATCCAGAACGTTGAGAGAGATAGTCATGACGAAATGCGCTCATCAGATCCTCGCAAAATTGGCGAGATTCTTCGGTAGTGAGCGTTTGACCCTCTTTGGGAAGCTGTTGCAATCGACTCAATACAGGTTTCCAAATCGCTTGATCTCTTGGCTTTAGTTTTTGGTCAATCAGGAGCTTTAATTCTTTGAGTTCAGGCAATCCGATTGCTTTCCCGTAAAGCTTTTTAAACACGCTGTTAAAATCAGCTTCTAATCGAAAAGCGCCTCGATGTAGATCAAGTACGGTGTCTTCGGTTCCCAATGCGGAGAGGATGTTTTCCGCCGAACCATCTGTATGAAACCGATACTTTCGATCCGCGGCGTCCCATTGCAACCACGGCACGTGTGCAAGAATCTTGTCCCATTGCTTGGAATTAGAAGTCTTATCGAATTTGTCCGAAAACCCCATTCTTGGGTGAACGCGAAAGTATCCTTCCGGAAAAACATCGTTATGAAACAAACTGGCCGTCACCATCGTGTCATCCTGTTTCACGGAGGCAAAATCCACGGGCTGATAATAGGATCGCTTGACTGTCACGGCGCTCAAATTCATCGTCGCCCCCTCTGTTGGGAAATACTGAAAAAATTCGTCTGAGATCGTGCCATCTGGAACGGACTTAAGAATAGAGTTATAGGCGATACCGAAATCATTGCTGCTGATTGGGCTATCCGCAGCAATGGCTTTCATGCTCTTGCCTGTTTTTATTTCTGGTACCGAACCTTCGGAGACCACCCGTACCTGTTTTGTATCCAGAAGGGTTTTAAGCGCAGGATCGATAGATGCGGGAATTTCGACCGATTCAATCGCCGACCAGGGAATCCCCGGAAGTTTGATTTCTAAAAAGCCCTGTCGATGTTCGTTTAGGAGCGAGGAGAGTTCGGCCGGTCCTGCTGAATAAAACTTCTCTTGCACGGACGCCGGTTGTTTTCTGAGATAGGAAATGACGTCATACGCGATCCATGTGCTGTAATTTTCAGGGACAATCATTCGAGATCGAAACAAGCCCTCGATGCTTTTTCCCTCCTTAGACTGAAACAGCTGCCTGAGCATTTTCTTTTCGATTGTTGTCGCGTGAAGGTCGAGGCCGGAGATCGGTGTTGCGGAAGAATGATATTCCCAATACTCGGGTTTAATGTGGAATACGACGTCCCGCCCGTTGGCTGAACCTTTCCATCCCGTCACGGACGCCGTGGCAAAAGACCAGTCATTTGAGTCATAGAGGTTCGCCTCACCCGGAGGGCTATTTTCGGTGTGCGTGGATATGCCTCGTTCTTTAAGAATACGAGGAGGAAGAATTCCCTCCGCAGTCACTACTTTGGTCAACTCGTTCTTGGAAAGTCGAGTAGAGACAGCAGGCGTGAACGCACGTATCGCCCGCACCAAACTCTTTTCATCGGCCGAAAGTGGTCTCAATTTATTGAAATATTGCCAAGTGAGAGATCCAGAGATCTCGTGGTAGGAAAAAACTTCACCGGCGGGAAAGGCGAAGGATTTTGCCAGCGCGAACTGAATGCATTCCGATGGACTGGTTTGAACATCATTGGCCAAAGCGAGCGGTAACTTATTCTCAACAAAAAGAAGAGTTCCCGCGAGCCCGCTACACAACAAGGCGAACGAGAGTAAGACTGCCTGGCTAGGACCGATTTGTCTCATATGGCTTAAACGCGTATCGGTGCAAACACGGAAAATTTAAGCGAGTCGCCTCAAAAAAATACGTATAGAGGCTTCCAGGCTCGTTTACGCAGGCGAGACCCGATCAACTTATTAGACATCAAAGCTTAAACCAGTCTATGTTGAGGCAAGCCATTTCTTCGCAAGGAGCAGGGTCAATAATTTTGAAACACTCCTCGATAGTGTTGACCAACACTTTTCTCACCTCAGGAATGGCGGCCTTCGAGATCGAAACAGGACTAGTAAATAAAAGTTCCTTACTGGTGACCTTGTCTGCGCGTTCAATTGCTTTGAGTCTCCAGTTCTGATGATGTCTCGCGATCAGAGGAGAGTTTACGTCAAGATGAGTGCTTTGCGGTCCCATGCGGTAGCGGCCGTGATCATGAATACAAAGACCAGTAGAAACCAAGAACTCAAGAATCTGCTTCACTGTATTTCTCGGAATACCTAGTCTTTCTGCGATTTTCTCAGGTGTGCCATACTCCGGGATCGAAGTAAGAAGACGAGTTCCGCTGTAATACCACTGCGAGTAAAAAAGCGCCTTAGCTTCCTCCGTCAGTTCTACTTTTGGAGGGATTCGATTCTTTAACTCCTTGGAGCGTTTGCGAAGTTTTGCGAGATGTTTACTGAGCCGGGCACGGAGGTTCGGTTTTCCAGCTCGGCCAAACGCAACAAGACTCAGGAAGTACTCCGATTCGAGTTCCGTCATTTCTAAATGCTCACACAGATCGTTGGCTTGTTCGGGCGTGAAATCCTTTTGCGCTTGGAGAACCAAAGTCAAAGTAGAAGGATTCAGGGAAATCGCCCGGGCGATCTTAGCCAGCTGCCCATACCCTTCGTTGGGAAGGCTCTTTAGATAATCGCTGAGATATTTTCGATAATCGTCGTAGTCAAAAAGGTCTTTCATCGTCGCTTATTTAATTATCGGGAACTCTTTATAAAAGATAAAGACTAGAGCTTAAGAATTGATAAAAACATTATGGCACGGCGCATTGCTTACGGTTAATTTCCCGCTCGCCAACACGGAGCTCGAATTAACCGGGGCGGTACCCGAAATCGGGTTCTGTGCTGGTTTTACAAAGTAAATAGTTGACTGAAATAGATCATTAATATAAAAACCTAACACCGCCCCAGAAAGACCGTTAACGTTATGAAATTCCAATGTTCACCCAGTAAGAATCAGGACATTTGGGCTCTCGCTTCAACTTGCTCTTTCTGCTTTGGACTCGCCCTGAGTTCAGTCTCGGCTCTCGCCGCAGCGGGCGGATCAGACCGTGGAGGAGGCGATCCCTGCGAGGATCGCATCAAGATCGTCAGAGATGATCTACGTTCATGGATTGAAAAGGACGGACCTTCAGGGCTTTCATTGCCCGCTGGAATTTCAGTTCCTGAATATTCCGAACGCATGTTGACGTCGATCGAGTCCGCAAAAATTCGATGTGTTGGCTCGCATGACTCAGGTTTTCCAGTCATGATTAACGACTCGCCTAAAGTCTGTCGTTTTGATCGAAGCGACGTTAAAAGTCAGATTACTTGTGATGTCACTAAATTCGCCTCCCTGAGCGAATCGGATCAATACGTCTTGGTTCATCACGAGTTTGCAGGGCTTGCGGGTATTGAACGTCCCAACGACGATGATTCAGATTACCGAGTCTCAAACCAGATCTCGGCTCACTTGGCCGATCAGATGGTAAAAAAACTTGTGGTTGGAGAACCGTCAA
The DNA here is from genome assembly GCA_964496965.1 of uncultured Bacteriovoracaceae bacterium. Classification (GTDB taxonomy): domain Bacteria; phylum Bdellovibrionota; class UBA1018; order UBA1018; family UBA1018; genus CAZCBS01. Next base: position 4,701 of record CAZCBS010000021.1, read on the forward strand.
AGCCTGTCCCATGTGCATCTTTAGATTTACGGAACGTCCCGGTCGGTACCAGATGTACGACCTCGAAATCAGCTATTTATGAGCGTGTCTCGCGCGAGAATTTCGGCGAAGCCTGGAAAGGCCCAGATCGCTTGATTTGGAGCGATCGAATTGGAACCACTATTAGCGATCAATTCGAAGCCGTGAAAACCTGTAAGAATCTCGGCGGAACTCTCCCAGAGCGGGTCGACTTTGAGCGCGGCAAGGCGAGTGGATTTCTCGAAGTTCTTCCAAATCTGCAAGACCAAAAGTCTTGGTCGTCTTCGCTCATTTCTAATTTCCTCGGTCTCGCCCCCGATCTAGCCTATGTGTTCAATGGCGCTTGTTTTGATGGCGATTGCGGTTTCTTCAACCCCAAGGACCGCGACTACGCCCATTACACCTTCCGCTGTGTCGGGCGATGAGCGTATTATCCGCCAAAGTCGCTATGGCGTCTGAAACGATTCAATTCTCGAAGTTAGTGCTCAGTGGCAAAATTACGCAAGACTGGAGCGCGCGTCTGTATCAAAATTATAAGAGCACGAAAAATATTTTTGCGTTCTCACCGTGCGCGAACTTTAACGTGCATTTGATGAAATATGGTTCGGTGAAAAAAAATGTTCTATTGGCCCGATCTTCCGTCGATTCTGCCGATTACGATCTAAGTGCGGATGCCTCATCAGCTGCCGGCGATTTCTGTGGATGGATGACTGATGAAGCTCATTTGTTCCACAGAAGATCGTGGAGCACACGTCTGCAGGCCGGAGCAGACTGTCGGTAACGAAAAGAACGATTGGCTTCCTGCGATTTTTATTGATGTCCCATCGGCGGCTATGGATATCGAAATCCGCTGATGACCATCGCGGTAAATGGCAACGAGTCCTTTGATCGACGCCGACTATCATCAAAGTCAAAGGCAGGTCTGAGTTGATTCCCGCCGAACTTATGAACGCCAGAATATGGTTCCGCTCAACAGGTTGATAATCGTTCTCACTTTGAAGCAGGCAAAAAATTTATCGCCTATTTGATTTCTAAACAGTCAGTTCTCATTAGTATTTTTGGCAGTGTCCCAAAAGACACACTTCATCGATAGTTCAAATACTCCGATAAGCGGACAAGTGTGCGCTCTAGCCTCAAAGGCTGATAATTATAAACAGCGCATATGAACGAGGACGTTCAGTCTTGATAAACCGTATCTTTAAAGCAGGATTCGTCTTTTGGGTCGCATTCCTAATCCTTTCCCCGATTCTTCGGGCAGAGGATGGCACGGCATTTGATCTTTTTTTGAAGAAAATGGGTGGGAAAATTCCATTTCCTCCTGAAAAAATCGTTGAAAAATTAAATGCTTTAAACATTGAAGTTGTTGCTTCAATCTTTCCTCATGGTCGCTCTCTTGAGCGAAATGTGACCGATTACGAAAAGCCACGCTCATTGATCGCATTTAACCTGGCTCCGCCATCGAAACCTGCTCAATTTGTTTTTATTGCTTACACACCGGGAAATCAGGGGCTTCAAATTATATCTCGGAATCAAAAAGCCAAAGGCTATGATTTCAAATTAGTTAATTCTTACGCGAACGGAAAAACTCCGGAAATTGTGACGCCTCCATCTAGAGGTCTCTGCACATCTTGCCACCAAAATGGAGGCCCAATTTTTTCGGTTAATCCTTGGAGCGAAAGTCAAAATAGCCCGGATGTCGCAAAACGATTAGTTGAAACGGGATCAAAACTCGATGGATTTGCAAAATTTTTAATGATCGATCCTCGTGTCAGTCTTTCCGCCTACTCTTACGAAGGTTTTGTGTTCTCAGCCAACGAAATACCCATTCCACACCGCTCATGCGCCCATGTTTGCTCCGGAAACGAAAATTGTAAGCTTGCGATGATTGATGCTGCACTAAAAAGCGCTCTGGAAAGCGTTCGACAGGAATCTATGGTGAAATTATTCGAAAACAGCAAGGTCTCCCTTGCTGAAATATCCGAGCAAGTATCAAATGGTCATCGGCTTCTTGCAGATGACTCAAGCGAGCAGATCGTTAGCCGTCGAATGACCAATGCTGAATTTGAGAGCTTTCACGACAAGGTCAAAGCGGATGACTTCTTTGGAATTGAACTTGCTGGTACTTCCATCAAAGATCGTATTTCGTTCAATCATGAACACGAGATCGCATCAGGACCCGGAAATGATCCTCTTTTAAACCGGATGATTAGTCCGAGAGATTCAATCGTTTTTAAAACTACCTTCCGTGATTTAAACGACGTGCCATTTAAAAATCTTATTGTAGGCGCGGAATCTGAAATTTGTTTAGCCAAGTTCAGCCTCCCCCAATTGAGAGTTCTGGGAAAAATGAACGAGATGGAGCTCGAGCGAGCAATGCGTTCACAAGCTTACAAAAAATTGGCAAAGAGTTTTCCTCCATCGCCCGCTAGCATTTTGAGCGTCCTACTCACTGAAATTAAGAAAAAACCGTCACAAGCAGTTAAAAATGAGGTCAAGGTTCCATGCAAAGAGAATAATCCTTCTCCTTCTGACACTGCTAACATGACCGCGAAAAATGTTTTTACAGTTGCCAATCGATTCTATGAAATGTCTGAACCGGTCGAGCACAAAGAGACATCTGAGCTCTTCGTTCGATTCTGTGCTTCCTGCCATTACGGTAATGGTTCACTAGCCCCAACCCTTCCTTTGATGGATGTAAATGCTCTCAAGGAATATAAAGGCACCGCAGGAAGAACTCTTGAGTCCGTGTTATCTGCACCAGACTTTTTGATGCCTCCGGAAGGATCTATTGTCCCTTCAACTAAAGACCGCGAAGAAATGATCAACGCGGTTAAGGCTAGCGTCGATAAAAAACCCTGAGTCGGATAGAAGCCAATCTCCACCCTTTTCTGATTTTTTAAATAAATTCGATAAATCGGGCGGATCGAAAGCTGCTCGTCGCGTGACGAGTTGAGTGCAAGAGATTTCACCGGAACCTGCTTGTTACTCCGCCGGCGGAGTGATTTTGATTCGATGCAAAATCGACATGCCCCACGTTTCGGGGAAGAGCCAAGTATTTTTTCCACGCTTTCGTGATTTCACGATTCTTGCCCTCCACAAAAAAAAGGCCGCAATCCGAAGATTGCGGCCTTTTTTTTAAATGGTGGCCCCCGCGAGACTCGAACTCGCACACGCGTGAAGCGCATCAGCTTTTGAGGCTGACGTGTCTACCATTCCACCAGAGGGCCGTTCCAAATTGATGTCGGTAGGAAGCCCATTTTTAGCTCAACCCTACCAGCCTGTCCAAGGTTTTTATTTATTCCATCCAAGCCCAGCTGAGGAGCTTGAGATGGCCTTTTGGGTCCAGGCGATAGTCCGCGCCGAGCGGCAAGGCGGCGATTTCGGGGCCGTGGCCGACGGGCATGCCTTCGGCGACGGGGATTCCGAGGCGATCGCCGAGCTCGCCGAAGATTTGACGAAGTCCGCGGCGCTCATCGAGCTTCTTTCGAAGCAGCTTGAGCTCTTCGGGCTTGGGGTCGTTGAGCATTCTTTGCATCGCGGCGGCATTTTTGGGTTGTTCGCCCAAAACTTTGGCGACCGTGTCTTTGCAGTTCAGGAAATTGCCCAGCAGAATCGCTTTTACTTCTTTGAACGCGCCGGCCTGCGCCAGCTGATGAAGCATCCGGTCGATTCGGTACAGAGGCTCATCGACGTCTTCGAGAAAGAGCATTTTGCCTTTGGCCTGAGGAGCAAAAGGAGTTCCAATCAACGAAGTCCAGACCGCGAGATTGCCCCCCGTCAGCTCAGCTTCGATCGCACCTTTCGGAGCGCCGTTGATGAACTTGAGCGCCTTCTTTTCCCAAGGAGCCCTGGCGGCGGATTTGCCCTCGTCCTTCCCGTAAAGGAAGCGAAGAAGTGAACTCCATTCGCCCTTGCTCTGAACGCAAAATTTTCGCATCGCGGGCATCGGCGCGTGCATCGTGACCCAGCCCCAGCGATTGCGCACATATTCTTGAAGAGCCGTTGCATCCGAATAGCCCACGAGAAGCTTGCGATCCGGAATTCCCCGCTCAGCGGTTATTTGCTCCAGATACGGAAGCAAACGAGCAGCTCCGTAGCCTCCGCGCGCGGCCCAAACGACTGAAAACCGCGGGTCGACGGCGTATTCGAAAAAAGCATTCGCACGCTCTTCGTCCGTTCCCGCGAAAAAGAGATGGCTCTTTTTGCATTGCGGATGAACGATCGGATTCATCCCGGCCTCGCGAATCTTGTCGAGCCCCAGGCGGAACTCGATCATAGGAAGCTTACTCGATGGTGCGACGACGCCGATCTGCATTTTGGGGCTCATAGTGACTTCAAGCTTAACTGGAGGAAAGGCTAACGGCTAGCTCTTTCAATCCATCTTTGCTTTGAGCCGAAACCCAGAAAATACCCTGGGGATCGAATCCAAGTTGACGAATGGCCTGGCCGACTTCTTTCTTTCGCTTGGATCGCTCGGCTTGGGTTTTGAGCTGATCGAATTTGGTCATGACAAAAGTCAGAGGCACGCCCTGAGACGAAAGGAAACGAATCGCTTCCTCATCCAGATGCGTGGGGCCATGGCGAGAGTCTAAAAGGATCAATGCCTTTTCAAGGTTTTGATCTTCGACAAAGTAAGCGTCAATAAACTCGGACCAACGCTCGCGCTCGTCTTTCGAAGTGCGCGCATAACCATAACCCGGAAGATCGGCGATGATTTTCTTGGAATCTTTCCAAAGATAGAAGTGAATGGAGCGCGTTTTTCCAGGCTGATTACTCACCTGCGCGACTTTGGTTTGTACCAACGCATTGATCAGCGAGCTTTTGCCGACATTGGAGCGTCCCACCATCGCAATTCGAGGCTCCCCTCGCCCTTTGATGAACTTGCCATTGAACATGCCTTCAAAATTAGAAACATCTCCAATTGTGACAACAAACTCGGCAGCCATGACAAATCCCCTTCCAAATCGGTCCAACCGATTCTGCTTTGAACCGAATCCGAACTCAAGACTTGCTCCCGTTTGAATCTAACGGAACACCGGAGAGGGTCCCATCTCCGCTCAAAACGACTCGATTTCGGACACTTATGGACCATACCCGAGTTCGAGCCTGTTCACAACACGGGTCAGCACGCTCATTGCTCAGAGAGGGCTCAAATCAGGAGTAAAAACTTTATGTGGCAAGTTCGAATTGAAGATCCGTCCGGCGAGACCCGAGTCCTTTCTCTTAAAAAATCTACATTGCGAATCGGGCGCGATTCGCAATGCGAAATCCAGCTTCGAGACCCCATGGCAGCGGCCGAAGCAGCGGTCCTTTGGGCGTCCCCCCGGGGCAATTCCTCGGATGAATCCCCCTACTGGATCAAGTCGAGCGATCCCCATCGAACGCTGATGCTGGGAGACCTTCCGTTTCGCGAATCGCAGTTTCCGCGAGGCATGCTTCTCACCGTGGGAGAAAGCAAGCTCACGCTCGAACGCGCCGATCAGCAGCTCGCACTGCCAGACCAGCCGAAACAGATTCGTCCTTGGCTCACTTGTTCCGAATCGGGGCAAAAGCTTCTTTGGACGGCGAAAAAAGCGGCGGCCACGCCTCTTTCGATTTATCTCGCCGGCGAAACCGGAACCGGAAAAGAAGTTCTCGCGCAACTTCTGCACGCCTGGAGCGATCGTGCTCAGGGACCTTTCATTCCGCTTCACTGCGGAGCGCTTCCGCTTTCGCTTGCCGAGAGCGAGCTTTTCGGCCACGTCAAAGGCGCGTTCACCGGCGCCTTTCAACAACGCCCAGGAGCGCTCATGCAAGCGCACGGGGGAACGCTTTTTCTCGACGAAGTGGGAGATCTTCCGCTCGACATCCAGGTCAAGCTGCTTCGCTTTTTGGAAAACGGTGAAATTCGGCCCATCGGCGCGGATCGTTCGACTCGCGTGAACGTGCGCTTGATTTGCGCGACTCACCACCCTTTGCGCCAGCTGGTCGAGGAAGGAAAATTTCGCCGTGATCTTTACTATCGAATCGCATCCGTGACACTCGAAATCCCGACGCTCAGGTCGCGTCCGAAAGACATCAACCTGCTCGCATCGCGTTTTGCCGAGGAGTTCGGAAAAACGATTTCGCCTCGCGCGACTCTGCGTCTTCAAGCTCATAACTGGCCCGGAAACGTGCGCGAGCTCAGGCATTCCGTCGAGAGAGCGAGCGGCCTTGCCGGAGCTTTCAATACGCTTCTCAATGAAGAGTCATTTGATTTTTTGCTGACTCCTGAAGCCATTCACCATTCACCCGAGCTTGAGCTCACTGGCGCAATCCTGACCTTGGACGAAATGGAGCGGCATATGATTCTCAAGGCTCTCAGGCTCGCCAACGGACATCGCGGAATCGCCGCCAAGGTCCTGGGAATCGCGCGAAGCACTCTTTTTGAAAAGCTCAAGCGCCACCGGATCCTAGGCCCGCGCAGCGCGCAGATGGTGTGGCTCAATCACTCGACGGTGAGATCGCCGAACCAGACATCTTCGATCCGCGCGCCCGAATACTCTCGAGCCAACCATTGATTGAGGGTGAGAAGGATTTTCTTGTGAGTCCGGCGCTTGCCGTCGACCGCAAGAAAATCCTCGCGAGTCATTCCGACCAGCGCGGAGGTCAGCTCGCTGCGAACTTGAACGGTGCGCGCTTCGATGTACTCTCGCACTTCTTTTTCATTGCAGCGGGCGAAGAGCTCAAAATCCGCCGTCACTCTTGAAGCGGAACTGCCGCTGAGCTGAGGCGCGGATGCGCCGGGGCGAAGTGCCAGCATGTAGCGCCCCAGACTGACCACCTTCTCCGCGGACGTCAAATCCGACAAGCGTGAGCTCTCGATTTCATGAAGCCGCTTTTCTTCAGCCTCGCGCGCTTTTTGCGCCAGCGCCCTTTGCGCACGAACATGAGAAATCCGTTTCACAGCGGCGACCGATACGATACCCACGCCCACGATTCCCGCAAAAAAGAGCAGTGCTGTTTTCCGCGTCGGAGAATCCAATGAAAAAAGCGATGCAAAAAGATCTTTCAGCAGCGCCCGAACGCGCGCGATCAGTCGCGGCTTTGCTGGCTCTTCTGAAGCCGCGTCGCCATGTGGATCTCCATGGGCGCCGTCTGAGGTTTCTAACTTTGCTTCAGAAGCAGGTGCGGGCGCAGCGTTACCTTCAGCTTTCTGAGGCTGAGCACTGGGGTCTAGGTTAGCTTCCTGAAGGGAAACTTCTAAATTGGGTTGATCCACTCATTTAGTCTAAAGGAACAAAAAGGTATCTCCAAAAGGTATCCGTCACCTTTTGGTAGCGCACCTGCGTCATAAATAAATAGCGCTCCAAAAGATGACGAATCCCTTTGAGTTTGGGTTTGCGTCTAGGTCGTTTGGCCTTGCCTGGCTCGAATAATAACGGACTTATTTACTGCGACTTAAACAGCTCCGCCAGAGCCGGCCTCAAAAATCACTCCGCCGGCGGAGTAAAAAATCAGAAGAAGCGCGAGTGCGAGTGCGAGTAAAAACAAAGCCAACTCAGCCAACAAATGAAGTGCCCCAACACTCCCCTCTCAAGGCACCAGACATTACACCATGATAGTAAAAATATTTTAGAAACATCTTGACAGAGAATTGATTAGTTAAAACAAATTCCCTCAAAAGTGCCGTAAAACAGCCCTATTTTAAGCATATTTGGCTTTTAACAAGCTCCACTTTAATACAAGCCGACGCGAAACATTTTTGCAAAACGAGACCGTCAGAAGTCATCTGTGCGCATTTCAGAGGATGCGTTTTTCGATGGTATGCACTTACCCATGCAAAACCAAAAAAGCCTATCACCCAAAGCCCTTTCAAACGAAGCTCTCCTCGCAAAAACAAAAGAGCTCGTCATCGAGGAAAGAAAACTTACGACGTCCATTCTCTGGCACATGAACGAGATCCAAACAAGACGACTCTATGCCGAAAAAGGCTACAGGTCCTTGTTCGAGTACGCGGTGAAAGAACTATCTTATTCGGAAGCGGCCGCAGGACGTCGAATCGCCGCCATGCGACTCCTCGTCGAAGTACCTGAAATCGAACCCGCGCTCCAAAAAGGCGATGTGAGTCTATCGACTCTTTCGACGGTCCAAAGTTTCATTCAAAGAAAAGAAGAGCCTGTTTCAAAGCAAGAAAAGAAGGAACTCGTTTTCGCGCTTCAAGGCAAGTCACGCCGTGAATGCGAGAAACACTTGGTCGCCTTAGATCCAGACGCAGCAACTCCGCAAGAAAGAGAACGAGTCGTTAGCCCGACTCAAACAGAAATTCGTTTCATCGCCGATGATGCGCTGATGGAAAAACTTCAAAGTATCCGTGAGCTCGACGGACACGTGCAGTCCAATCCATCATATCTCGAACTTTTCCATCGCATGGCCGATCTTACGCTCAAAAAGCTTGATCCACTCTCTTCAAAAAAACCGGCCCACAAAAGGGCCGCGAACGATGAAGCTCCTAAACCCACTCCGCCGGAGGAGCGCTCCGAAGAAAATAGCCAGAACCCAAGAGAGACCTCGCCAGCAACAGGGCACTCAAATCCGCGACAGATCCCAGCTGAGCTCAAGCGAGAAGTTTGGCGGCGAGATCAAGGCCAGTGCACTTACGTCAGCCAAGATGGCAAAAGATGCGATTCTCGATTTGCTCTTGAGATCGATCATAAAACGCCGATTGCTCACGGGGGACGAAGCACTCTCGCCAATCTTCAGCTCTTATGCCGAAACCATCATCGATATAAAACGATTGCCCAGCACGGTGATGGTCAAATGCAGCTCCGTTTCGCTTAAATAATAAAACCACTAAAGTCAACTATTCACACGAAAATCGCGATTCGCTTCTTTTCAGCTTTGCTATCTTCAGCTTTGCCGCACTGCGACCGATACGAAAGTATGAAATCGATTTTGTCGAGGCTGGCAATGCCCGCTACGCTTATTAAGAAATGGACTGTCCTCAACCTTCTTCTCATCAGCATGAGCACCAGCTTGCTGAACGGCTGCGCTCTCCTCTCCTCTGACATGACGGAAGAAGAAATGTATGAAAACGACCCAGTGGGCCGCGCGGCGCTGGCCTTAAGAACTGACCGCAGTCCAGCTGGCCAAAAGGCCGCTTCTGACTCTGATATTGGATCTTCTCGGGATTTCGGGGAGCGAGCCGATGCATCTCTGCAGCCCCCTCCGGGCCAGCTCACTTTGGGCATGAGCACTCGGAACGTTCAAGCTCTCTGGGGCCGCCCTCAAGAAGTCGAGACAGCCGGCGACCCAACATCTGGAAATCAACGGTGGATTTCCCTCAACGGCCTCAACAAAGCCCGGAGCCCGCGTGATTACCGCGTGCTCACTTTCGAGCAGAATCACGTCTGGGCCGGTGTGCAACTGCACGAGCGCTGAAGCGCCGATGCCAGAGAACGCCGCGGCGGGCATTGCCCGCCTCGACATGCCGTGGTAGCGTGGCCGGTACGCTATGGAAGCCTTTTTTGAATTTGAAAAACCAATTGTTAATCTTGAGAAAAAACTGGTCGACCTGCGCGAGCTGGCCAAACAGGAAGGAGTCGATTTCGGAAAAGAAATCTCTGTCCTGGAAAAGAAAGTCGCCAAGCTCATCGACGATACCTATTCCAAGCTGACGCCTTGGCAAAGAGTTCAGCTCTCTCGCCACCCCAATCGCCCCTATACGCGCGATTACGTCGACATGCTCTTCCCTGATTTCATGGAGCTTCACGGAGATCGCACCTTTAGCGACGACCAGGCGCTTCTCGCAGGAATCGCGACCTGGCCTCCCGCCATTCCAGGCTCGAGTGAGCCTGCCTCAACCAGCGAAGAAAGAATCCCCGTTCTCATCTTGGGCCAACAAAAGGGCCGCAACACCAAACAGAAGATGGAACGAAATTTCGGGATGGTTCGCCCCGAAGGCTATCGCAAAGCGATGCGCATGATGGAGCTAGCTGAACGCTCCAAAATGCCGGTCATCACCTTTATCGATACGCCAGGCGCCTACCCCGGAATTGATGCCGAAGAGCGCGGGCAATCCGCCGCGATCGCGGAAAGCATTGAAACCATGTTCCGCCTCTCGGTCCCCGTCATCTCGGTTGTGATCGGCGAAGGAGGCTCCGGCGGCGCTCTTGCCATCGGCATCGGCAACGTCGTTCTGATGCAAGAATATAGCTACTATTCCGTGATCGCGCCGGAAAGCTGCGCCGCGATTCTCTGGAGCGATTCGAGCCTGGCCGAGCGCGCGAGCGAGAAGCTCAAACCCAACCCGAACGAGCTTCTTCGCCTCGGAGTCATCGACGCGATCGTCAAAGAACCGAAAGGCGGCGCTCATCGCGACTGGATGCAAGCTGGCGCGCTGATGCGCGAAGCTCTGGTCAAGAACATGGAGCCAATGCTCAACAAGCGCAAAACCAAAAGCAGCAGTCTCGCGCAAGAGCGAATGGATAAGTTCCGCGAGATGGGCAAGATCGCCTTGGCTCACGCACCGGTTTCGTCTGGATCCTGACACTATGCCAGGTCATCTCATTGTTATTTCCGCACCGTCCGGCGCAGGCAAAACCACACTCTGCGCTCACCTTCTTCGAGACTTCCCGGAGCTGGTGCTTTCGATCTCATCGACGACTCGCGCTCCTCGAGGCCAGGAAAAACATGGCGTGGAATACTTCTTTTTGAGCCGCCCAGAGTTTGAGGCTCAAATTCAGGCCGGGCGCTTTGCGGAATGGGCGCTTGTTCACGGAAATTACTACGGCACTTCAAAAGACGTGATTGAAGAAGCTTTTACGATCGGCAAATCCGTTCTTCTGGATATCGATGTCCAAGGAGCGGCAAGCCTTGCGAAGTCCTACCCCGCGGAGACTTTCAGAGTTTTTATCGCGCCGCCCAGCATTGAAGATCTTGAAGCGCGCCTCAGAGCTCGAGGAACGGACAGCGAAGAAACTATTCAAAAACGCGTGAAGAATGCCGAAGAGGAAATGAAACGCCTTCCTGAGTTTGACAAAGTCGTCATAAATGATCAACTTGAAAGGGCGTACACCGAACTCCGCGAACTGATTCGCGGACGGCTCAAGAGAACCTAACACCCCATGGCAAAAGCTGAAGTCGCTACATTAGAAACCCTGTGCAACACGATTTCAAGCTACTTCCCCGACGCCAAGCTCGAGCTCGTACACAAAGCTTATCAGTTTGCGGAAGCGTCTCACAAAGGACAGCTTCGTTCGAGCGGCGAGCCTTACATCATTCATCCGGTAGGAGTGGCGCAGACCCTTGCCGAGCTTCGTCTCGATCTTTCAAGCATCGTCACCGGCCTTCTTCATGACACGGTCGAGGATACGCACGCCACTTTGGAGCAGATTGAAAACGAGTTTGGAAAAGACATCGCCGAGCTCGTGGACGGCGTTACGAAACTTTCGCAAATCACTTTCAAGACGTCCGAAGAAAAGCAGGCCGAGAACTTTCGCAAAATGATCTTGGCCATGGCCAAAGACATTCGCGTGATCTTGGTGAAACTCGCCGACCGCCTCAACAATATGCGCACCCTTGAGCACCTCAATCCGCTCAAGCAAAAAACCATCGCGCAAGAAACTCTGGACATCTACGCTCCGATCGCCAATCGCCTGGGGATCGGATGGATCAAGATCGAGCTCGAAGACCTCTGTCTTCGCTATTTGCATTCCGAAGTCTATTACAAGCTTCGGCAGCAGGTCGCGAAAACCAAGAAGGAGCGCGAAAAATACATCGACGACGTGAGCGATATCCTGCGCGAAAAGCTCGACGAGTACGACATGAAGGCGCAAGTCTCCGGTCGCGCCAAGCATTTCTACTCTATTTATAAAAAAATGGAGCGTCGCAAGGCCGACTTTGAGCAAGTCTTTGACCTGATCGCGTTTCGCATCATCGTCGATAACATCACCGAGTGCTACAAAGCGCTGGGAGTGATTCACGCGACTTACAAGCCTGTTCCAGGCCGCTTTAAAGATTACATCGCGATCCCAAAAGCTAACCAGTATCAATCGCTGCATACGACCGTGATCGGTCCCTCCGGCGAACGCGTCGAAATCCAAATTCGCACGCAAGAAATGAACGAGATGGCTGAAGGCGGGATCGCCGCGCATTGGAAATACAAAGAGGGCCGCTTCGATACCCGCTCGCGCGATAATGTTGAATGGGTCAATCGCCTGCTGGAGTGGCATAAAGATCTTTCCGATCCGAACGAATTTCTTGAAACCGTGAAGATCGATCTCTTCGCCGAAGACGTTTTCGTCTTCACTCCGAAAGGCGAGATCAAACAGCTTTCACATGGCGCGACTCCTCTCGATTTCGCGTACGCCGTGCATACGGATGTGGGAAACAAATGCGTGGGCGCCAAGGTCAACGGAAAGATCGTTCCGCTCAAACATCGCCTCAAATCCGGCGACACGATCGAGGTCATCACCTCGCCTTCCCAAACGCCTTCGAAAGACTGGCTGAAGATCGTTAAAAGTTCACGCGCCAAGGCGAAGATTCGCGCCTATATCAAGCAACAAGAGCGCGAGCGCGGCGGAAAACTCGGCCAAGAGATTCTCGATCGGGCATTCCGCCCTTACGGCCACACTCTGGCCAAGCTCGAACGTTCAGGCGATGTCATGAAAGTCGCTCAGCACTTTCACGCGAAAACGCTCGAAGAATTTTACGTGCTCGTGGGCTATGGCCGCATCACCATGGATGAGGTCGTCCCACTGGTTGTTCCTCAAGAAGCGCTCAATATGAAGATTGAAGCCGCCAAGGAACAAGACGAAAGCTTTCTCAAGAAAGTCTTCAAAGCGGCGACGAAGCGCAGCGAAACCCGAAACGCGATCACCGTCGCCAATCTTGACGATGTCTTGATCCGATTTGGTCGCTGCTGCAATCCTCTTCCCGGCGACAGCATCATCGGATTTATCACTCGCGGCCGAGGCGTCACCGTTCATACTGCCACCTGTACCAAGGCCCTCGACAACGACCCCGAGCGCCGAGTGGACGTGCGCTGGAATGTGACCGATAAAAAATCGATCAAACGTCACGTCAAGATTCGTGTCCTTTCGCAGGACGAGCCAGGGCTTTTGGCTCTGATGTCTCAGACCATCACCTCTTGCGGCGTGAACATCGCTTCAGCCAATATTCGAACGACTAAGGACAAAAAGGCGATCGCGCTTTTTGACGTCGAAGTCAGCGATATCAGTCAGCTTCAAAAAGTGACCAGTGCGTTGGAAGGCAAAAAAGGCGTGATCACGGTGGAGAGAACACGCTCTTAAAGAACTCGCCTAAATCCGAATCAACCGCCGTTCGGCCAAAGCTGCGCAGGAGGTCTTTCGCCACGGCTCAAGTCAGCTTGAAAATCTTTCAAGCGCTGCGCCTGATCGCTTTTCAAAGCGTCCAGTCTGACGGATTGATCTTTGCTGCGACGGTCTTCGTCGTCGCTTTGGATTTTTAAGAGAATCTCGCGACGACGCGTAAAATCCTGAACGTAGGTCCGACGCTCAGGCCCGCTTTTATGGTCCGCGAAAAACTTGTGACGCGCCTCACGCTCTTTGCTTTCCCACTCGCTCAGCTGCGCTTTATGGGCTGCCTTCATTTCCTTAAGCTCTGCCTTTTGGCGATGCTTAAGCGCGGCAACCTCATTGTCTTGGGCTTTCGTAAACTGCCGAAGAAGAGTCTTTGCCTCGGCCGGAGTCACAGTTGCTGAGACCGTTGGAGTCGTCGTCGGAATCGCGGGACTCCTCGGCGGAAACAAAGCAGGCTCCGACGCAGAAGGAGTTGGACTGATGCTATAAGCTAGAGCAAGGCCACAAATTAGCCCTATTGCGAAAACGCCTGCAAAACGAGTCATCTTGATGCGGCAGTCTCCATGATGAACTGAACTTTGTCCATCTTAAAACCCCAGTTTTCGATGTTCATATCGGACTTGAGGCGAATCACCAGCGTATCACCTTGCGTATACTCGGTCGTGTAACCATTTTCCGCTCCAGTGACCTGATCCACGATTTGTCCGCTCGGTGTCTCCACCGTGACAAAATCGTATCGAGACTCGACATCGATCTTGTCGAAGTGCAATCGAAGATATTTAGCCCCAGGAACATGAACGGTCCACGTCAGATTGGTATCGTTCACATAAGGATGAGCCGATTCAATCACCTGCTCCTGACTCTTCCAAAGCTCCTCAGCAGGGTCAGTATTGGGAGGAACGATGCCGTAGAGCGCATTATAAGCGTTCACTCGGCCTCCGGCCGCCACCTTTTTTCGAAGAGCGCGCACGGGCGTGCTCGTCTTGATCAAACGATCTTTGATGATGTCATAGGTCCACTCGGGATGTTCCGAAAAAAGCAGCGCCGCAATTCCCGCCACATGCGGGGTCGCCATGGACGTGCCATTGAGGCTCTTATAGGTGCTGCCCATATAAGTACTGAAAACACTCACGCCAGGAGCAGCCACGTGAACATGCTTCGTGCCGAAATTAGAGAACGAAGCGAGCGTATCGCGATTATCGGTTGCAGCGACAGCGATCACATTGGGCAACTCATAGCTTCCGGGATAAGTCGGCTTATCGCCATCGTTGCTTGTCCCATCGTTTCCGGCTGCCGCAACAAAGAGAATTCCCTGTTGGCCGGCTTGCGTGATCGCGTCGGCCATCGCGGCGGAGTAACCTCCCCCACCCCAGCTATTGCTCATCACGTTCACTTTCATTATACGAGCGTAATTGATCGCGTTCACCGCGCCTTCAAGCGTTCCGCTTCCCTCTGCATCGAGAAACTTGACCGGCAAGAGCGAAACGTTCCAGTTCACGCCCGCGACTCCCGTGCCGTTGTTTCCAATGCCACCGATCACGCCCGCGCAATGAGTGCCGTGTCCGTTATCATCGCTTGAAGCATTAGTGTTCGCGGCAAAGTTCCAGCCGTGAACATCGTCGACAAAGCCATTTCCGTCATCGTCGCGGCCGTTTCCTGCGATTTCCGCGGCATTTGTAAAAAGATTATCCGCGAGATCCGGATGGTCCCACTGAATCCCGGTATCGATGATCGCCACTCGAATGTTTTTCTTTCCCGTGATTCCGTTTTCCCAAAGCTGAGAAATTCCGATGTCCACTCCAGCGATACCCGTTTGTCCCGAAGTATCGGCTTGACCGACATTGAGCATTCCCCATTGCTTTTGAAACTCAGGATCATTTGGGATAAACACGTGATAAATATAGTTGGGTTCCGAGTAAACGACCGCAGGCTCGATTCCAAGAATCCGGATCGCTTTCTCGCTCAACGCTTCATCCTTGAGCTTGACGACCGCAAGACTTGGATCAGTGACGAAGGGATGAATTTCCCGAACTGCCGTGCTTCCCAGTCTCTGCCGCAGAACCTGAACTACCGCGGCCCTTCCTGCACGAGAGCTAATGGCGTCCCGAAACTTGATGACGATCTCGCCTTTGACATGCTCAGCAGCTCGAATCGTGCCGACGGGAGCGGCCTGGGCCGACAGCGTGGACATCGCTGAGACCGCAACCAAAGAAACAAATGAAGCCAACAAAGCGAGGGAAAATTTTTGAATGGAACGCATGGGAATGAGGCCCTCCTTGGGCTCAGCGGTGTTCAAGCGAACAGCTCAATCTTATTCCCTGCTTGTTGAATGTCAAGAAACGGGGCGGCGATCACGGACGCGGAATGTCGGAGTGACTTGCCCTCGAAAGCGGTTGAGCTCAGGCACGCCCGCCCATTCTGCTTCTTCCTGCAGCGCATTTTCCGTCATGACATCGCTTCGCTCCGCGGCGTGAAACCAAATCGCTTCCATGCTGAGCGGCGTAAATCCTGTCGCAGACTCTTTGCCCGGCACAAGATCCAGCTTGAGATGGCGTCCCTTTAAGACCCGATGCCCGCGAACCGAGGCTCTCACCGAAAAAACAGGTTCCGGATTTCCAGGGCCGAAGGGTCCAAGATGCTCGAGTTCGCGCAGCGTCTGAAGATCGAGATCCTCGATCGCGCAACTTCCTTCAATCAAGAGAGGCTTGGCTTCGGCGTCTTCCGCGATCGTGGCAAGCGCTTGGTCAAAAGACTCAGCCAAAGCATCGACTCGATCGAGAGCAACCGAAAGCCCCGCGGCATGCTTATGTCCGCCAAAACCCAAGAGCACGTGAGAGCTAGCGCGCAGAGCCGCAAGCACATCCTTGCCCGCATAGGATCTGACGCTGCCTTTTCCAAAATCCTCGCGAAGCGCGATCACAGCGGCTGGTTTTCTGAAAGTCTCCGTCACTCGAGAGGCGACGATCCCAACCACGCCTTCATGCCAGCCTGCGTCCGCGACAACAATTCCGTGTTTGAACTTGCCTTGTGCGATTCCCTCTTCGACCCGAGCGCGAACTTCATCCCAAATCTGATTTTGAATCGCGGCGCGCTCCTGATTGAGACGCTCGAGCTCATGGGCCAACTCGTTGGCCCGAAGCTCATCCATTGTGGTCAAAAGCTCCAGCGCGAGGCTTGCGGATTGAATCCGTCCCGAGGCATTGATTCGCGGACCAATGACAAATCCTAAATGTCCTGGGCTCACATCTTTCGATCCCAAACCCGCGGCCTCCAGGAGCGCGCGAACGCCTGGCTTCTTAGAACGCTTGAGAACTTCGAGTCCTTGACGAACCAAAACATGATTATCGCCAATCAACGGCACCATATCCGCAGCGGTTGCCATGACGACTAAATCGAGATGCTGCTTGAGATTGGGCTCGGCTCCCGCCGCAAACCAACCTTCTTGCCGCCCTCTCATCCGAAGCGCCATCGCCAGATAAAACGCGAGACCACATCCACAGAGCTGCTTGAGCAGACTTGGGCAATCCGTGCGCTGAGGATTGATGACAGCCACCGCAGGCGGAAGTCCTCGCTTTGCATCGAGCTGATGGTGATCCACGACGATCAGATCAATCCCAAGCTCGCGTGCCTTCTCCGCGGCATCAAAACTGGATATCCCGCAATCCACCGTGAGCAAGATTTTCGCTCCCGATTCGACAGCTTCTTCAACCGCTTTGACATTCAGGCCATAGCCATCTTTGAATCGATCGGGCTGTCGTACATCATGCTCAAACCCAAATTCTCGCAGAATCCAGGACAAGAGCGCCGCGCCCGTCGTTCCATCGACATCGTAATCGCCAAAGACGCGGATCTTTTCTCGAGCCGCTCGAGCTTGGCTTAAACGATCGACCGCCAATCCCATGTCTTGGATCTGCATGGGATTGGTGATCGACTCAAATCGCGGATAGAGAAACTCTTGGATGTCCTTCGCGGTTTTCAATCCGCGCAAAAGACAAACTCTGAGTGTAATTGGAGTAAGCCCGGTCTCCTGACGAAGGCGAGCGAGATCCTCATCAAACGTCGGAGAAAACGGGACATCCGTTCTCAGCTTCCATTCTCGAGGCTCCACCTAGCCTTACTCCTCTTGAAACTTTGGCTCAGGCTTGACCATGACACGCTTGCGTTGAACAGTCTTGCCTTCCGCTTTCATCTTAGCCTGGCGCTTGGCTTGGTATTCGGTGATGTAAATCACGATCGAGCTCGCGATGAAGATCGACGAATACGTACCGACAACGATACCGACCATCAGAGTAAAGGCGAAGTCTTCGATCACCTTTCCGCCGAAGATCCAGAGCGAGAAAACGGTCAAGAACGTACAAGTCGAAGTCAGAAGCGTACGTCCCAGCGTTTCATTGACCGAGCGATTGACAGCGGCT
>CAZCBS010000022.1:0-22377 GCA_964496965.1 uncultured Bacteriovoracaceae bacterium
GACAGCGGAGGCAGCTTCTTGAGATCCTTGGCGCCACCAGCGATGCGCGCCGGTTCGTTCTGCTCGAGGGCGAGCACCCACTGCTCGCCGGCGTGGGGCACGCCCTTCGGCAGCTGCCCCGCCTCGAGGGCCCGCGCCAGCTCGGGCAAGCGATGGAGGCCGTCGACCAGGCGATCCTGGGCCTCGCCAAGCGAGAGGGCGCCGACGACAGGATCGCCCGTTGCCGCTGATCAATGCCTACGTCAGACTATCGTAGACATGGGCGTAGGCACATTCTAACAATCTGAAGTTCAAAACCGGAAGTTCAAAAATGACCCGCAATAAAAAGATTTCACCTGCTGTCTCCGCGCTTTTGCTGACGCTTCCCGCTTTTCAAGCTAGCGCCCAAGATCAGATCATTCGCCCCTACCAAAGCGTTCGAGCGGAAGGAATGGGGAACGTCAGTTACACAACCGGACTTTACGATCAGAATTTTTTCTCGAATCCGGCGCGTGTTGTAGACAACCCCGAGTGGCGCCTCACGCTTCTTGATGCGATGGTTGAAGTCTCTTCCCCCGTGCCTAGCACTGTGGGCTCGTTGGTCCACGGAGGATCGGACTTTTATCGCGATGTGGGCAATCAGGCTGGCGATAACTACCATGCCCGCATCCAAACGACGTTTCCCGCACTTTACATCCCCCCAGGAGAAAACGGGAAATGGGGCTTTGCGGCCGCCATCGTAACTAGCACTCAATCAGACGTCAATCTTCGCCGCAGCTTTAATATCGAGCCTACCGCAATCACGGACATCGGCCCCGTTCTCACGATCGGACGCAGATTTCTCGAGGATGACTCGCTTTCGTTCGGAACGACCCTGCATTTAGACTACCGTCTTTCGAGCAACACCGGTTTCACTTTTATCGACTTGATCCAAGGCAAGTCCTTGGCCCCTTCCAAGACCGGGGGTCAAGGTTCAGAATTTGATTTCGATCTAGGCGCCGAATACAAGCTCAAGCATTGGACACCTGGCGGAGTTCAATTCTCGGGCGCGCTTGCGGTCGATCAAGTCCTGGGCGGCAAGTTTTCCAATATCGGTTTCAAGCCGATCAAAGATTCCTCCGGCAATCCATCCCCTGCCAATCTACCGACCCCTCAACCCCGCACTTTCAATCTCGGCGTGGGCGCGCTCAAGCCGACGATGGGCATCCTGAGAGAGACTTCTCTTGCGCTTGAGTTCACTGATTTCGGCGCGAACACGAATGGCAGCATTTTTCGAACCATCCATCTCGGCGGAGAGACTCATCTCAAGTTCCTAGCGGTGCGCGGGGGAATCAACCAAGGCTATCTTTGCGGCGGCCTAGGGCTCGACTTCAAGTTCATCCAGATAGACGCCTCGACCTACGGCGAAGAGCTCTCTTTGAACTCGGGTGGATACGAAGATCGTCGCTACGCCCTGCGTTTGGCGTTCCAAATATAAAATCAATAAATTTCATCGGTTTAAAACTGATTTCAAGCGTGTCCTCCGTGACACTCTATTCAATCATGCCATGCTGCGCCATAATAATTACACAACATTAATTAACCAGCAACCAGACTGGCGGTACGTATGTGGCAGGCACCTAATCAACGCATCGGCGCGATTCAGAACGCGAAGAAACGGCAAGAGGCTCGGCTCAAAAAACCGATCCATCTGAAGCGCGTTCGCGCGGAAATGCGCCTCGTCCCCAACAAGGAAACACACGCTCAGGCAACGACCGTGAGCGAACAAGGCGAGGCGATCGAAGCACGAGTGCTAATCAATGACCTGTCCACGACCGGGATCGGCATCTATGCATCGAAGCCCATGAACCCAGGCGCTAAAGTTTCTATCACTCTCAGCGAGCCGATTCAGATCCAAATCAGCGGCGAAGTCGTTTGGTGCCAGGAACAGCCTGCGTGCGGCGCTATCATCACTTCAGAAGCCTTCAACTTCCGCATCGGCGTGAAATTCGCCTTCGCCAATCCGGAAGAGGAAAAGGCGCTCCAGGACTACTGCAACGAAATCCAGAAGCAACACCTCTATCGCCCTGGCGCGTAAGGATCCTAACCAAACAGGGAAATAAACTCGTCCCAATGATTGCGAAGCTTGCCCTTCAGGCGCAAAATCGCTTGCGTATGGAGCTGACTGACGCGAGACTCGGTCACATCCAGAACGCGTCCGATTTCCTTGAGATTGAGGTCCTCGTAATAATACAGTGACAGGACAAGGCGCTGCTTTTCGGGAAGATCCTGAATCGCGGAGGCGATCATCTTTTTAACCGATGCCACGTTCACTTCGTTGAACGGAGTGGGAGCTTTCGAGCCCCCCTCGCCCAGCCCGTGAAGCGAGCGCTTGTCGGCTTTCGAGAAGTTCGCAATATCATCGTACGAGAGAAGCGAGACGCTTCTGACCTGATTGAGCAGGTCATGATATTCGTCTTGCGTGATCTTCAGCTCTTCGCAGACTTCTTCGTCCGTCGCTTGGCGGCCGTTCTTCTGCTCGATTTTCGAATAGACTCGCTCCAGCAGCTTTGCTTTCTCGCGCACTGAGCGAGGCACCCAATCCTGCGCACGAAGCTCGTCGAGAATCGCTCCTCGGATGCGGAATTCGGCGTAGGTTTTGAACTTGTTGTCACGAGTAGCGTCGTACTTCTCGATCGCGTCCATCAAGCCGATCACACCCGAGCTCACCAAGTCGTCGAGCTCGATATTGGCAGGAAGGCGTGCCGCGATTTTCTGCGCGATGTATTTGATCAGAGGAGCATACTCGAGAACCAGGTTTTCGCGCGTGCTGTTGACGGGAGAAAAATCCTCTTTAACAAGCTGATTGGTCTGCGCGGACTCGCGCTCCAGCTCCTCGGCAATCTCGCGTTGCAGAGCCTCTTCCTCGCGCTTCGCCTCTTCCGCGGCCACCACTTCCTCGACCGCGGTCTCGATCACGTCGGTCGTCGTGGCTCCAGCGCCCTTGCTCTTAGCCGAAACTTTTCCGTTTTTCGCAGGGGCCTCTGCACCTTTTTTTGGCTCAGTCGAGCGGGATGTTTCGCGATACTTCTGGATTCCCTGATTCAGCCTCATGCTATCACTCCTCTGGATTCCCTAGAGTCTCAGCCGGGCTCCGCCCGGCCGCTATTACGGAAAATTCGGACTATTAAAAACTTTACCGCTACGCGCGAGTGTTGCCCATCGCTACTGAATCGGGAACCAATAAGGTTCTCCAAAACCGCGCCGTGTTTCCAACGAGCGAACCGACTTTCAAGCTGCACTCCAGCTCCGTTTCGCTCTCCCGCTCAAGAAACTTCTCTTGAACACTCACTGCCAGCGAGCGCAGTGACTTCACTGCCCCTACGTCGCCACTATTCCAGTCTAACAGAATTTTTCTTTTCATCACTGCTTGTGTGATTTTTTCGTCTCTTTCGCAGTGCCCGAGGAATTCGATCCGGACATCGATAAAGCGATCCGCGACATCTTTTAAGCGCTGATAGACTGCTTTCGCCTCGCGAAGATCCGTCACTTGATTGACGAGCACATGAAACTCAGCGACAGCCGTATTCCTTCTCAACGTCTTGATCAGACCGTAGGCATCCGTGAGCGAAGTGGGCTCGGGAGTCAGGACAATGACGCTTTTAAAAGCCGGGCTATGAAGCGATAAAACGTTGGACTGAATGCCCGCGCCGACATCCATCAGGATGAGGTCCATTTCCCAAGGGCATTCTTCAAAAAGCCGGGCGACTCTCTGTCTCGTCACAAGCTCGGATTTTCTGACGTCCATGATCCCGGACGCCGAAGGAACGAGCCAAAGGTTAGGCTCGACTCCGACGATCGCGTCTTGAAGCCTTGCCTCTCCCGAGAGCACTTGCTCGAGCGTCGCCGCAGGCTGAACTCCCAAGAGGATATCGAGATTAGCGAGGCCAAAGTCTCCATCGACAAGCATGACTCTGAGTCCCGATCGCGCTAGAAGCGTTCCGAGATGAGCCGACATGCAGCTTTTTCCGACGCCTCCCTTTCCGCTCGA
This sequence comes from uncultured Bacteriovoracaceae bacterium, assembly GCA_964496965.1. Classification (GTDB taxonomy): domain Bacteria; phylum Bdellovibrionota; class UBA1018; order UBA1018; family UBA1018; genus CAZCBS01. Next base: position 4,010 of record CAZCBS010000022.1, read on the forward strand.
AAAAGTGAGAACGGGCGCGCAACGCGCGGGAGTCACTTCGTGCGCAGGTGTGGAGTAAGTGCTCGCGCCTGCCGGGCGTCTTTGCATCAGCTTGCGCAGTGTTTCGGCTTGATCACTCATATCTCAAATTCCGTCCGTAAGGCTTAAAGGTCCAAAATCAGGGATGCGACGCGCTCAGGGCTCGCCTCTTCGATATCCTCGGGAACTCTTTGTCCCGTGGTGAAATAAAGAAGCGGAAGCTTGACCTTCTGAGAGACGTTGTAGATCGAGCCATAAATCGTCGCCTCGTCGAGCTTAGAGACGATAATTCCCTGAGGCCGGAACATCGCGAACCGATTCGCCATATCGTAAAGCTCGGCATCACGAGTAGTAACCGAGAGAACAAGCTGCGTGCGAAGCTGAGGCACCTGGTTGAGCATGTTCTGCATTTCGCGCAGCTGCTCCGGGTCGCGCTGCGAGCGCCCCGTGGTGTCGACGATCACGAGATCCAAGGACTGGAAGTCCTGAATTGCCGCGCGAAGCTCGTCAGACGTCCCGCACGAACGGAAAGGAACGTTGAGGATTTTCGCGTAGGTTCCCAATTGATCGAACGCTGCGACTTTGTAGCTGTCCAAATTGATCAGACCGACCTTGAGATTGCGACGAAGCAATGCTTCGCTTGCCATCTTCGCCACTGTCGTGGTCTTTCCTACTCCCGTCGGACCCACCAACGCCAAGATCACCGGGCCACCGGACGTTCGCGCTTCAGCGCTTTCGACTCGCGCGATCGCTTCTGATAAGGGAGCGCCGATCTCCGTGCTTTGCATGATTTCCGCAGCAAGCTGATCCAACACGTTATCAGGGCTCTTGGAGCGATCCTCGCCCAGCTCGAAAGCGACCTGCTTCAACAGATTCCACGCGTAACGCTTATCGATTCCGTTCAAGACCAGCTGCTCATACGCGTCTTGAAGCGCTGGCGTTGCGAGAGATCCCGATGCGTTTTGCTGAGCGCCCGGATTGAGAAGAGCCTGCGCGCCGGAGCCGGTTGGAACTTGCGCGTCTTGAGAAGTCTTCAACTCCTCGATCATGCGCTTGAGAAGACGAACTTCCTCTTCCATCGTCATTTTTGGAGCGGCGTTCGCGACCCGCTCTTCCGCTTCGTGTCCGTCGATATCGATGTAACGAGTCGCGGTCAACCGCTTAGACGGAGCTTGCGAAGAAGCTTGTGCAGGTGCAGCGGCGCGAACTGAAGCCTGCGCCCGAGCAGGTTGTGCTTGCGTGCGAGCGCTGACTTCGACGCGATCTTGCGACTTTCCGCTGGAGCGCATCAGAGCATCAATCGGCGCGCTAGCAGCTTCCACTCCGCGAGTAGAACGAGATCCGTCCGCGTAAGAGTTTCGCGCATGCTTTGGAACCGACTTCTCGGAATATTTAGTGAGGAACTCCGCTTGCCGATCCGCGGGCATCTTCTTAACGGCTTCCTTCGTCGCCGGAGGCAGCCGTTTTTCGGCGAACTCCTTTTTTTGTAGCGATCGCTCTGAAACAGCAGCCGTCACCTCGACGGAATCTTTCGAGAGCAAGCCAAAGCCTCTTTTATTCTTCTTTGTTTGTAGAATAATCGCTTCCGGCCCAAGCTCGCGCTTGATGGTCTCGAGTGCTTCTTGGATCGTAGGCGCTTCAAACTTCTTAACTTGCATAGGCGAGTCTCACTGTTCCAAAAGCCTTCACGTTCACGTTAGGCGTAATCTCATTGTGCGACAAAATGACAATATTGGGAATAAACCGATCGACCAAAGTTTTCAGATGGTGACGAATCAGAGGCGAGCAAAGAATGACGGCTTGATTGGACTGGCTTGCAAGCTCCATAGCCTGTTGATTGAGGCTTTGAATAAAAGAGCGAACAAACTCCGGATCCAATGAAAGCTGTTGACCTTGATCGGTTTGAATAATTCCGCCAGCGATCGTTTCTTCGATCGAACGATCGAGCGTCAAAAGATTGAGCTGGCCATCCGCGCCCACGAGCTTTCGCGTGATCGTGCGAGCCAAAGCCGAACGAACATGCTCTGTCAATAAAGTGGCGTCTTTCTGAGTCGGAGCCGCATCGGCCAGAGCTTCGAAGATCGTCCTCAGATCGCGAATGGAGACGCTTTCTTTCAAGAGATTTCGAAGCACTTTGAGAATGGTTCCCACCGGAAGAAGATTGGGGATGAGATCTTCGATGACTTTCGGCGCATTCTGCTTGAGCGCGTCGATGAGCGATTGAAGCTCTTGACGGCCCAAGAGCTCGTGCGCGTTCTGACGAACCAGCTCCGTCAGATGGGTCGCGATGACAGTCGACAGATCGACCACGGTGTAACCCGCATAAGTCGCCTCCTCTTTTTGTCGAGGCGTGACCCAGATCGCGTCGAGACCAAATGCCGGTTCTTTTGTCGGAATGCCCGAGATCGGCTCCATGACGTTGCCCGGATCCATCGCGAGAAGATTTCCCACCATCAATGAACCCGATCCCACGACGACGCCCTTGAGAAGTACCTGGTAATCGCCCGGCTTGAGCTCGAGATTGTCGCGAATTCGAAGCGACGGGATCACTACTCCGAGATCGAGCGCGAATTGTTTTCGAATATTGGATACACGCTCGAGAAGATCGCCGTTTTGCTCGGCATCGACGATATTGATCAAGCCGTAACCCACTTCGAGCTCGAGCATGTCGATCGGCAGAAGGTTTTCGAGCTTCTCCGGAACGGGCTTGAGCTTTTCCTTTTCCTGGACCTGCTTTTTTGCCAGCTCCGTGGCTTTTTCCTTTTTCATCAAGTAACGAGCGACGCCACCCAAAGACAACGCGAGGATCAAAAACGGAACCGTCGGAAGGCCGGGAATCATGGCCATGAAAAACATGATGCCGCCGGCGGCTCCAATCGCCTTAGGCTGCATGAGTAGCTGCTTGGAGAACTCTTGGCTATAGTTTGTTCCCGATGCGGTGCGGGTCACGATAATACCGGCAGCCGTTGAGATGATCAGGGCGGGAATCGGCGGGACCAGGCCGTTTCCAATGGTCAGCAAGGGGAAAGTCTCGGCCGCGAGCCCGATATCCATTCCCTTTTGAAGCGTTCCGATGATGATGCGGCCGACCGGGTTCACGCCGACGATCATGATGCCCGCGATGGCGTCACCGCGCACGAACTTGCTGGCACCGTCCATGGCTCCGTAGAAATCCGCTTCGCGCGCGATCTCGGAACGACGACGCTTGGCCTCTTCCTCATTGATGAGGCCTGCGTTCAAGTCGGCGTCGATCGCCATTTGCTTACCAGGCATCGCGTCCAAGGTGAAGCGCGCGGAGACTTCAGCGACGCGGCCGGCGCCTTTGGTGATGACGATGAAGTTGATGATGACCAGGATGATGAAGATCACCATGCCGACGGCGTAGTTACCGCCGACGACGAACTCCCCGAAGGATTGGATCACATGGCCCGCGGCGGCTGTTCCGTCTTCAGCGCCGTGAAGTAGAATCACGCGAGTCGTCGCGACGTTCAGCGACAATCTGAACAGAGTCGTGATCAATAACAGCGATGGAAAAATACTGAAATCCAACGCTCTCGCCGCGTAAACCGAGGTCAAGAGAAGAACCATCGAGAACGCGATACCAAGAGAAAGAAAGAGATCCAGCAAGACCGCCGGCATCGGGATGACCATGACGGCCAGAATCCCGACCAGGCCCAGAGCCAGGGCTAGATCCGAGTTTTTGCTGAGTTTATCTAGAAACCCTTGCATTCAGCGACTCCCTTCTCCAAAACTACCAGCCTCTCTTCTTGAGGCGATAAACATAAGCCAAGACTTCAGCCACGGCTTGGTACAAAGCACGTGGAATGGCTTGATTCAACTTCACGGTTTTATAAAGCGTTCGTGCCAGAGGAACGTTCTCGACCATCGGAACGCCCGCCTCGGCAGCGATCTTCTTGATTCTTTGCGCGACGAAGTCAGCGCCTTTTGCCACGACCTTGGGCGCAGCCATCGTGTCCTTGTCATAGTAGACAGCGATCGCGATATGGGTCGGGTTGGTGATGACGACCGTGGCTTTCTTCACAGCCTGCATCATGCGTTTACGCGAGACTTCGCGCTGAATGGCGCGAATGCGCGCCTTGATCATCGGATCCCCTTCGCGCTCTTTATGCTCTTGCTTTGCTTCTTGCTTGGTCATGCGCAATTGCTTGTTCATTTCCCACTTTTGCATGCCGTAGTCGATCAACGCGAAAAGAGCGAGAATTCCGAAAAGGGTCAAAAACATCGTCTTCGAAACACTTGCGATGACGGGAAGGATATCGGACAAGTCAGTTCCCGCATACCCTGGGGACCGAAGAACTTCGTACTTCACCAAAGCGTAGGCAACGGAGATTAAGACGATCGTTTTCAGAAGAATCCGAATCGCTTCCACGCCTTGCTTCATGGAAAAGATCCGCTTGAATCCGGCGATCGGATCGACTTTCTCCAGGCTTGGGCTCACAGGCTCGAACGAAAAAACAGATCCGACTTGGATAAAACTTCCGACGATGCCCATCACGAAGCCGGCCAAACAAATCGGAAGGCCGAGCGTGACCACAAGCCCGATAGCTTTTTTGAATAGGTCGTGCGAAACCGCAGAAGAGCCAAGATCGATTCTTGCGGAGAGATCGGTGCGAAAGACCTCTTGCATGAAATCCGAAAGCTGCGCTCCCATTTTCGGGGATAGCGCGTACGTCGTCGCGGCGGCGGCTATCAAGGCCATGAGCGCCGTGAGCTCACGGCTTTGAGCGACTTGACCGCGTTGGCGAAACTCCTCCAAGCGGTGCTGGGAGATCTCATCGCCTAAGTCTTCTGAGGATCTATCTTCATTCTCAGCCACTTAAACGCCCCCGTTTACCTTCCCGCCATGGCTCGAAGAGCCCCGTCCATCCAATCGCCGATCCGCGAAAGAATATTGACCGTAACCCCATGAAGCTCGCCCAAGGACAAAAACATCACGACCAACCCGATGATCGCGCTAATCGTCACCGACATCACCAGAATATTGAGCTGAGGAACGGCTCGCGCCATCACGCCGAAAATCACGTTGACCGCAAAGACCACGATCGCGATCGGAGCCGATAATTGGATTCCAAAGCGAAGAACGTCGCTGCCCATCGCGATCAAGCGCTGGCTCAAGATCATTCGCCCCGAGCCCATGAGCCCTTGCCCGCCGACTCCGACGATTTGATAACTTTGAAGAGCCGAGCGAAGCATCATATGATGGCCATCGAGCGCGAGAAACGCAAGCATCGCGATCGCCATGTGAAGCTCTGCTACGACTTGAGTATGCGCTTGCTGATTGGGATCGTAAGAGCTTGCGATCCCGAACCCCATGAAGTTGCCCACCAGGTTTCCACCGAAGCTAATGGCTTGAAACGCCAAGCGAGCCGTGTATCCAAGAACCAAAGCAACGATCACTTCGAGCGTGATCGTTCCAATCAGCGTACCGGCATCCGCGCTCCAGACTGCGGCATCAGCGGGACGCACTTGCCCGCTGGCCAAAAGCATCGGAAAGAGCGCGATCGTGATCGACAGCGAAAGCAGGATCTTCACTGGGATCGGAACCTGAATATCGCCCGTAAACGGAAGAACCGCGATCAGTACGCTGTAGCGCACGAGAACCGCGAAAAAACAAAGCAGCTCTTCCTGATTGAAGTTGAAAAGCGACATCAGTGAACCATCTCTCCCGCGCCTTGAATCACAGTGACCGTGTAGTGCTCCAGGACATCGAGCATCCACGGAGCCATCACCATCAAGACGACCAGCACCGCGACCATTTTTGGAATGAAAGTCAGGGTCGATTCGTTGATCTGAGTCATGGCCTGCAGCAAGCTGACCAGGATACCGATCGCCATCGCGGCGACGAGCATCGGGCCAGCAAGATAAATAATCGTCTTGATGGCTTCGGATCCGATCTGCATGACAAGTTCTTCAGTCACGTCGCCTCCCTGTTTTCACTTAAAGGGTTAACCAAAACTTTTGACCAAGCTTCCCACCACCAGATCCCATCCATCAACCAGGACGAAAAGCAGCAGCTTGAACGGAAGCGAGATCACCACAGGCGGAAGCATCATCATCCCCATCGCCATGAGAACGCTCGCCACCACCATATCGAGCACCAAAAAGGGCAGATAAAGCATGAATCCGATTTGAAACGCGGTCTTCAGCTCACTGATCACGAAAGCCGGCACAAGCACATAAGTCGGGACTTCTGTCCGGTTCTTCGGCTTGGCTTCCTTCGACAAAGACAAGAAAAGCTCCAAATCCTTTTCTCGCACTTGACTGAACATGAACTCGCGAATCGGAGCCTCCGCTCGTTCGTACGCCATCGTTTGATCGATTTTCTCAGCCAAGAAAGGCTCGATCGCGTTGGATGAAATCGCCTTGAAAGTCGGCGCCATCACGAAGAAAGAAAGAAAGAGCGCAAGTCCCACGATGAGCTGATTGGGCGGAGTCTGCTGCGTCCCAAGAGCTTGACGAAGAAAGCCGAGAACAACGACGATCCGAGTGAACGAGGTCATCATGATGAGAATCGACGGCGCCAGCGTGAGCACCGTGAGCATCATCACGATTCGAAGTGCCGAAACCAGATCCGCCGGCTTCTGGCTGTTTCCGAACGAAAGACTTAAAGAAGGCAACGACACTCCGGAAGTTCCTGGAACATAGGTCCCCTTTCCTTCCGCCCAAGCTCGAGTCGCGAAAACAGCGGCAATGACCACCATTCCGATCCAACTCTTGTTGATCAGCGCCGTCTTCTGAAATCTCATAGTTGCTTAAGCCCCTCGAGTCGGCTGCGAATCTGGTTGCGAACGCTTGCAGGCGCCGGCTTTTTCACTTCTTGCTGCATCATCGCTGAAAAGCTGGAAGCTCCGGCTCCGGTCGCATCCATACCCGGCAACGGACGCGACGAGACGTTCGAAGCTTGAACGCTGGCGCGAGCCGGCTTGGTTTGCATACTCGGGCCGTTTCCACGATTCGAGTCCATCGTAGCGCTCACGGCTGCATTGGAAAGCAAAGCCTCAAGATCGACGGAAGCTTCACCATCGGCCTCCATTAAGTCGCTTCCATCTGCTGCAGTGCCCGGCATCTGAGAGATAAGATTGATCGAATCATTGGTCACGCCCAAAACCAAGGTACGCCCCATGACACGAACGACCGCGATGCTTTTCTTTGGGCCGAGGTAATGATTCGAAAGAACTTCGATCATCTTATCCTTGCGTCCCAAGCCCGCCGCGGCGGAACGAGCAAATCCGCCCAAAGCGTTCATCCAGCTCGATTCGCCTCCAGCGCTTTTCGCAAGTCTCGCATTGAGGCTACGACTGGAGCCCGTTCCTTTTCCGTGAAAAAACTTTTTCGCGACAAATGCCATCGCGCCAAACAATCCGATCACGCCAAGAAGCTTCGCCAACACGCCCATGGGGCTCGGCAACGGCTTCCCTCCACTCAGCGTGTTTTTACGTTCACGAGCGCGCTCGGATTGACCAGAAGACTCTTTTCCTTCGCTCTGATTGACCACCGCGACCGGGACAGGCTTAGAAGGAGCGGATTTCATGACCCGCTCAAGAAGAGCGGCTTGTCCTGCGTCGGACTTGACTGAAGCAGCTTCGATCGAACGCGGCTGCTCATCGGACTTTTCCTGCTTTTGCGATGGTTTCGCGGTCTCGGTGGGCTTTTCGGATTTTTCCTTGATCACTGCTTTAACAGGATGCGCGGCTTGGACTGAAAGTTGATCGCTCTTCACGGCCTCGCCTGCCAACCGAAGACTCAATACTTTTCCATTGGAGACGATTTGCAATCTGTCTTTGTAATCTTCGGCTTTTCCGCTGACGGTCAAGCGGCAGCGCACGAGCTTGGGCGCGTACTGATACGCGAAAATCTTGACGAGAGGGCCACCGTTGACGGACGAGATCTTCGCCGGATAGACCGAAACGTCGTTCAGACTGATTTGAATGACATCGTTGAAAAATTCGGTCCTAGCTTGGCTTTTTCCGATCTTTCCGTCGAACAACAAATCGATCTGCGATCCGTTGCTCACTTGCACTTGTTTCAAAGTCGTCATCGCGGCAACAGCATCAGACACCGACAATCCGGCAAAAGCTCCGGCGGTGACGAGCCCTAAAAGCGCGATCCTTTTCTGTCCTTTTTTCAACATCCGATTGCCTTCCTAGCAATGATCCCCACGCATCCTGCATGAGGAAATCCTTCAAGTCACTTTAGCCAAATCACTTCAACTGCTCGATTCGCTCAACCGGAGAAATGATATCCGTTAAGCGAATGCCGAACTTCTCGTTCACGACCACCACTTCGCCACGAGCGATCAGCTTGTCATTCACTAAAACCTCAAGTGGCTCACCTGCGAACTTGGAAAGCTCAACGACAGATCCTTGGGCAAGCTGCAGGATTTCTCGGATCGCCATCTTGGCGCGTCCGAGCTCCACAGTGACTTTAAGAGGAATGTCCAAGATGAAGTCAAGGGACTGAACAGCAGGAGCATGAGCTCTCGTAGCTCCTCCCGAACCCGTCGCACCAGGATCATTGCCGCCACCGATCGCGCCCGCCCCACCCGCTGCGCCGGCCGCAAAAGCCGCGCCGACATTGCTCATGTTCACGTTGCCCAATGGAGATGCTTCGCTCATATCTCAATTCCTTTCTCTTACAATCTCGGGCCGGCTCCGCCTGCCCTGGTCATTATCTCTAGCACTCGATTATTCGCTTTCGAGGACGCGCGTGACCTGAATGGCCTTGTTTCCGCGCGAAACTCCGAAAAAACACTTAAACTTCGGAACGCCTTCGACCAGCATCTGAAGTTCGCCGTCCGCATCCTGCTTCAGTGGGATGATATCGCCCACGTTCAAGTTCACCAGATCTCCGACCGTGATCGCGGCCTCTCCCAAATTGACCAATACGTTGGCATCGACGTTGTGGAGATGCTCTTCCATCTTCGCGGTCCATTCCTTGTCGACGCGATCCGACTCCGTTTGAAACGACGCGTTCAGTTTGTTTTTGATGGGCTCGATCGTCGAGTACGGGATCACCAGCGCGATCGTTCCGCTGGCATTTTCGAGCTCGACTTCGAACGTGGTCGAAATAATAACCTCAGACGGCGGCACAACGCCGACGAACTGCGGATTGACCTCCGTACGAACAAAGCTAATCTCGGACTTATGAACCGGCGCCCACGCCTCTTCGAGATCCTTGATCGCCAGGTCCATCACCTTTTGCATGATCGAGAGCTCGATTCGCGTAAACTCCTTGCCTTCAATGCGGGTGTAAGGGCGATCCGTTCCGCCAAAAAAACTGTCAACGAGCGCATAAGCAAGTTTCGACTCGAAGACAAAGAGCGCAGGTCCGCGCAAGCTCTCAAAACGCATGATGCACATGCAGCTTGGGATCGGAAGCGTGTTGACGAACTCACCGAACTTGAGAAGGTCGGTCGAAATAATGCTGATCGTGGCGATCTTGCGAAGCGAGTTCGACAAGGACATACGATACAAACGGATAAACCGTTCATAAATAATGTCCAAGGTCGGCATGCGACCGCGAATCACTCGGTCTTGGTTAGTTAAATCGTACGGAGTAACCTCGACGTCACCGTAACCACCGCCGTCTCCGCTCTCGCCTACCGACCCTGCGCCACCGGCTGGCGCAGCTCCGCCGCCTCCGCCCGAGGCACCCGCCGGCGCGCCCGAACCGGTTTCAACCGACCCGTCGCTCACGGCACTCAGAAGAGCATCAACTTCGGATTGTGAAAGTACCTGGTTCATTGATTAGCCATCCTAGCTTTATTCCAGACTCCTCAGGCTCCATCCTCGGAACCTGAATCGGAGCAAACATCAACTTGCCAACATGAAGTTCGTAAAGAAAACTCCCTTCACTTTTCCATGCACAAGAAATCCGTTCAGCGCGTTCTTGATCTCCTCGCGAAGATAATCGCGACCATCTGCCGTCGAAAGATCCGAAACCCGCTTGCTGTTGAACAAATCGATGATCACGTTGCGGATCTGAGGCATTTTCGCGTTGATCTCGGCTTCTGTATCGTCGTTCGCGACTTGAAGGGAGACGTTGACGCGCACAAATTTCGACGAGGAAGTTCCCGGCGTCGACAGATTGACGGTAAATTGCTCAAGCGTCACCATCTTGCCGAACTCGGCAGGCTTTTTCGCCTCGGCTTTTCCGTGCTCGCCGCCGTGTTCACCGCCCCCGCCATGCCCTTCGGCAGCCTTGTGCTCGCCGTGGCCTTCGCCTTTTTCTTCGCCGTGGGACTTGGCTTCGTCTTGGGTTTTCATGTCAGCGACGGTCGGAGCGGATTTCTGTTGTTTCAAAGAAACGAATAGAATCGCGATGATGCCGACGGTCACCAAAGTGTTCACCAGCGTGAGGATGAGAACAAGCTTGTTCCCTCCGGATGCGGGCGCTGCAGAGGCTGCGGCCGCGCCACCGGTATTCTCAGTTTTTTCTTCTGCTGCTGCGGAGCTCATTTGCCTGAATTTCCTCCAACTGACTTACCACTTATTGTGCAACGCGAGTGCCAGCTGGGCAAGAGTTTCAGGGCTTAAAAACAGCGTAAAATCGAGGAAAAATGCAAAAAATGCCGTCAGCTCAATGACTCTGTCAACGAGCTGACGGCACAAGGTTTTATTTGAAAGGTCAGCCGAATTAGCCGCGCTTAATATTCAAGATTTCTTGCATCATCTCGTCAGCGGTGCTGATGACCTTACTATTGGCTTGGAAGTTGCGCTGCGAGGTCATCAGATTGATGAACTCATTCGCGATATCCGTCGTCGACGACTCGATCGTCTTGGACGAAACGCGTCCGCGTCCGCCGGACTGAGGCGCGCCGATCGTGGCTTGGCCGGAGAGACGGCTTTCACGAAAACGGTTTTGACCCATTTTGAACAGACCTTCCGGATTCTCGAACTTGCCGAGCGAGATTTGCGCGACGTTGATGTTTTGTCCGTTCGTGTAAACAGCGGCAAGCATCCCGTCATCGTTGAAGGTCAAGCCAGCGAGAGTGCCCGCGGTGTAACCGTCTTGCGTCGTCTTATACGCTTCAGAGTTCGTTCCGTACTGAGTGACTTGAAGACCTTGGCCCCCGCCCTTGACGTCATCGCCGAAATCGAGCTTGATGTATTGGTCCGGAAGAGCGCCCTTGTTGAACTGGAAGCTCGACTTCTCGATCTTCTGCTCTTGCAAGCGGCCTTCCGTATTGAAAGTCAAAGTCCCTGTGGCCTGCTCGTACATCTTGTCCTTTTGACCACCGACGACTTCCTCGCCTTTTGCCATCGCATGCCAGCGCCAAACGCCGTCGTCTTCTTTGTTGAAGTAGACGGTCACGACGTGAGCGGTTCCAGCGGTGTCGTATACGGTCACGCCAGAAGCGAAGTGCGAAGTCGACTCAGGCTTTTCCGGATCGAACTGAAGCGCTTTGTCTGCACGAAGATCAAGGTTCATGTACATCTTCACTTCGCTCGACTTCTTCGCGTCAACAACGGTGCGATCTACCGAGATGTCGCCCATCTTTGAGGTCACTTTGCCTTTGTCATCCGCTTGAAATCCTTGAATGCGATAATTGTCCGCGTTGATGAGCTTTCCGTCCTTGTCGAAGTGGAAAGCGCCGTTACGGGTGAAGCTTTGGCCATCTGGTCCGTTCACGACGAAAAAGCCGTCGCCAGTGATCGCAAGGTCAGTCGCGGATTCTGTCTGGACGATGGAACCTTGGGAAAAAATCGGATTAACAGCAGCAAGACGAGTACCGCGGCCGATCTGATTGCCGCCAAGAGCGCCTTTCAGGGATTTAGCAACCACGTCTTGGAACTCAGGACGGCTGGTCTTAAAACCAACCGTATTGGCGTTGGCGATATTATCGCCGTAGATCGAGAGCGCTTCGCCTTGGCCTTGAAGTCCTGTGATACCGGTGTAAAGAGAAGAGAGAATACCCATTTTGGAACGCCTCCATGCGTTTGCATTTCACACTTTTTGGTCACACTTTTTAGGTGGATTCGGTCCGTCTATCGTTCGGGACCGAAGTGTAGGCTTCCCAATAGGGTCCAGCCGCCGTTACTTCCACCTATCTCACTATTTCGTCACAACAACTCAAACTACGACTGCACCGTCAATATTCGTGAAAACATTGCCCACCAGTGCGTTACGATCCATTGCCGTAATCACGGTGCGATTCTTCACATTGACGATCAACGCCGCATCTTTAGTCAAAACCAGGGTATCTTCTATACCTTTGGCTTCGGCCTTATCGATCGCGTCGTTTACTTTCGACATCGTCATCGAATCCAGGGAGATCTTTCGCTCCTGGAGCCGTTGCGATGCATGCGCGGAGAACTTCAGCGGAGCCTTTACTTGAGAAAGGTCCGTCGAAAGCCCCACCGCTCCCGCGTCCGCGCCTTTTGGGCTTGCGGGTGATGTTGGATTGAGTGCGTCGTTATATAAACGACCGAACTCGCCGTTATCTGCATCTGACTTTCTCGGCTGCCGATCTGCCTGTCCAACTCCGGACTGGCCTGGCAGTGACGTTACATTTGGATAGAGAATCGATCCTGCGCTCATTTTTTCCTCCTTTCTTTATAATCTCGGGCCGGCTACGCCTGCCCTGGTCATTTATTTTTATCTAAAGACCATGTAATAAATCATGAGGCAAGCGGCTTATTCGCGCAAGCCATTTGGAAAACCTTTTTCATTTTTTTCGTAGTTCGCTAAAGCCTCTGCGGCTTCCTTCGAGACTTGACCCGTATCGAGATTGCTCGATCCCACGCCTTTTTGAAACGCGATGAAGTTCGGTTTCTTTGCCTCAGTGTTGGTGACGGGCTGAATACCTCCGGACTGCTCGGCATTTTGTGCCGATGCCGGTATCGACGCCGGCGCTGATACCGCACCTCCGCCTACGTCGTCGATGCGGATAATGTTGCGCATCGTGATCTTCGCCTGATTTTTCGCATCGCCAATCAAGAAGACCGGCTCCGAGCCTTCAAAGCTCACGCCGACCACGCGAGCCTTGCTTTGGGCTCCGGTATCCATGGCCATTCCACGATCGTCTTTCGCTTCGACACGCAGGATGTAATTCCCGGTTTTTGCGGGAAGCGTGTTGGTCTTGAGTCCGTCCCAAGAAAACGTGTTTTCTCCGGGCTTTTGCGGGCCTAGGTCTTTTTCAAGAGCGACTTCACCCGTCTCGCTAATCAATGCAACCTTAACCGATGTCGCCTCACGAGGCAGATTGTAAACCAACGCTTCATTGTTTCCTTCTTGATGCGGAAAGCGAGCGCGATCCACCGTAACGGTCTTTCCAATCAAGCCGGTCATCGCCAGACGCTCAAGGGGCTGCTCTTTGTTCGACATTTTATCCAGCGAGCGATTCATGTTCTGCATCTGCTCGACGGAGGTGAACTGAGCCATCTCGGCCGCCATCTGCTCCGCTTTGAATGGATTACTTGGATCCTGATGTTGCATTTGCGTGATCATGATCCTGAGGAAATCGTCTTTTCCGAGCGTTTTTTTCACTTCGCGCGGCTTCTCGACCTTCGCGCCGTATTGGCTCTGCATGCGCTTGAGAACGTCGCCAAACTTCGGGTCGGTCGACGGGTCGGTTGCAGCTTTCTGTAACCCAGTCGAGCTTCCGCCGCTCACGGTCGATCCCTGGGTAACCGCAGCCGCTGCCGCCGCTGCTCCGACATTTCCCATTCCCTGCGCCATTCCAAACCTGCTTTCTTAAAGCGTGTCTATTTTTCCGATGAGGCACGGGAGCGAACCCCCGTGCCCAATCAGATCACACACCGATCAGGCCCTGATATCCAGCCTGCGGGTTGCCACTCCTCCTGCGGAGCTCATTCCCGTAGAAGACGCTCGAGCCGCTTGAGCCGCAATGCGGCCGCCTGGCGTCGCCGTCCTCAGTGGAGAAGAGTTCCAGCCTTCACGAGCCGAGGAGCCGTCTTGCGCTCCTGCCCACCCGTTTGAAGAGTTGGAACGATCACCACCGCCGTTCATCATGTCCTGCATGTTTCCACCGAACGCCGAGAACGATTGATGCGCTGGATTCTGTCGCGAATCACTGCCCATCTCGCTTGAGAACGCTCCTTGCGCCTGTCCGACCGCGAAGTCGACTTGGCCCAAGCTCAGTTGATGTTTGGACAGACTGTCCTTGAGATCGCTGAGGCTCTCTTCAAGGATCTTTCTGGCCTTCTCGTCCGAAGCCTGGATATGGAGACCGACTTGCTTGCCATCGGTCACCACGCGCAGATGAAGTTCACCGAGATTCTCCGGATGCAGCTTCACACGCATCTCTCCGCCGCCTTGAGCGGTGAAGTTACGAATGTTCGAGCTGATTCCGGCAAGGCTTGCCGACGCGATCCGGTCTTGCGCCATGGATCCCGTCGTTACCTGAGCCTGCACGAAGCTCTGCGCCTCGGCTGGCTTTCCGGTGACTTCCGTTCTCGCACCGTTCAGCATCGCTGAACCGGAAACACTCGCTGCATCAAAGCCTGCATCGCTACCGATCGTCACCTTGGTTTTCTTTGCGTCCCCAAGTTGAGCGCCGGCACGAAGACCTGCTTTTCCGTCCTCTCGTCCGAACGAGCCCATTCCGCTTTCACCTTGCGACATCATGCCTGATCCCACGTCTCCACTTTTCAACATGGAAAGCGTGCTCAGGTACTCAGCTCCCGAAAGAGCTGAGCTGCCATTGGCATGAACGACGTTCGGTTGCGAACGCTCGAGAGCGACATGTCCTAATCCGTTACTGGAACCCATACTGGAACCGATATCGGAAAGAGACACGCCACTGCCTTGCATCAACGAGTTTTCCTGCGAAGAAGTCATCGGCTGAGCGGGTACGAACGGATCCGTACCCAAGGCCATCTCACCTCTCACCTGCTGCTCGGATTGAACCTGGTTTAAAAGATTCTCCCCGCCCTTCACTAAACCCTTTTGGGCACCCGCCTGAGCTCCGAAAAGCGCGCGAAGGTTTGGATTGCCTTCGACGCCATCGAAAACCCATTCTTTCATGCTGCGAGATCCCTCGAGCACGGCGCGTGAAGTTCCGTTCGTCGAAAAATTCGACGAAAGGTTTTTCGGCTGGAGTCCAGCGACCATAACCCCGGCGTTCGTGCCGGCCGAAGCCTGCGCCCTAGCCTGCATCATTTCTGGAGTGGCTGAGTTTGCCACGCCAGGCATGTTGCCTGCGACTGCTGCGCTCGGCAAATTGCCTGAGCTCGCAGGAGCGACGGATTCGGTAGTGTCAGCTGACGACTTCGCTTCCAGAGCCTTGCCTTCGATACTGATCGTCTTTGCCTGCGGTTGAGCAACCGGTGGTTGTCCTACTGCAAGCATCGCGGCCGCGAATGCGGTCGCCGACGCATCCTCAGCGCCTACCTTTGAACGTTCCTCGTTACTTCCCTTTGGGGAAGTTGCCGAGGCCGCCTTTGGATTCAACGCTGCTTGGCTTACGACTGCTGGAGTTGTTGGAATTGTCCTGATTTTGTCCATCATAGTTTTCACCTCCTTTCTGATTTGGATTATTTCGGGCGCCGTCGCGTCCGGTGACAGACTCTGCCGAAGCAAGGCTCACACGTGGAGCGTTTGCCGCGGTTTTGGCTCGGGTCACACCGGCCAAAATTTCGGTCAGCTCGGACGCCCTCTTGGGGTCGAGCAAATTCATGATTTTCGCGAGCTTCGCGGTATCCATTTTGACAAGGACTTCGACCGCGAGAGCGTTGTCGAGCTCGGCAAGCATCTTGGCCGATGCCTTCGGGCTCATCGTGCCCAGTGTTTCAATCACCTTGGCGACTTTTTCCTCGTTCTGCTTTTTTCGAAGCTCGTCAGTCTTATTGATCTCGTCGCGAATGGCTTGAACTTTCTTGAGCTCTTCGGCCATCGCCTTTTCGCGATCTTTCAGCTCTTGCTCCTTGGCGGCGAGCTCTTTCTGAGCCTTAGCCAAGCTTTCACGCTGCGAACGAATCTCGTCCAAGACGCTTGGATCGCTCAAGCAGCTTCCGCTTTCACGAGAAGCAGTCACCGTCTGTTCGGCGCTTTCTTCGCTCGCCACTGACGAATCATCCGCGGTCGCGTTCATGGCGAGACTTCCGCTCAAAGCTCCGTAGACAAGCCCAACGATGAACATGAGCGTAGCGAGGCCGGTCAGAATCCTGATCTTCGAGCTCACGCGACCTCCCCTTCCGAATTCTCTTCGGACAATCGCGACCGCATGACCGCAAAGTCCTCAAGCTCTTTCGCCTCTTTTCTTGCGATCTCGCGCTTGAATTCCACGTAATGCTTCTCGTACAAAGTCTCCATCATCTTGGTCTGACGACGGCAATGCAAAAAGGTACGAAGCGCTTTTTCGACTCCGCGAGTGGCGCGAACGATGGCTTGCTGCGCTTGCACGATTCTTTGCTTGGTCCCCGTGATGAAATCTTGCTCCATCAAGAACTCGGTGATCGATACCGGCGACTGCCCAAGCAGCTCGCGTCGAACAAGGCCTTTTTCAAGCTGGCTTTCGAGCTCCGACTTCTTCGCAAGCTCGATCTGATAAGCGCGTTGAGCTTCCGCGAGCTGGCGCATCGCGGTTTCTTCGCGAGATTTGCGCTGCTTGAGAAGAGTGTCGAATTTGAAACGAAACTTACGCATTAATAAAATTCTCAATCAAAGCATTTTAAAAAAATAGACTGAAAGTTTTGCCGCTTTTTCGCGAATTTTTTTCCGATAGGCAGTTTTGAGCTAGCGACGTCCCTGTGGATTCGAGCCCTGTGTCGATGCCTGAAAAGCTTCCGCGCTGCGCACGATCGAATGCATTTGCCCGACCGCGTCCGCGAAGTTCGAACGCTCTTCCACTCCTTGACGGAGAAACGCGGTGATTTTCTCGTGGACAGCGATGGCTTGATCGATCTTCGGATTGCTGCCTCGAACGTACGCGCCGATATTGATCAGGTCTTCGGCTTGCTGGTAGGTTGCCATCCATTCGCGGAGATGGCCTGCCCAGGAAACGTGATCCTTGCTGATCACCGAGCGCATCACGCGGCTTGCGCTCGCCAGGACATCGATTGCCGGAAAATGATTTTTCTGGGCGATTTTTCGTGAAAGCACGATATGCCCATCGAGAATCGAACGAGCCGAGTCGACCACGGGATCGTCCATATCGTCGCCATCCGCCAAAACAGTATAAAGGCCCGTAATGCTGCCTTGGCCTGGCGCCATCCCTGCTCGCTCGAGAAGCTTCGGCAAAAGAGCGAAGACGCTCGGAGTATATCCTTTGGAAGCCGGAGGCTCGCCCATCGATAAGCCGATCTCCCGCTGAGCCATGCAAAAGCGAGTCACGGAGTCCATCAGCAAAAGAACATCGTTCCCTTGATCGCGAAAAAACTCCGCGATCGTTGTCGCCAAGAAAGCTCCTCGCATACGAAGCAGCGGCGACTTATCGGAGGTCGAAACGACGACCACGGATCTCTTCAAGCCCTCTGGGCCGAGATCGCGCTCGATGAACTCACGCACTTCGCGTCCGCGCTCGCCGATCAGCGCGATCACATTGACATCGGCGCTTGTATGCCGAGCCATCATTCCAAGAAGGACTGACTTACCTACGCCTGAGCCTGCCATGATGCCGACGCGTTGGCCTTTTCCAGTGGTCAGAAGACCGTTGATGGCCCTGACTCCCAGATCCAAAGGCTCACGAATCACCTCGCGCTCCAGCGGATGAGTCGGAAGATCGTAAAGGTTTCGCTCGATCGTTTGCGTTCCTTCGGGAAAAAGCGGCCCTTTGCCATCGATGGGATTTCCTAGACCGTCGAGCACGCGCCCCAACAAGCAGCTCGCAACGGGAACGCTCGAGGACGCGCGTCGCAAAACGACTAAGCTATCATTGCTGACGCCAACCGCATCAGCGTAAGGCATGAGCACGACTCGCTTGTCGTTGAATCCGACGACTTCCGCATCGATTCCGTGCGAAGAGCGAAGGTCCTTGCCGTTCAAGATTCGGCACAGACTCCCGACTGCTGCGCCAGGCAGATGCGCTTCAAAGACAAGCCCTCTAGACTTTTTGATCTTACCGGCTTCCAGATACGGTTGGCATCCAGAGATTTTTCGAAGTGCTTGGTCCTGATCCCAGGAGAAATTCATGGAGTTGTGCCCTTAGCTGCGTCAAGTGAGCTTAAGATCTGAGAGAGCTGCGTTTGGAGACTCGCATCAATGGCCCCCCACTCCGTCTCAAGAATGCATCCACCTGCCTCCACGTGATCCGAGAGCTCAATCGTCAGATTGCGCAGGCTAGAAAAACTTTGAATCAAACCCTGCTTGAGCATCTCGACCGACTCCGCGTCAGCGGGATGAATTTTCAAAGTCAGGTTTTCCCTAAG